>JADCEV010000012.1 GCA_020249865.1 Roseomonas sp. | reverse complement strand
GATGACAATATCGCGATGCATCGGCCGGAACCGCCCCTGATCCCCGGCACGGTCCTGCCAATGGGCCAGCGGCGCGCGTGACCGATCGGCGCAGAGCAAATCCCCCGGTGCGGCAACGCGGTCCTGTACGCGATGTGGAATGAAGGGCGCCTCGCGCGGAAATTCCCGGGCATCGGCGATCATGCCATCAATGCTGGTGCCATGCGCGGCAGAGGGCGGGAATTCACGCGCATCAATCCCGGCGCTGCGCATGACAAAGGAAATGAAGGCGGCGGACCAGGCATCCTGCTGCCATTGCCCTTCATAGCCCGCGCGGAAAAGCGCGCGATTGCGCGTGATGATGCCGCGGCCTTCCGGCACCGCCTGCCAATAGGCTTGCAGGCGCGGAAAGCCGGTGGGGTCCGATTCCTGCGCCGGCCCTGGCCGCCGGTCTGACACTTGCCGCCCCCATTCTTCCCATTCCGCGATGGCGATGCGGAGCATTCTCTCCCGCGCCAGTGGCGGGTAGGAAAGCGGTGGTTCCTTGGGCGCTGGCGGCGCGACCGCGCAGGCCGAGAGCAGCACGGTCAGCAGCAATGCCAGATAAAGCCGGGCCTTCAGCATGCTTGTGTTCAAGCCCTATCCAACGAAGCAAAGGCTTCCTGCGCGATATTCAGCGCCTTCAGCATGAAAGCAAAGCCATTGTAAGGCCCGCCTTGGATCAGCGCTTCAATAATGTCATTCCGACTGGCACCGATATTGAGCGCGGAGAGGATGAATTTGCGCAGCAAAATATCATGATCCAAGGCCGCGAAGGACGCCACGGCGCAAAGCGCGCGGAGCCGCCGATCAAGCCCTGGGCGGTCCCAGATCTCGCCATAGCAATACTGCACCACCAGCGGATAAATGCTGCCTGTGGCGGGGTTATCCGGCGAAGCATGGCCTTCATGCCGGCGTTCGGCATGCAGTGCGCCTTGTAAATCCCGCCCGCGTTCCATCAGCGCTTCCAGCGCATCATGGCGCGGCGCTTCGGGTTCAAGCGTGATGCCGTGCTCCGCAAAGACGGTGAGTGCGGTTTCCAGTGCAGTTTCTGATGCCGCGAAGCCGCGATAAATGCCGATCTGGATCAGAATCTCGACAATGGCGCGCGGCGTCAGGCCAAGCTTGAGCGCAGCGGCGACATGGCGGCGAAGCTGCGCCTGGTTTTGCAGGGAACAAAGCACCGCCAGCGTCACCGCCATGCGGTCCTGGCGCGAAAGCCCTGGGCGGTTCCAGATACTGCCATAGACAAGTTCGGCCATCAGATCGCCAAAGCCAAGGGCGCCATTGGCGAGCGCCGCTTCACCCGCGCCAAAAATCTCGGCGCGCAGGGCTGCGCCGGTGCGGTTCAAATCATCGCGTTGTGTCATGGCCTACCCCCTCTGGCGCGGGGGCAAGCTAACGCCCCCCATGGATCAGGCAAGCGCCGGGGCCTTCCCCTACGCGCCCAGACGGTCCACATGAGGGGCATGTTCCGCCGCGCCTTGCTTGCCGCCCCGCTTTTGCTGCCGCTCCCCGCCCTGGCCCAGAACCAGGCGGCTGCGCTTTCCGAGCGTGATCGGCGCGATATCGCCGCCGTTGAGGCCTATTTGAACCGGCTGACCACGCTCCGCGCGCGGTTTTTGCAAATCGCGCAGAATGGCGCCTCGGCGCAGGGCTGGGCCTATATCTCTCGCCCGGGCCGCATGCGTTTTGATTATGACCCGCCCGAGCCGCTGCTGCTGGTGGCGGATGGTAACCAATTCCTGCTCTATGACCGGGAATTGAAGGCGCCGACCACGCTGCCGACCAACGCCACACCGCTTGGGCTGCTGCTGCGCCCGGAAATCCGGCTTTCGGGCGATGTCACCATCAGCCGCGTGCAGCGCGATGGCGGGTTTCTGCGCATCACGCTGTTCCGCACCAATGACCCGCGGGAGGGGACGCTGACCCTGGTCTTCCAGCCGGAACCGCTGGAATTGCGGCAATGGGCGGTTGTGGATGCCCAGGGGCGCGAAACCCGGGTGACGCTCACGCAGATTGAAACCGGGCTGGCGCTGAATGCGCGCATGTTCCAGTTCAACCATCCGCAGTTTTTTGAACCGGGCGGGGCGGGGGGAAGGCCGTAATCGCCTCGTTTGCCGCCCTGCCCCCCGCGTGCTACCGCCCCGCGCAATCAGGCGGCTTTGCCCGCCCCCGCTTCGAAAGGCTTTGTCATGTCCGAACAAACCGCCGCCCCTCGGCCCGCCAATGGCCCCGGGCAAATGGCGCCCAGCCCCATTACGCTCAATCTGCAATATACCAAGGATCTCTCCTTCGAAGTGCCGGGCGCGCCGCAGATCTTCATCAACCTGCGCGAAGCGCCCAAGGTTGACATTGCGCTGGATGTCCAGGCCCGCCGCCTGCAGGAAGGCCAGGAGAATTTTGAGGTTACGCTGCAAATCCGCTGCGAAGCCAAGATCGGCACCGAGACCACGGCCTTCATCGCCGAACTGGTCTATTGCGGCATTTTCACCCTGAACGGCATCGCGCCCGAGATGATGGAACCCGTCCTGCTGGTGGAATGCCCGCGCCTGCTGTTCCCCTTCGCGCGCAATATCCTGGCCGAGGTCACCCGCGATGGCGGCTTCCCGCCCGTGATGCTGGCGCCGATTGATTTCGTCGCCCTTTGGCAGAATCGCCGCGCGCAGCAGCAGGTTGCTGCCGCCCCTGCCCAAGGAAACGCCTGAATCTGCCCTGGCTGGGCGAAAAAACGCCCGCTTGGCCGCTTTGAACCCTTGACCCCCGGCCCGCGCATGTCATGTGCGGGCGCATGGATCAGATGATGCCCGCACCGCAGCGCCGCCAGCGCCTGGCTATTGTGCTGTTCAACCTCGGCGGACCCGATGCGCCGGAGAGCGTGCGGCCATTCCTGGTGAACCTGTTCACCGACCCGGCCATTCTGCGCGTGCCGGGTTTTGTGCGCCCCTGGCTTGGCCGGCTGATCGCCTGGCGCCGCACAAAGCCGGCGCAGGAAAACTATGCCGTGCTGGGCGGGCGTTCGCCGCTGTTGGAACTGACGGAAGAACAGGCGCGCAGCCTGGAAGTGGCCCTGGCTGATGAAGCCGGGACGGAAACGCGCTGCTTTGTTGCCATGCGCTACTGGCACCCGATGAGCGATGAATGCGCCCGCGCCGTGAAGGATTGGGCGCCGGATCGTATTTTGCTGGTGCCGCTCTATCCGCAATTCTCCACCACCACCACGGGTTCAAGCCTGGTGGCCTGGCAGGATGCCACACGCAAGATCGGGCTTGATGTGCCGACCACGGCACTTTGCTGCTGGCATTCGGATCAGGGTTTTGCGGCGGCCACCGCGCGGCTGGTGCGGGAAGCCTATGCCAAGGCGCGCGCGGAATTGCCGGCAGAAGTGCCGCTGCGCGTATTATTCTCCGCCCATGGCCTGCCGGAATCGATTGTGAAAGCGGGCGATCCCTATCAATGGCAGGTGGAACAGACGGTTGCTGCCGTGGTCGCTGAATTGGCGATGCCGGAGCTTGACCATATCGTCTGCTACCAGTCGCGCGTCACGCCTCAGGTCTGGATCGGGCCTTCGACAGAGGGCGAGATTGAACGCGCGGCGGAAGAAAAGGTGGCGATCCTGATCTGCCCGATTGCCTTTGTGTCAGAACATTCCGAGACCCTGGTGGAATTGGATGTGGAGTATCGGGAAGAGGCCGAGCATCTTGGCATTCCCGGCTATTTCCGTGTGCCGGCGCAGAATAGCGATCCGGCCTTCATCGCATCCCTCGCGCATCTGGTGCGCGGTGCCTTGCAATCCGGGCGCAGCCTTTGTTCCTTCGCCGGCGGGCGGCAATGCCCGAAGCAGCATCGCGATTGCCCGCATGAGAAGCTGCGCGTTGAAAACCTCACGCGCGCCAAAGCCGAGGCATGAAGCGCCCCGCCGCCATCCTGTTTGATTGCGATGGTGTACTCGCTGATACCGAATGGGTAGTGAATAAGATTGTGGCGGAGGAAATGACCTTGCGCGGCTGGCCCATGACGGCGGCCGAAGCGCGGGAGACATTTCTGGGGCTCGCGCTGCCCGATATGCTGCCGCGGATTGAAGCGCGCGTTGGGCTGCTGCCGCCGGATTGGGCGCAGGAAATCTCCACCCTGATCGCGCGGCGCATGGCGGAAGAAACGCTGGCCATTCCAGGCGCTTTGGAAGCAGTGCGTGCCTTGGCGGCAGCGGGTGTGCCGGTGGCGGTGGCTTCGAATTCCTCGCGGTTTGAATTGGCGGCGAAGATGCGGAGCCTGGGCTTGGCGCAGATTTTCGCCGGGCGGGTGTTTTCCTTTGAGGATGTGCCGCGCCCAAAACCCTGGCCGGATATCTATTTGGCAGCGGCGGCCGCCTGCGGTGCGGCGCCCGAGGATTGTGTGGTGATTGAAGACAGCGTGCCCGGCGTGCGCGCGGGCCGTGCGGCGGGCTGCCGTGTGATGGGTTTTTGCCATGAAAGCCCAGCGGCGGTGCTCGCGGCGCATGGGGCGGAGCCGTTTGCGGATATGGCGGCGCTGCCGGGGTTGTTGTTGGGGGGATGAGCGGTGATTCCCCGGCTGCGGAATACGCGATAAACTTGCCCGATAAGTTTGAAGAGGAAGGCCCATGACCCTGGCGCAATGGTTCAGCTTCAATGGCCGCATCAGCCGCAAGACCTGGTGGATTTTCTATTTCCTCATCCCGATTGGCATCAACATCGCCGCCACCGCGATAGAGGCGCAATTCCTGGGCTTCGGGGATGCCGTGCCGGACCATGCGGGCATGGGCGGTATGGGCATGGGGCCCATTGGCATCATCGCTGCTGTGGGCGGGCTTTGGGTGACTCTGGCCGGACAGGCGAAGCGTTGGCATGACCGGGACAAATCCGCCTGGTGGGTCCTGGTCTATTTCATCCCAATCATCGGCTGGCTTTGGTCCTTCATCGTCGCGGGTTTTCTGCGCGGCACGCCTGGCTATAATCGCTTCGGCCCTGACCCTTTGGCGCCGGAATTGCCGCCCGGAGGTTACGGCGGCGGCTACCCGCCGCAAGCGCCGGGGGGATGGCAGCCGCAAGGGCCTCCGCCCCCGCCTTCCGGGGGTTGGGGCGCGCCACCGCCACCACCTCAGGGCGGGGGCAGCATGCCGCCCATCCGCCGGGGCTGAACCGTACAGCGCGATTTCCCTGGCACGCTTTCCGCGTTAAGGAGCCCGCGTGCCCGATACCTCCCCGCCGCTCGATCGCCTTTCGGAAGCTGAGGCTCAGCCGGAACAGGCAAAGCGCGGCTTCTCTCCACTGCTGCGGCGCATTCTGCTGCTGAATGCGCTGCCGCCGGCCTTGCTGGCGGCGTCCCTGCTCTACCTCGACCAATATCAGAACGCGCTTTTGGGCGCGGAGGTTGAGGCCATGCGTACCCAGGCGCGCATCTATGCCGGCGCCATTGCCGAAGCCGCGGTGCGGCCGGAAGGCGAACGCTATGTGCTGCAATTGGAAGCGGCGCGGCCCTTGCTGCGGCGCTTGGTGGACCCTTCGCCCAATACCCAGGCGCGGCTGTTGGACACGGCTGGCCTGCTCGTCGCCGATAGCCGGATTCGTGATGGCGTCGGCGGTGCGGTGATTGCGGAACCCTTGCCGCCACCGGAACCGCGCGGCGCGCTGACCTCCACCGTGGCCGGCATCTATGAAAGGCTGGTCGGCATGTTTCCCGCGCTGCTGCGCGGGCGCGGCGGACCAGGGATGGTGGTGGATAGCGCGCCCGATGCGCCGGATTTCGATTGGCAGCCCGATCTTGGCCCTGATCGGCGGGAAGAACTGCGCATGGCGCTGGAAGGCGGCGTGACGCCCTATATCCGCCGCAGCGCCGATGGCCGCCTGCTGGTAAGTGTCGCGGAACCCGCGCGACGCGGCACGCAAAGTGTCGGCATTGTGCTGCTGACGCGTGAAGCGCGCGAAGTGGATCGGCGGCTCTTTGAAATCCGCGCTTCCGTGCTGCTGCTATTTGCGACCGCGCTGATCCTGACCGTCGCCCTTTCGCTTTACCTGGCGCGTACCATCGCCACGCCAATGCTTGACCTGGCGCGCGCCACGCAACGCATCCGCGAAGGTGAAGGCCGCGCCCAATCCGTGCCGGAGGCACTGCTGAAACGCAATGATGAAATCGGCGTATTGGCGCGGGATTTGCAGAATTCCGCCCGCGCGCTTTGGTCGCGCATTGACGCCAATGAACGCTTCGCCGCTGATGTCGCACATGAATTGCGCAATCCGCTGACGAGTGTGCGCAGCGCCATTGAAACGCTCCGCCGCGTGGAAGACCCGGCCAGCCGCAACCGCTTGCTTGCGATCATTGCCGATGATGCGGTGCGCATGGATCGGCTGATTGGCGATATCAGCGATTCATCGCGCGTGGATGCGGAATTGTCGCGCACCATTTCAACGCCGGTCGATATCGCGCCGATCCTATCCGCGCTTTCCGATCTGCATGCCGCGACCCGCGATGATGACGACCCGGTGGTGCTGCTGGAAGCGGAAGCGGGGCCGCTGGTGGTGCGCGGTGTGGAAGGGCGCATTGTGCAGGTATTCCGCAACCTTCTGGGTAATGCGCTTTCCTTCAGCCCGCCGCATGGCACGGTGAAGGTGAGTGCGCGCCATGCCGGCCCGATGATAGAAATTGTGGTGGAAGACCAAGGCCCTGGCATTCCCGAACAGAAGCTTGAGAGCATTTTTGAGCGTTTCTATTCCGAACGCCCGAGCGGGGAGCGCTTCGGCCAACATTCCGGTCTTGGGCTTTCCATCAGCCGGCAGATTGTGGAGGGCCTGCGCGGGCGCATATCGGCGGAGAATATCCGGAATGCCAGCGGCGCCGTTACCGGCGCGCGCTTTACGGTGCTGCTGCCAGCCGGCTGATTCCGCTTCCCAGACCAGGCCTTCGTGTTAGGCTTGGGTCAAACCAAGCGTAACCAGGGGGGAAAGACATGATCGCACGCAGAAGCCTTATTGCTGCCAGCGCCACGCTTTTGGCCGCGCCTGCCGTCAGGGCGCAAGGTACCTGGCCTGACAAGCCCTTGCGCTTTGTGATCGGCGGCGCAGCGGGCGGGGTTTCCGATATTTTTCTCCGCATGATGGAAAACCGGCTGCGCGAAAGGCTCGGCCAGCCCATGATCATAGACCCGCGCCCCGGGGCGGGCGGCATGGTGGGGGCGGAAGTCGCGGCGCGTGCCGCACCAGATGGCTATACCTATTACGTCAATCACATCGCCTCACACGGGATTGGGCCCACACTGTATCGGCGGCTTGCCTTTGATCCGCTCAGGGATTTGCCGGGCGTGGCGCGCATTGCCGCCATGCCGAATGTGCTGATCATCAAGGGTGACAGCCCGATCAAATCGGTCGCGGAATTGGTCGCCTTTTGCAAGGCCAATCCGGCGCGGGCGAATTTTTCCTCTGCCGGGTCCGGTACGTCTTCGCATCTTTCCGGCTTGCTGTTTGGCATGCGCATGGGAATTGAGGTCACACACGTGCCCTATCGCGGCACTGCGCCTTCCATGGCGGCGGTGATGAATGGCGAGACCCTGTTTGCCATTGATAACGCGCCGGCATCACGCCAGCAGGTGTTGGGGGGCTTGCTTAAGGCGCTTGGCGTTTCAACTGCTGCGCGTTCCAGTACCATGCCGGAAGTACCAAGCCTGCAAGAACAGGGCGTGCCGAATTTCGATGTTGCTTCCTGGTATGGCATTGCAGCGCCCGCCGCCGTGCCGGTGGCCATTCGCGAAAGGCTGGGGGCAGAGGTGGTGGCCGCGCTGAATGATCCCGCCATTGCCCAGCGCGTGCGCGATTATGGGGCGGAGCCCTGGCCGCTCGGCCCGGCAGAATATGATGCCTTCATGCGCCGAGAGGTGGAAATCTGGGCGCCGGTGGTGCGCGCTTCCGGGGCGCAAATAGACTGACAAGGCCGGCATATCGCCAAGCCGCCGCGGTCACGGCATAAGCGGGCGCCGTGACCGAAGCACCCATCCTGCCGCGACGCATCGCCTTTCTTGCCCTGGCCTTGGCCATCATGGCCGGGCTGTTCTGGCTCGCCTGGGCAACCCTTGCGCCGGGTGGCTGGACGGTGGCGGAAATCCTGATTCTGATTTGTATCTCGGGCACTTTGCCCTGGGCGGCGCTGTCGGCCGGCAATGCGCTGATCGGGCTTGGCCTATTGCTGTTCACGCGTGACCCCGTGGCCGCCGTGCTGCCCGCGCTTGCCGCCGCGCGGCCTGGCTTGCCGAAGGCCCGCACCGCCATTGCCATCTGCATCCGGCGCGAAGATATGGCGCTGGTGCTGCCGCCACTGGCGCGTTTGCTTTCGGGCCTTGCGGCCGCCGGTGCGGCGGAGCGGTTTTCGCTTTGGTTCCTTTCAGACACACCCACTGGCCCTGATGCGCTGGCCGAAGAAGCCGCCTGCCGCGCCTTTGCCGCCGCGCAACCCATTGCAACCCATTACCGGCGCCGTGCGCAAAACACCGGCTTCAAATCCGGCAATGTGATGGAGTTTCTGGATCATCACGCCGATGGGCATGAATTCATGCTTTGCCTGGATGCGGATTCGGAAATGACGGCGGATGCCGTGCTGCGCCTGGTTGCCTGCATGGAAGCCGACCCGAAGCTTGCGATCCTGCAACAGCTTATTCACGGCAGGCCAACCAAGGCGGGATTTCCGCGGCTGTTTCAATTCGGCATGCGTCACGGCATGCGCGCCTGGGCCATGGGACAAGCCTGGTGGCAGGGGGATGAGGGGCCCTATTGGGGGCATAACGCTGTCATCCGCATCGCGCCCTTTCGCACTCATGCACGGTTGGAAACCCTGCCCGATGGGTCGCATATTCTCTCGCATGATCAGGTGGAGGCAACGCGCCTGCACGCCGCCGGCTGGAAAGTGCGCGTGCTGCCCGATGATACCGGCAGCAGCGAAGGCAATCCGCCAAGCTATAGTGATTTCATCACGCGCGATCTGCGTTGGGCTGCGGGCAATATGCAGTATCTGGCGCTGCTGCGCCTGCCCGGCCTGACCCCCATGGCGCGCTGGCAATTGATTCAGGCGATTCTGCTGTTTTTGAGCGCGCCGTTTTATGTCGCGATCCTGTTGCTCGCGGCCTGGAATGGCCTTGGCGGTGGGGGTGATACCACGCCGATTGGCGCCTTGCTCGCGCTGCTCATCGCAGGTTGGGGCTGCCATTATGCCGCAAAGCTTGCTGGTTACGCCGAGGTTCTGCTGAAGCCCGATCTTGCCGCACGCTATGGTGGGCGTGCGCAATTCCTGCGCGGCGCTTTGACGGAAATGGTCTTCACCGCCTTCATGGAGCCGGCGCGGTTGATGAGCCAATGCCTGTTTCTGCTCGCGATGCCCTTTGGCATGCGTATGGGCTGGGCGCCGCAAAATCGCAGCGAACGCGGCATTGGGTTTGCTGATGCGCTCAAGCAATTCTGGGCGCCGACGCTTGCAGGCTTGGCGCTGACCTTCGTTTTTGCGGCGGTATCCTTCACGGCGCTGCTCACCGCCGCACCCGTCCTGATCAGCCTGCTTGGCGTTATTCCCTTCGCCATGCTGACCGCCGATGCTCGGTTTTCTGCCTGGCTGGTCAGGCAGCGCATTTGCGCGCTGCCCGAGGAACTACACGCCAGTTAATGCGCCGCGAAAATCGCGCAGGGTGCCCGGCGCAAGAGATGCTTGGTGGCGGAACCGGTGAATAGGGCGCGGAGCCCCGTATGTTCATAAGCGCCCATCACCAGCATCCCGGCGGGCATGGCGGCGGCTTCCGCCAAAAGCGCTTCCACCGGATGGGTGCCAATGACTGGTAGCGCCTTCGCCGCCACATCATGGCGCTGCAGATAACCTGCCGCTGTGCCAGCCAGGGCAGCGGCCTCCGCCTCATCATCCGCCACACTCAACACTGTCGCACCGCCGCGCCCAAGGCCAAGCAGCGCGAAAAGCTGCACGGCACGCAGCGCCCCGGGGGAGCCATCATAAGCGACCAAGGCGGCGGCCGCCGGATCAAAACGCGCGCCGGGGGGCACCACCAGCAGCGGGCGCGTGCGGTCATGCAACAGCGCCTCAATCGTGGGGGAAAGCCCGTCTTCGGCTTCTTCGCGTCCCAAGGTTGAATCGCGCCCCACAACCAGCATGTCATGCGCGCCAGCGGCCCCGAGCAAGGCTTCGGCCGGGGAGGAATCCAGGGTTTCCAGGGCATAGGGCACGCCATCGGCGGCCTGATCAAGCGCGGCCACGGCCTCAGCCGCCGCGGCCTCAGCCTGGCGGAGCAAGGCAGCGTCACGCCTTTCCTTAAAGGCCGCAGCGCCAGGCGGCACGGCTTCATGCGCGCCGGTGAGGCCAGGGCGATCCATCAGGATCGCTGCCGTCAGCGCCGCACCGGTATGGCGCGCGAGCGCCAGCGCGTAATCCCGCGCGGCGATGGCGCCTTCCGTATCATCCAGGGCCAGCAGAATGCTGCGCAACATGGCTATGCTCCCTCAAGTACCGGCGGCGGAGAGCATCCGCCGGAAAATCGGCACCGCCGCCGCCAGATCAGCCAAGGCCACGCATTCGCGCGGCGTATGGGCGGCGGCGATGGTGCCAGGGCCCAAAATCACACAGGGCGCGATATCCTGCAATTCGCTGGCATCGGTGCCGTAAGGGGCGGTGGCGGCGGGCTTGCCGGTAACATTTTCCGCAAGGCGGATCAGCGGGTGATCCGTGGGCAATTCCGGTGGTGTGCCTTCGCGCCGTTCCGTGAGTTCCAACCCTGCGCGTTTCGCTGCGGCCTGCACGGCGGCTTCGATGTCGCTCACCTCAATGCGCCGGCTGCGGCGGAATTTTATCCGCACACTCGCTTGCGCTACCGTGACATTCACTGCCGTGCCGTGATTATCGATCACCAAATTGAAATCGGAAAAGGGCGGGTCATAGGCCGCATCGTGATAGGCCGGGTCAAAGCGCAGCTTTTCATAAATGGCCTTCATTTCCGCCATGAAGGGAATCAGCGCCCAATTCGCGTTCAGCCCCTTGCCGGTGGAGGAATGCGCCTGCACGCCGCGTGCAATGGCCGTATATTCGATATGGCTGCGATGCCCGCGGACGGGGGCCAGCGCTGTTGGTTCCGCCACCACAATCCCCTGCAAGCCAAGCGATGCCGCGAGCTTTGATTGCGCGGCGATGATGCGCGCCCCCTGCTTGCTGGTTTCCTCATCCGCTGTCAGCAGCAGCGTTGCCGGCACATGGGCGGGCAGGCCGCGTGCGGCGATGATGCAGGCCGCAACCGGCCCCTTCATATCCACACTGCCGAGGCCATGCAGCACGCCATCCGCGATGCGCGGCGTCCAGGGCGGGTCTGTCCAGCTGGTTTCCGGCACCGTATCCATATGGCCGGATAGCGCGTAACCGCCGCGCGGGCCGCGATGCGCGACAAGGGCGCGCTTCGCCACACCTTGCGCATCCGTGTAATCCAGCCGTTCAATCTCAAACCCCGCCAATTCGGCTTCAATCCGATCAGCGATCGGCAGGTTGGAGACAGCGGAACGGCTATCAATCGCCACCAGATCGGCGGCGAGGCGGGTCACGGCTTCGGCATCATTGCTCATGCCCCCAGCATCCCTTGCGGCGCGGCGCAGGGCAAGCGAGGTTAGCGTCTGATCGGCGGAGGCGGCATCGCCGGAGCCGTGAATCAGCCGCTCAAATCATGGGCATGGCATGATCCGTCAAAACGGATCATGTTATGCTCATGACAGACGTTTCCTATCTGGACCCCCGCAGCGGGGCTACCTATCCACTTGCCACGCCGCGCTGGTGTGGCGACGGCCAAGCCCCGCTGATGCTGACGCCGCTCCCCGGCATCACGCGCGCAGCGATCCGCACTGAGGATCGTTCGCTCTGGCGCTATGGCGCAGCACTTCCCTTCCTGCCGGATGACCCCATCACCATGGGGGAAGGCTGTTCGCCGCTGGTGCCGCGCGTGATCGGGGGCGCCTCGGCGCTCGTGAAATGCGAATGGTTCATGCCGACCGGGTCCTTCAAGGATCGCGGGGCTTCCGTGATGCTGTCCCTGCTCCGCGCGCAGGGTGTGACGCATGTGCTAGAAGATTCGTCTGGCAATGGTGGGGCCGCGGTTGCGGCCTATGCCGCTGCGGGCGGGATGCGCGCGAAGATTCTGGTGCCGGCTTCAACCTCCCCCGCCAAGACCGTGCAATCACGCGCTTCAGGTGCCGAGATCGAATTAGTGCCAGGCAGCCGCCAGGATTGCGCGGATGAGGCTTTGCGCCAGGCTGCTGATATTTTCTATGCCAGCCATAATTGGCACCCCTTTTTCCTGCATGGCACAAAGACCTTGGCCTATGAACTCTGGGAAGATTTGGGGTTTGTCGCGCCAGATAATGTGATTGTGCCCTGCGGCGCCGGGTCCAATGTGCTCGGCTGCGGCGTCGGTTTTGCCGAATTGCAGCGCGCCGGTGAGATCACCAAACTGCCGCGCATTTTCGCCGCTCAGCCGGAAAATTGTGCACCGATTGCGCGCGCCTTCCTGAAGCAGCCGGCGGTGGCAGCGGTACCCACCATTGCGGAAGGCACCGCCATTGCGCAGCCAATCCGCACGCAGGAAGTCATAGCCGTTTTGCAGGAAAGCCAAGGTGGCGCAGTGATGTTGAGTGAGGCTGAGATCGGCGCCGCCACACTCGATCTGGCGCGCACCGGCATTTATGTGGAACCGACTTGCGCGCAAGCAGCGGCGGCTTTCGTGAAATTGCTGGAAGCCGGCACGATCCGAGCCGATGAAACCACCGTGGTGGTGCTGACCGGCACCGGGCTGAAATCCACGCCGCGTATCGCTGAACTTTTGGGGGTAGCCATCTGATGGCCGGGCCGCGCATTGCCCTTTTGGGCTTTTCCATTGAATGCAACCGCTTTGCACCCCCGGCGACCTTGCGGGATTTCGAAACGCGCTGCCTGATTGCGGGCGATACCATCGTGACTGATGCGCGTTCTGCCGCCCCGGCCGCCTTGGGCGAAATGCCGGGCTTTGTTACTGCCATGGAGGCCAGTGGTGCTTGGCAACCCTGCCCCATTCTGCTCGCCATGGCGGAACCCAATGGGCCGGTGGAGCAAAGCGTTTTCGATGGCTTCATGCAGCAATGGCGCGAAGGGCTGGCGGCGCTGAAAGGCCGCGTGGATGGCGTTTATTGCGTGCTGCATGGCGCGGGTCTCGCCACCGCTGATCTTGACCCGGAAGGCAGCTTGCAGGCGCTGATTCGCGACATATTGGGTGATGTGCCGCTTGTGTGTTCCTATGATCTGCATGCGAATGTATCGGACCGCATGGTGGCGCTGACCGATGCCTTTGTCGGCTATCGCACCAATCCGCATTTGGATATGCGCGAACGCGGCGCGGAAAGTGCCGCACTCATGCGCCGGCTTTTGGCTGGTGAGCGGTTCTACCGCGCCTTCCGCCGCTTGCCGATTGTGGCGCCTACCGTTTCCATGCTGACCGCGCAGGGGCCCTATGCTGAGGTCATCAACCTCGGCCAGGAATGGGCGGCACAAGATCAGCGCATTGCCAATGTTTCCATCATGGGCGGCTTTGCCTATGGCGACACGCCCTTCAATGGCATGGCGGTGATCATCACCGCGACAGATAAGGCAGCGGCAGAAACGCTGGCCGATCGGATTGGTGCCGCCATTTGGGAAAGGCGCGGGCGCTTCATCGCCAATCTGACCGCTTTGGAAGATGCGACGCAAAAGGCGCTGCATAGCCCCGTGCCGCTGGCTTTCGCTGATGTTGCCGATAATCCGGGCGGCGGCGGGCGCGGCAATACCATGTGGATTCTGGAAGCCTTCCATCGCGCCGGCGTACAGGATTGCCTGGTGGGTGTGATCCATGACCCCGCCTTGGCGGCGGAAGCCCACAAGCTTGGCAAGGGTGCCCGCTTCACGGCGCGCTTCAACCGCGATGTCGCTGCCGATGATCCCTTCAGCAAGCCCTTCAGTGCGGAAGCGGAAGTAGTGGCGCTTTCCGATGGCCGCGTGACCGGCCGGCGCGGCATTTTCGCCGGCACCGCCATGACACTTGGCGCCACGGCAGCGATCAAGATGGGTGGCATCACCGTAGTGGTGATTTCCATTCGCACGCAATGCGCCGATCCGGCCTTCTTCGAACATCTCGGCTTGGATGTGGCTAAGGCGCGCGCCGTGGTGGTGAAATCGCGCGGGCATTTCCGTGGCGGCTTTGATGAATTCTTCAAGCATGAACAGATTGTCGAGGTTGATTGCCCCGGCCTTACCTCGCCGATCCTGACGCGCTTTGACTGGAAGCATATGCCAAGACCTGTTTTGCCGATTGATAAGGAAGCGCGCTGGCCATGAAGCTGGATGATCTGCACACCCCTTGCCTGGTGCTGGAACTTGGCATTTTGAAGCGCAATCTGGCGCGCATGGCTGATGCTGTGGCGCGGCATCCTGGCCTGAAGCTGCGCCCGCATATGAAAACGGCGAAAAGCCTGGCGGTGGCCGCACTTGCCGCACCGGATCAGGGGCCGATCACCGTCAGCACCGTCGCCGAGGCACGGTATTTCGCCGGTGGTGGCTATCGCGATCAGATCTACGCAGTCGGCATCACGCCCCAAAAGCTGGACGCGATTGCCGCACTGAACGCGCAGGGCAATGACGTGAAGATCATCACCGATGATGCGGATGTCGCCAGTGCCATCGCCGCCCATCCCGGTATTCTGCCCACCTTGATTGAGGTTGATTGCGGCGAAGGCCGCGGCGGCATTGCGCCGGATTCGGACAAGCTCGCGGAAATCGCCCAGCGCCTTGGAACAAAATGCGCCGGCATCATGACCCATGCCGGGCATTCCTATGCGGAACGCAGCGAAGACGGCATGCGCAAAGTGGCGGAAGCCGAACGCGCCGGTGCCGTGCTGGCGGCCGAGCGCTTGCGCGGCATGGGGATTACGCCGCGCGTTGTCTCGGCCGGGTCTTCGCCCACCGCACTGTATGGACAATCCATGGCGGGCATCACGGATATTCGCGCCGGTGTCTATATGTTCGGCGATTTGTTCCAGGGCCAGATCGGCACGCATGGCATGGAAGATATCGCGGTGACGGTGCTTTCCGCCGTTACCTCCCGCAAGCAGGATCGCAATGCGGTGCTGATTGATGCGGGCGGGATTGCGCTGTCTAAGGATCGCAGCACCCAGGCGGCGCCGAAGGATCTTGGCTTCGGCGTCATGCTGGACCGGCATGGCAAATGGTCCTTTGGGGAGGCGATTGTCACGCGCACCCATCAGGAACATGGCGAAGTGCGCGGCGCAGGCCCGCTGCCCTTTGCGGAGCTTCCTGTTGGCGCCCTGGTGCGCGTGGCGCCAAACCACACCTGCCTGACCGTCGCCGCGCACGACCGTTATTACGTGGTGGATGGCGGGGATGAGGTGATTGCCGTCTGGGATCGGGTAAATGGCTGGTAGGGCGCCCGCCCTGTCATAAAATTTTCACATACCAGGATCACCGCCTGCGCTATGCCACCAACCTGAAGGCGCCAGGCAGGAGGTATGCGCATGAGGGTTGGCATCAATGGCATGGGCCGCATTGGCCGCCTGGCATTTCGCGCCGCTTTCGGTGCGGCGGAGCGTGGTGAGGATGATCCGCGCCGCGACAATCGGCTGGATATTGTGCATGTGAATGAGGTGAAGGGCGGCGCGGCAGCCACCGCACATTTGCTCACCTTCGATAGCGTGCAGGGTCGTTGGCGCGCGCCTATCGCGGCGGAAGGCGCGGATGGGTTTCGCATTGGCGACAAGCGCATCGGCTTCACGGAACACACGACACCGGCAGCGATTCCCTGGGGTGATCTTGGCGTTGATCTGGTGCTGGAATGCAGCGGCAAATTCCTGACGGAGGCCACTTTGCGCGGCCATCTGGACCGCGGGGCGAAACGCGTGATTGTCGCTGCACCGGTCAAGGAAGCATCGGTGCTCAATATCGTGGTTGGCGTGAATGACGCGCTTTATGATCCAGCGCGCCATCCGATTGTCACCGCCGCATCCTGCACCACCAATTGCCTCGCCCCCGTGGTGAAGGTGGTGCATGAGGCGATTGGCATCAGGCATGGGCAGATCACCACCATCCATGACCCCACCAATACCAATGTGGTGACAGATGCGCCGCATAAGGATTTGCGCCGCGCACGTTCCGCCATGCTGTCCTTGCAACCTACTACCACCGGGAGTGCAACAGCGATTGCGCTGATCTATCCCGAATTGAAGGGCAAGCTGAATGGCCATGCGGTGCGCGCGCCTGTTTTGAATGCTTCCCTCACCGATTGCGTGTTTGAATTGCAGCGCGCCACCAGTGCCGAGGAATTGAACGCGCTGTTCCGTGCCGCGGCCGTTGGCCCGCTGGCCGGCATTTTGGGCTATGAGGACCGGCCCCTGGTTTCCGCGGATTACGCGCGGGATACGCGGAGTTCCATTATTGATGCGCCATCAACCTTGGTGACGGATGGCACCATGGCGAAAATCTATGCCTGGTATGACAATGAAATGGGCTATGCCTGCCGCATGGTGGATCTGGCCTGTATCATGGAAGCGCGCGGCATCTGACATGCGCAACTACGCCATCGTCACCGCTGCCTATTGGGGTTTTACGCTGACTGATGGCGCTTTGCGCATGCTGGTGCTGCTCTATTTCCACAAGCTTGGCTATTCGCCCTTCGCGCTGGCGTTTCTGTTTTTGCTGTATGAGGCGGCAGGGATTGGTGCGAATCTTATCGGCGGCTGGCTGGCGACACGCTTTGGCATTGCGCGCATGTTGGCGGTGGGGCTTACCGCACAAATCGCGGGTTTCCTGATGCTGTCAGCGTTATCGTCGCATTGGGTGCCGGCCATGGCACTGGTCTGGGTGGTGCTGGCGCAAGGCATTTGCGGCATTGCGAAGGACATCACCAAAACCGCGTCAAAATCCGCGATCAAAATCACGGCGGGTGATGGCTCGGGCCGGCTGTTCCGCTGGGTCGCCTGGTTCACCGGCAGCAAGAACGCCATGAAAGGTGTCGGGTTTTTCCTAGGCGGCGTATTGCTGGAAGCGCTCGGCTTTCAGGGCGCGCTTTGGCTGATGGCCGCGCTGCTCGGCTTGGTGCTGCTGGGCGTTGTGGCTTCCCTGCCGCCGATGATGGGCAAGGCCAAGGCGTCTGCCTCCATGCGCGAATTCATGGCGCGGGATCGCGGCGTCAATCTGCTAGCGGCCGCGCGCGTTTTGCTGTTTGGCGCACGCGATGTCTGGTTTGTCGTGGCCCTTCCCGTGTTTCTCTATTCTTCGGGTTGGAGCTTTGCGGCGATGGGCGGTTTCCTCGCCATTTGGACCATTGGCTATGGGCTGGTGCAGGCAGCTGTACCATCACTCATCCAGCGCAGCGCTGATGGGCTGAGTGCCGAGGTGCCGGCGGCACGACTTTGGTGCCTTGGCCTGGCGGTCATACCACCCGCGCTGATGGCAGCACTTTGGTTGCAGCTTGGCCGCGCCGATCTGGTGCTCGTGCTTGGGCTTTTGGTTTTTGGCTTTGCCTTTGCAGTGAATTCCTCACTGCATTCCTATCTCATCCTGGCTTATGCCGGCTCCAAAAAAGCTGCCGAGGATGTCGGCTTCTACTACGGCGCCAATGCTGCCGGGCGTTTTGCCGGTACGCTGCTGTCAGGCTTGCTCTATCAAATGGCGGGCATCATGGGCGCCTTGGCGGGTGCGGCGGTGATGCTTGGGCTTTGTTGGGCGATTACGCTCTTGCTGCCGCAGGAACGGGGTGCTTACGCTGAACCGGCATGAAGACGCTTCTCGTTATCCACCATTCCATGACCGATGGCGCGCGGCAGATGGCACAAGCGGCGTTGGAAGGCGCCATGGCGGAAGGCCATACCGCTGTCGGCGGGCTGCATGCCACCGAAGCGGCGCCAGAGGACTTGCTGGCCGCCGATGGCTATATTTTCGCCACACCGGAAAACCTGGCCAGTATGGCCGGCGTGATGAAGGATTTTTTTGATCGCTGCTACTATCCGCTGCTCGATCAAATCCAGGGCCGACCTTACGCGACGATGATCTGCGCCGGATCGGATGGCACGGGTGCGGCGCGGCAGATTGCGCGCATTGCGACCGGCTGGCGGTTGAAGCCGATTGCGGAGCCGCTAATCGTGATCACGGGCGCGCAAACGCCGGAAGCCATTGCTGCGCCCAAGATTATCAGCAGAGAGGACCTTGCGCGTTGCGAAGAACTCGGCGCCGCTTTCGCTGCCGGGCTTGCTACCGGAATTTTTTGATTCAGCTTTCCGGCTTCAGCCCCAGCCGGCGAATCAGGCCGCCCCAGCGCGCAATATCGGAAGCGAGCAGCGCGCGGAAAGTCTCCGTATCGCTGCCCACCACGGTAAAGCCCGCGGTTTCCAAAGCGCGACGTTGATCAGGCACCGCAAGCGCCTTGCCAGTTTCCTCTGCCAGCCGCGTGATGCGATCCGCCGGGAAGCCCGCCGGCGCGAAAAGCCCAATCCAGGCAATGGCAGGATCGGAAGGCACACCCGCTTCCGCCAAAGTCGGTACTTCAGGCAAAGCGGGGAAACGCTCAGCGCTCGTCACCGCTAGGGCACGCACGGAACCATCGCGCACCTGGCCAAGCACACCGCCGGTCGCGGCGAAAAACGCCTGAATGCGCCCGGCGACCAAATCCAACACCGCCTGACCGACCGCACGATAGGGCACATGCACCGCCTCAAAACCTTGAGACGCCGCCAAATCTTCCATCACCAGATGGGAAAGCGTGCCAGGCCCGGTGGAGGCATAGCTGATCTTGCCCGGATTGGCCTTGGCGAAGGCAACAAACTCGGCAGCATTGCGTACGGGTACCGAAGGATGCACCACCAGCACAAAGGGCAGCCGCGCCAAAAGGCTGATCGGCGCCAGATCAGTCGCCGGATCATAGCCAAGCGCCGGGTTCAGGATTTTCGCCGTGCTGCCGGGGCCGCCAATTGTCACCCCCAACGTATGCCCATCGGTCGCGCGCGCCACGGCTTCCGTGCCGATATGCCCGCCACCGCCGGCGCGGTTTTCCACAATCACCGGCTGGCCCAGCACCTGCTGCAAATGCGGCGCAATCGCCCGCGCCGCAAGGTCTGGCGTCGAGCCCCCAGGAAAGGCGCAAATGATCCGCACCGGCCGATCCGGCCAAGCGGCTTGCGCGCGCAGGGCGCCTGGGCTTGCGGCGAGCCCGGCGCTCAGCGCCAAAAGGGAGCGGCGATGGAAGCTATTCATGGAATGGTGCCCGGTAAGAATGCACCCTCACAATGGCGTCAGGCGGCGCGGGCTGCAAGCGGCATATGGTTGCGCGACCCTTACTCCGGCTGGAAGTTTGCCAGACGCAGCAATGCGGCATTGCGGGCGACATCGGCGCGGATGAAGGCCTCGGCTTCCTCAACGGTTTCTGCCACGGGCTCAAACCCAAGCCCGCTCAGGCGTTGCACCGTTGCAACTTCACGCATGCCATCAACCAAAATGCGGTTGAGCCGCTGCAGGATTTCAACCGGCACGCCGCGCGGCGCCCAAACACCATACCAGGAATAGAATTCAAAGCCGGGCAGCCCTGCTTCCGTCAGCGTCGGCAAATCTGGCGCCAAGGGCGTGCGCGCGGCGGTGGCCACGCCAAGCCCGCGCAATTGCCCCGCGCGCACCATGGGCAGCGTCGCCAGCACCGGATCGAACATCAGTTGTGCATTGCCGGCGGCGATATCCGTGAGCGCCGGGGCAGAGCCGCGATAGCCGACGATTTCAATATTCGCCCCGGTCAGGCGATTGAATTCAATGCTGCCCAAATGCCCGGCCGCCCCAAGAGAGGATGTGGCGAAGGACCATTTTGCAGGCTCCCGCTTCGCGGCTTCCACCACGGCGGGGATGGTGGTTTGCGGCAAGCGCGGGTTCATCACCAGCACCAAGGGCCCGCGCGCGGTGCGGGCGACCGCCACGAAATCCTGCACCGGATCATAGGGCGCATTACGCATCACATGCCGCGCCATGGGATGGATGGAAGCGGAACCCAACAGCGTGTAGCCATCGGCCGCTGATTGCAGCACGGCCTGGCTGCCAACAGCGCCATTCGCGCCAGCACGATTTTCCACCACCACAGTCACGCCCAGCGCATCAGCAATCTTGCTCGCCGCCAGCCGAGACATGGCATCCGTCGCCGCGCCAGGCGTAAAGGGCACAATCATGCGCAAGGGGCGATTGGGCCAGGCACCTTGGGCGATGGCGGGGCTGGCCAAAGCTGCGCTGGTGAGGCCAAGCAGGATATGGCGCCTTTGCATGATGACCCCCGATTGTTGAAGCATGAACCTCATTAGGGAGAATGCTTGCCCGCGCGTCAAGAAATCCTTGGGATTGACGAAGCGCCGGCGCGTCTATGAGCTTAACGGGCAAGGAGAAGCCAGGCCATGAACCATATCCCCGCCACGATGAGAGGAGCCGGCATCGGCGCCCCCGTGCGCCGTATTGAGGATATGCGCTTCCTGCGCGGTCAGGGGCGGTATGTGGATGATCTGGGCGGCAGTGATCTGGCGCAACTTGTGATGCTGCGTTCGCCTTATGCTTCGGCGCGCATTACGCGGCTTGATGCCAGCAAGGCGCGCGGCATGCCGGGTGTGCTGCTGGTACTGACGCCTGAGGATATCCAAGAACTCGGTGTGCTTCGCTGCATCACGCCGCGGCTGCAAAGGAATGGCTCCCCGCTTGCGCAAACACCCTGGCGGATGCTGGCGATGGGGCAAGTGCGTTATGTGGGCGATGCGGTGGCGGCGGTGATCGCGACGTCACGCGCGGCGGCGCAGGATGCGGCGGAAGCCATTATTGTTGAATATGAGCCTTTGCCAGCGGTGACGGATGTAGCAGAGGCAACCAAACCCGATGCACCGCAGCTTTGGCCCGATTTGGCGCAGGAAAATGAAAGCGTCCTATTCCGCCTGGGCGATGCGGCGGCGGTTGACGCTGCCTTTGCCCGCGCGGCGCATGTCACGCGGCTTGATTTCCGCATCACGCGGGTTTCCGCCAATCCCATGGAACCGCGCAATGCCTTGGCGAGCTACGATCCGGTGGAGGATCGCTATACGCTGACGACTGGCACGCAATTGCCGCATGTGATGCGCAATGAAATCGCGGAATTCGCGCTGAAGATACCATCTAATAGGCTGCGCATCATCTCGCCCGATGTGGGTGGCGGCTTTGGCATGAAGGAAAGCCCGTTTCAGGAATATGTGCTGGCCTTGCATGGCGCGAAGCGGCTTGGCCGACCGGTGCGCTGGACAGCGACGCGGACAGAAAGTTTCCTGGCTGATACCCATGCGCGGGACAATGTCTCAAAGGCGGAATTGGCGCTGGCGGCTGATGGTACCTTCCTCGGCTTTCGTGTGCATACGCTGTGCAACGTGGGTGCATACCTCGCCTGGCAGGGGCCAGTTTCGGCCACCAATAATGTCGGCGGGCTTGCGGGGGTGTATCGCACGCCGCATATCTTTACCGAAGTGCGCTGCATTTTCACCCATACGCAACCAACCGCGCCCTATCGCGGGGCAGGGCGGCCAGAAGCGATTTATGCGATTGAGCGCATCATTGATCTGGCCGCAGATGAAATGGGCCTGGACCGGATTGCGATACGCGAAAAGAACCTGATCCAACCGGAGGCGATGCCGTTCCGCACCGGGCTTGATTACACCTATGACAGTGGCGATTTTCCGAAGAATATGGCGCTTGCCTTGAAAGCTGCGGATTGGGCGGGGTTTGAGGCGCGGCGTGCGGAAGCCAAGGCGCGCGGCAAGCTGCGTGGGATTGGCATTGCCAATGCGATTGAAAGCGCAGGCGGGCCGCATCGCGGGCCTTTGGAAGAATCCGCTGAAATCCGCTTCGATTCCGGCGGCAGCGTGACCTTGCTGATGGGCAGCCATAATCACGGCCAGGGGCATGAAACGGTATTTCGCCAGATCGCCTCGGAACGCCTCGGCATTCCGGCTGAGCGTATCCGTTTCATCAATGGTGACACCGATATCGTGACGCATGGCCGCGGCACCATCGGGTCGCGTTCCATGATGGCGGCAGGTGGTGCACTGGTAGGTGCGGCAGAGCGCATCATCGCGCGCGGCAAGAAGATTGCCGCACATTTCCTGGAAGCGGCGGAAGCCGATATTGAATTCAGCGAAGGGCAATTCCGCATCGCGGGGACAGACCGCGGCATTGGTATCGAAGCCCTCGCGCGCCGCAGCTATATCCCCGGGCAATTGCCAATGGGTGAGGAGCTTGGCCTTTCCGCCTTGCTCATCACGCGCCCAGGTGATGCGACCTTCCCCAATGGCTGTCATATCGCCGAAGTGGAAATAGACCCCGAAACCGGCGAAGCTGAGACCGTTGCTTATGTTGTGGTGGATGATGTCGGCACGGTGATCAATCCGCTGCTGCTGAAGGGCCAGATTCATGGCGGCATTGCGCAAGGGCTTGGGCAGGTGTTTGGTGAGGATATTCGCTATGACGCCAATGGCCAGCTTTTGACTGCAAGCTTCATGGATTACCTGATGCCGCGCGCGGCGGATTTCCCGGATATGGTGGTCAAAAGCAACCCCGTACCGACCAAGACCAATCCGCTTGGTGTGAAGGGCGCCGGTGAGGCCGGCACGGTTGGCGCCTTACCGGTACTGATCAATGCGGTTGTGGATGCGCTGCGCCCGCTCGGCATTCACCATATCGAAATGCCTGCAACGCCGGAGCGTATCTGGGCCGCCATTCGCAAGGCTGGTTAGGCGCGCGCTTCTTCTTCCAGGGCTTCCAAAAGCCGCGTCGGCCACCATTGCGGAATGCCCTGGCCGATCAACACCAGGCGGGAACGCCGATCCGCCGATGGCCAATCTTCCAGCCATTGAATGGGATGCAGCACATGGCGCACGCCATGCAGCACCGCGGGCTTTTCTGGCGCCTCCGCAACACGGATGATGCCTTTCATGCGCAGCAATTTCTCGCCAGCATGTTCGGCCAAGGCTTCCAGGAATAGCGGCAACACCACGGCGGGCAGCGGTTCTTCACGCAGGATGGAAATGGTCTCCACCCCCGCGCTATGGCGGGCGCTGGGCGTGGCAATGGTTTCCAACCAATGCTGCAAGGTTTCTGGCCCTGCGGCGGAAGCGAAAAGCATATCCGGTGGAATGGCGCCATGCACCGCGCGCAAAATGGGCGCGCCGGGATTGAGGGAGGCAAGCTTTGCTTCCAAGGTCGCTGTCTCGGGCGCCAGATCGGTTTTGCTGAGCAGCAACCGATCCGCGAGCATGGCCTGCTGCGCGGCTTCCGGATGGCGCGCAATGGTCTCGGCGCCGAGCAGCGCGTCCACCACCGTCACCACCGCTTCCACGCGATGGTCCTCCGCAATGCTTGGGTCAATCAGCAACGTATGCAGAATGGGCGCGGGATCAGCGAGTCCAGAGGTTTCGATCAGCACACGGTGATAGGTGACAGCGCCTGATCGGCGTCGCGCCGCCAGATCGATCAGCGTGCGCGCGAGATCGCCGCGTGTCGCACAGCAAAGGCACCCATTGGCAAGGCCGAGCAGGTTTTCTTCCGATGTTTCCAGCAATTCATGGTCAAGCCCGATATCGCCCCATTCATTGACGATCACCGCACTGCCGGCATAGGCGGAATCACGCAGTACCGAGCGCAGCAGCGTGGTCTTGCCGCTGCCAAGAAAGCCGGTGATGACCGAAACGGGAATCACAATGGCGCCGCAACCCGCGCGCGGGCCGGTTCCGTACTGGTTGCGTTCAGCGCGTAACGCAGGCTCCGCAATAGCCCGAGCATGGAAGCCGCCGGACGGCGCCGGGTTTCGCTGATCAGCCACCAGCGCATGGGCGCCTCTGCCGGCGCGGCTGGCGCCACATGCAGCACCTGATCGCCCACGGTAACTTTCACGCCGGCATCAGCAATATCCACGCGCCCAGCCACGCCCCAAAGGGCCAAGCTATCAGCGATCAAGGCACGCAGCGCGGGTGGGTTCATACGGCAGGCGCGGTGCGGATTTCCAACGGAATGCGCCGCGGCAGCCATTGACCGCCCGCCGCATCACCAACCCAGCGATCATTTTCCACCATGATCTTGCCGCGCAGAATGGTCATGGCAGGCCAGGCATCCACTTGGCGGCCTTCCCAGGGCGTATAGTCGCTTTCATGCAGGGCTTCCGCGCGCACCATACGCTTCAGCTTGGGATCAAGGATGCAAATATCCGCATCCGCGCCGGCAGCAATCGCCCCCTTGCGCGGATACATGCCCATGATCTTCGCCGCATTGGTGGAAACTGCATCCACAAATTGCCGGAGCGTAAAGCCACGCTTGCCGACCATTTCCGTGTACATGACCGCAACGCGCGGCTCGACGCCCGAATTGCCGCCGGTTGTATCATCCACCCGCTTGCCTTGCGTTTTCACTGCGAGCGAACAGCAAAGTTCATCGGTGGCAACACAGGAAATCGAGCCATCCCGCGCACCGGCCCAAAGCTCATCCTGATCCGCCTGGGACTTCAACGATGGGTAGGTGTGATAGATCTGACCATTCGGGCGCTTATAATCCTCGCTCGTGTAGAGCATGTATTGATGGAGCGATTCACCATAAATCGGCAGGCCCTTGGCGCGTGCGTCACGAATGGCGCGCACACCATTTCCGGCCGAGACATGCATCATGTAAAGCGCTGTCCCCGGCACATGTTCTGCCAGACGCATCACGCGGCGGAAGGATAGGTCTTCCGAAAGTGTATTGTGCACCTCCGCCATATTCTCGAATCCGGCGCGGTTCTCGCGGAAGAGTTTGGCGTACATATGCATGACAATGTCATTGTCTTCGGCATGGATCACGCCAAGCCCACCCTTGGCGGAGAGCACCTGGAATACTTCCCAGATATCGCCGAAATCCACCATGCGACCCTTGCGGGAAGGGGTGATGTCGGTGGTGAAGATTTTCGTGGTGGCGTGGCCGGCTTCAATCGCCTCGCCCAATTGTGCGGGGAGATCAGGCGGCAAATCGCCTTCCACCATGATGTGAAAGGCGTAATCGCAGGGGCAGCCATCGGCCTTCCAGGCGGCATGGCGTTCCGCGATGGCGCCTTCAATGGTATTGCCATGCGTCCAGCGCACGAAATCCAGAATGCTGGTGGTGCCGCCATAAAGCGCGGCTTTACCGACGACCGAAGCGCCCTGTGTCTGATCAATCTTTCCATCCGGCCCAGGGATAGGCCAAAGGCAATGCGTATGCGGGTCAATCCCGCCCGGCATCACGATGCTATCGCCCGCTTCCACCACCCGCACACCAGGCGGTATGGGCAGGGTACCCGGTGCGGCAATGGCGACGATTTTCTCGCCCGCTATGCCAATTTCAGCCGGCCCAATGGCATAGGGCGTGACGACGCGATTGCCCTTGATCACAAGATCCATGGTGATACCCCCATTCGGCGCTTGGTCTGGCGCCGGGGGGAAGCCTAAACCCAAAATGCGGGTTTAGGCCAATGCAGGCTTCAGCGCCGGGGCGGCGCGGTGCCGGGCACTTCGCGGGAAATGCGTGCGCGGTCCGTTTCCGTCACCATCACCCGGTCACCAACCTGCAGCCCAAGCTCATTGGTTTGCGTAATCACGCGTTCGCCGCCGGAATCAGGGCGGATGATGAATTCCATCGCCTCACCACGCGTGGCGCCTTCTTCAATGGCAGCGCCAGCCGCACCGCCAGCCAGCGCGCCAACCACACCGCCCACAGTCCGCGCGCGCCAATCGCCGCCGATGGTGCTCCCCAGGAAGCCCCCGCCAACGGCGCCGGCCGTGGCACCCACGCCGCTGCGCGTGCCGCTTACGGCCACGGGGCGCATGGCGATGATCGTCCCGCGATAGACAGTGCCCTGGATGCCCAATGCTTGGCGTTCAACGGTTGTGTTCGTCGCCGGCGCGCAGGCAGAAACGCCAAACAGCAGAAGGATGATGGACAGGCGAAAAAGCATCAGAGTGTCTCCTCAATCAGGATGGTAGACTCAGCCTTGGATCAGCTGGGCAGCAAGGCCTGCCGAAAACCTGCTGGGCTTTTGGCGCCAATTTAGTCAGTTTTGGCAATACTCCAAGGCGCGATTATGGCGGGCTTGTCGGTTCAAGGCGCCGGCAAAAGCGCATCCGTGCGACCCATAAGCCGATAGGCAATAAGCCCGAGCCATTCCCGAAAACCCCATTCGAATTGACCGAGCCTTTCCGGGAAGGGCGCATCGTAAAGCACAGCCAGGGTATGGCCGGTACGATAATTCACTGGCCAGGCAATAATCCCTTGCCAGCCGGCCTTGCGGAACACCCCCATGGCGCGCGGCATATGGCTGGCTGAGGTGATCAGCAGCCAAACCTCATCCGGTTTTGGCTGCACCAGGGCGTATGTCAGCACCGCATTCTGATGCGTATTGCGTGCCGCCGCTTCATAAATCACGCGCGGCCCCGCAAGGCCGAGGCCTTCAAAGAATTTCCGCGCCACATCGGCTTCAGTCAGCCCGCCATGCACCAGTGAACCCTGGCCACCGGTGAAGACAATACGCGCATCGGGGAAACGCCGCGCCAGCGCAACGGTTTCTGTCATGCGTTCCGCGGCGCCATTGATGGCAGGGATGCCGCGTTCATCAGTAATGTTCTGATCCACCGCGCCACCCAGCACAACGATGCCATCAACCCGCGTGAGCGGCTCAGCCGGGCGCGCAAAGCGATCTTCCAGCGGCAGCAGAATGAATTGGCTGATGGGGGTTGCGATGAGCAGGAAAAAGAACGCAAGACAGGCCAGGATAAGCCAGCGGCCAGAGCGCAGCCCACGCCAGATCATGGCAAGCCCAATGGCACCAACCAGCAGGGCAAAATGTCCCGGCCGTGCCGGAAACCACAATATTTTTGAGACTATATAGGCAATATCCGTCATGACAGGGTCCAAACCGCGCGAGGATTGCGCAAAGCAGCGTCGTCGTGGCCTGTCAAGCGAAGCGGCGGCCGGGCTCAATCAAGCCCGGCGCCGTCCGTTCAGTTACTTGCGGCCAGCTTCGGCCTTGGCAGCTTCGGTCACGCGCTGGTCAGCGGCGAGGATGGTGTTGCGCAATTCGCGCATGAAGGCGTTGCCCTTGGGCGTGCGCTGCACCAGCACCGACCGACGATCGGATGGATCAGGCTTGCGCCGGGCAAGATCATGATCACCCAAACGATCAAGGGCGCGTGTGATCGCCGGCTTGGATACATTCAGCTTTGCGGCCAGGCCGCGCACCGTATGCGGGCCATCCGAAAGATAGCTGATGAGCATGACACCAAGTTGGCGAGAGGAAAGATCATGCGCATCCCGGCGCACGAGTGCAACGATCGTTTCCTGCAAAACGCGTATCATGTGATCTGAGCCATTATTATTGCTGGCCATGCGATTTTCCTTTCCGTGCGACAAATGCGGCCTTTCCGGCCACTGATTCTCATTGAAGGGCCATAAACGAGCTGGACCTTTGTTCGTCATACACAGGTTTCACTAGAAAGTCATATCACAATCTCCCTGAAAAATCTTGTAACATTTTAAACATGGCGCGCGCCGCCTGCGCTTCGCCACCCTCCGGTCTTCCTGGGCGCGTTGAATCGTTCCAGGCATAGACATCAATATGCGCCCATGGCTGCTCCTTCGGCAGAAAACGACGCAGGAAAAGCGCGGCCGTTACCGCGCCGGCCATGGGCTTTTGTGAAACATTGCTAAGGTCGGCGAAGGGCGTATCAAGCCAGGAATCATATCCATCATGCAAAGGCAGGCGCCAAAGCGGGTCCTGAACCGCCTGTCCGGCGCGCAAAAGCCTTTCTGCCAAGGCATCATCATTGCTGAAAAGAGCAGGCAGGTCAGGCCCAAGCGCCACACGGGCAGCGCCAGTAAGTGTAGCAGCATCAAGGATCAGTGCGGGTTGCTGCTCGGTTGCAAATTGTAACAGATCACACAGGACCAATCTTCCCTCAGCATCAGTATTGCCGATTTCAACCCTTAGTCCCTTGCGCGTATGCAAGACATCCATCGGCCGCATGGCATTACCGGACACAGCATTTTCCACCGCGCCAATCAGAACCAGCAGGCGGATCGGCAATCTTGCGCGCATGACCATTTCTGCAACGGCCAGCATTATCGCCGCCCCACCCATATCCTTCTTCATGCGGAGCATGGCGGCAGAAGGCTTGATATCGAGCCCACCGGTATCAAAGCAAACCCCTTTGCCGCAAAGCGCGACCAATGGGCCATTGGCATCACCTTCCCAATGCAATATGGCCAAATGCGGTGCGCGGGGACTTCCCGCGCCAACCGCCGCCATGCATGGAAAGCCATCCGACAAGGCTGGACCCGTGATGATTTCCGCGCGGCCACCATGGCGCTGCGCCAGGCCGGCCGCAGCTTCCGCCAATTGCTGCGGGCCCAATTCAGCCGCCGGCATATTGATAAGGTCCCGTGCGGCGCAGATCGCCTCAGCCATCATCACCGCATTTTCGGTGCCGGAAGGGGCAATCAACTCAGCCGGGGCGCGTTCCTGGCGCTTGTGATGCAACCAACGATAAGCGCCCAAATGCCAACCCAAAATGGCATCTGCGGCATTGGGGATTGACCTGGCAAGATGCCAGCGGCTTCCCGCTGGCAGTGACCAGGCCGCGCCACCGAAATGCCAAGGCGAAGCTTCCTTTCCGATACCGATCACCGCACCGGCCAATCCGTTTTCCCCGGGCAGCAAGGCGATTTCCCCAGGCTTCGCGGCAAAGCCGGAAGCACGCAGAAACGCCGCAGAAACCTCAGGCAGGCCGGCAAGGAACCCTGGCAGATCCTCGGCGCAAATTGCGTGCAATGGCCGCGAAGAGACCCCTTCAACTGGCGCGACTTCAGCCATCAATCTTTCCCTTTCCGGCACCACCAAGGCGCGGTTTCAATGCAGACCTGTTATGTGAGGGTTCATCATCCAGATATCAATTCAGTCGATTGAAACGCCCCGTAATTTTATACTGTTACGGTTAACCAACAATGAACGATCTTGATATGCATCATGTTTTCGAAACATAGTGTCCAACTTGCCAATCCGCCAAATCATTCTTCAGTGTCAATCGCAAATCGGCGCTTACGCCAAGGCTTGCGGCAGGCAGGCATGGGGGGATGCCTCATATGTGTCGCCAGGTCGTTGTCACACATGATGTTGCGGCGCAGCAAAAAGGCTTGACGATTGCGCTTTTTTCGCTTGCGTCACGGGCGTCTCTGGCTTCCTTGCCGGGCGGCGCAGCATGGGGAAGGAAACGCAACGGCCTTTCAAGATTCCGCCGCTTGTTGCAGAAAGCGTTCCGGCCGATGCCCCAAGGCGCCACCCAGGCTGCCCGAGATCATCAATCTGCCTGAAACAGCAAGTGCGCCATGACCGATACCCCCACTGAAGCTGCCTGGCGCCTTGCCTTTGGTGATCTGACGGCAGCACAGGTCTTTGCCCTACGTGAAGGGACAGCGTGGCGAAGGCTGCCTGGTAATACTACGGATCGCTATGCAGGGCTGCTTACCATCACTGATCTGGATGCGTTTCTACGCACCGATGCCGCGCGCCATCCGCGCGTGAGCATGGCCGATGGCGGAAGACAGGGCAGTGCTGCGATACCGCCTGATGAATATCTGCAGGCTGATAGCAGCCGCGTTGATCTGCCGCGCTTGTTTGCCCGCTATGATGCGGGGGGTAGCCTGGTGGTTTCGCAATTTCATGAATTGCATGCGCCACTTGCGCGGTTTTGCCGTGGCCTCGAAAAAGTGTTTCTCCATCCGGTACAGGCCAATATCTATCTGACGCCGCCCGGCGCGCAGGGCTTTCGCGCGCATTTTGATACGCATGACGTGCTGGTGCTGCAGGTATCGGGCAGCAAATCCTGGCGCGTTTGGGATGACATCCCTTTTCCTTCGCCAAGCCGCGCCACACCTTGGGCGAATCAGCAAAGCCCTGCCGGGGTAGCGCATGCGCTGACGCTCAATCCCGGTGATGCGCTTTATCTGCCGCGTGGCGTGATGCATGAAGCGGTAGCGCAATCGGGCGATGCGCCATCACTTCATATCACCATCGGATTTTTGGAGGCGTCCATCGCCGATATGTTGCGGGAGCTTTTGGAAATCCTGGAGGCGGAAAACCCTGCCCTGCGCGCGAGCATCCCATCTTGGCGCCTTGCTGAGTCGGATGGCGCCGCCGCCATCGCAGTGCGGCTTGCGCCCGCCTTGGCCGCGCTATCATCGGACGCAGCGCTTGATCGGATTGCGCTTGCCGCCATGGATCGCATTACGCGGGATCGGCTGCCACTGTCGCAACGAAGCCTCACGCATCGCCCAATTGGTGCCGAGGATAGGCTGCGGCTTTCGGATGCGATGCATCATCATCTGGTGCCGCTGCCTGAAGGGGGTGGTGCGCTGCGCTGGTATGGTGGTGTTGAAACGCTGAACGCCACGGAATGCGCCTGGCTCACGCAATTGGCGGAAGGTGCAACGCCGGCCAGCCTGGGCGCGGGCGCGCTGCCCTTTTGTCAGCGCCTGGCTGCGCTCGGGCTATTGGAGCGGTTCTGAAAAGCGCGGATCATCCGCCGCTTTCCTCCCGCAGGATTTCCAATTCCAGCCAGCGAGTCTCCGCCTGCTGCAAGGCCGCCTGCGCCGCGCCCAAAGCGCCCGTCGCCTTGGCAAAACCAGCGGCATCGCGCGCATAAAACGCCGGATCGGCGATGCGTTCTTCAAGCGCAGCGATTTCAGCAGAGAGCTTTTCCATCCGCGCCGGCAGGGTTTTCAATTCGTGCTGTTCCACTGCGCCCAGCCCCTTCTTGCGTGGGGCTGGCTTCGCTGCAGGCTGCGCTGCCTCGCGCTTCGGTGCCGGTGCCTGCTTTTGAGCAGCCCGCGCCCGCACGCCATGGCCGCGCTGCGCCACCATATCGCTATAGCCGCCGGCATATTCCTGCCAGCGCCCGGCTTCCTCAAACGCAATCACGCTGGTGACGCAGCGGTCGAGGAAATCACGATCATGGCTCACGAGCAGCACCGTGCCGGCGTAATCCGCAATCAATTCCTGCAACAGATCGAGCGTTTCCAGGTCCAGATCATTGGTCGGTTCATCCAGCACCAACAGATTGGACGGCTTGGCGAAGGCGCGTGCCAGCATCAGCCGGCCGCGCTCCCCACCGGAAAGCGCGCCAAGCGGTGTGCGTGCCTGTTCCGGCGTGAACAAAAAATCCTTCATATAGCCGAGCACATGGCGCGGTGCGCCGCCCACATGCACCATATCACCGCGCCCCTCGGTCAGCGCTTCCGCCAGCGTCACGGCGGGGTCCAGCGCGGCGCGGCGCTGATCCAGCCCGACCATTTCAATTCCGGCGCCGAGCAATACCTGGCCCGCATCGGGCACCAGCGTGCCTGCCAGCATGTTCAGAAGCGTCGTCTTGCCCGCGCCATTGGGCCCCAGAATACCCACGCGATCACCGCGCATGATACGCGTCGAAAACCCAGTGATGATCGGGCGGTCACCAAAGGATTTGCAGATGCCATCAGCCGCGATCACCAGATTGCCGGAAGAAGCGGCCTCTGTCGCGGCCATGCTCACGCGGCCCGGGGCGCTGGCTCTTTCACGCCGCCGAGCGCGCAGCGTTTGCAGGTTTTCCAGGCGCCGCACATTGCGCTTGCGCCGCGCAGTCACGCCATAGCGCAGCCAATGTTCTTCGCGGACGATCTTGCGCGCCAGCTTATGCGCATCGCGTTCTTCTTCTTCCAGCACCTGATCACGCCAGGCTTCAAAGGTGCCAAAGCCCTGTTCCAGCCGGCGCGTTGTGCCGCGATCAAGCCACACCATGGCGCGTGAAAGGCTTTCCAGAAAGCGCCGATCATGGCTGATCAGCACCAAGGCGGCGCTACTGGCCGCAAGCTCCGCTTCCAGCCATTCAATCGCGGGCAGATCAAGGTGATTGGTCGGCTCATCCAACAACAAGATATCAGGTTCCGGCGCCAAAGCCCGCGCCAGCGCAGCGCGACGCGCCTCACCTCCTGAAAGCGCGGCGGGCGCTTCCGCGCCACTCAGCCCCAGGCTTTCCAGCAGATACCGCGCACGATGCGCATCATCCGCCGGGCCAAGCCCAGCTTCAACATAGGACATCACATCAGCAAAACCGGATAGATCAGGTTCCTGATCCAATACGCGCAGCGTCGCGCCCGGTTGCAGAAAACGCGTGCCCGATTCCGGCTCGATCAAGCCGGCAGCAATCTTCAGCAGCGTTGACTTGCCCGAGCCATTCCGCCCGACCAGCGCCAGCCTTTCGCCAGGCGCCACGGCAAGCGAGGCACCATCAAGCAACCGCGTGGTACCAAACCCCTGGCGGATATCCTGCAGAAACAGAATTGGCGGTGCGGCCATCAGCTACCCTGCAAAGGGGTCACGCATCATGATGGTGTCGTCACGTTCGGGGCTGGTGGAAAGCAGCACCACGGGGGCTTCGACCAATTCCTCAATCCTGCGGATGTATTTCACCGCCTCGGCCGGCAATTCGGCATAGGAACGGGCACCACGGGTGGAACCAAGCCAGCCGGGCATCACCTCAAAAATCGGTTCCGCCGCGGCTTGCGCGCGTTGCCCGGTGGGCAGGCGCTTCATCATTTGGCCATTCACAGTGTAGCCAGTGCAGATCTTCAATTCAGCCAGGCCATCCAGCACATCAAGCTTGGTCAACACAAGGCCCTGCACGCCACCCACCTTCACCGCCTGGCGCACCATGCAGGCATCAAACCAGCCGCAGCGACGGGGGCGGCCGGTGACGGTGCCGAATTCATGGCCGCGTTCACCCAAGCGCTTGCCGATGTCATCATGCAATTCACTCGGGAAGGGCCCAGACCCAACGCGTGTTGAGTAAGCCTTGGCAATGCCGAGCACGAAGCCAATCGCATCCGGCCCGATGCCAGCACCGGCAGCGGCATTGCCGGCAACGGTATTGCTGCTGGTGACGTAAGGATAGGTGCCGTGATCCACATCCAGCATCACCGCTTGCGCGCCTTCAAACAATACGCGCTTGCCGCTGCTGCGGGCCTCATCCAGCCTTTCCCAAATGGCTTCGGCAAAGGGCAGCAGCTTTGGTGCGAGCGCAAGCAAGCTATCCAGCAGCGCCTGTTTTTCGAATTCCGGCGCGCCAAGCCCGCGGAGCAGCGTATTGTGATGGCGCAGCAATTCATCAAGCTTGTCGGAAAGCGTTTCAGGCTCCGCCAGATCACACAAGCGAATCGCGCGCCGCGCCACCTTATCCTCATAGGCAGGGCCAATGCCGCGCCCGGTGGTGCCGATTTTCGCATCGCCCCGCGCCGCTTCACGCGCCTTATCCAAGGCGGGATGCAGCGGCAGGATCAGCGGCACATTATCAGCGATGCGCAAATTCTCGGGCGTCACGGAAAGCCCTTGGGCGGTGACTTTTGCGATTTCGGACAGCAGCGCTTCCGGGTCCAGCACCACGCCATTGCCGATAATGCCAAGCTTGCCCCGCACCACGCCGGATGGCAGCAGTGAGAGCTTATAGGTCTGATCACCCACCACCAACGTATGGCCGGCATTATGCCCGCCCTGGAAGCGCACCACGATATCCGCGCGGGAGGCAAGCCAATCAACAACCTTGCCCTTGCCTTCATCGCCCCATTGGGCACCGATCACGGCGACATTGGCCATGGTTCTAACCTTTCCGGGGCAGCGCCACAGCGCGCCCTTCCTTAAGTGAATGGGTGCAGCGGAGCGATGCGGGCGTATCCGAAGCCGAAAGTGCCGCGACAGTGACAAAGCCCTGCGCGCGGAAGGCAGCGCCATCCGCGCCGAGTGGAATGAAAAGCCGCGCCGGCTCTGCGGCCCGCGGTGCAGCGCGCAATACCGCATCGGGGTAGAGCGTCATGCCCGTGGCCGGTTCGCCATTATGGGAAACATACCGCCCACCACGCGCCAATTCTCCGCCAAGTCCCGGCCCATAAAGCGTGAAGGCCACGCCCGTATGGTAGCGAAAGCCACGAAACTCCACGGGATCGAGCGTGATGCGCAGCCCAGGCGCGCGGCGCGCAATGGCCGCAATCACCGCAGCCGCAGCCTGGGCCAAGGCGCGCCCGGCAGCGGGCAAATCCGCGTCTTGCAAGGCAGCCAGTGCAGCCGGCGCCGGGCCAGAAGCGGCCATCAGTGCCGGCAGGCACCGCAGCATCGCCACACCCGAATCGCGCACCGCCGCTTCAACCGCCGCACTATCCTTGCGGTCCAGCGCGCGGGCCAGGCTGGCGCGCAAAGCCGGCGCCAAACCCGCCGCATCCAGCAAGGCGGGCGTGAGGCTTGGCAGCGTCACATCCAGGCTGACGGGGGCGACGCCAATGGCGGCCAGGGCTTCCACCGCCACAATCGCTACTTCGGCATCGGCTTCAATCGCATCGCTGCCGATCACTTCAATCCCGGCCTGGGGAAGCTGGCGTTCGGGGGCCAATTGTGTGCCGCGCACGCGCAGCACCTGCCCCGCATAGCAAAGGCGCAAGGGGCGCGGTTCGGCGGCCAGCCTGGTTGCGGCAATGCGCGCCACTTGCGGCGTGGTATCGGCGCGCAGCCCCATCATGCGCTGGCTGACCGGGTCCATCAGGCGAAAGGTCTGATCCGCGACGGCGGCGCCAGAGCCCGTCAGCAGGCTGTCTTCAAATTCCAGCAGCGGCGGCTTGACGCGTTCATAGCCATGCTGCGCGAAGGCGGCCATCATGGCTTCCACCAAGGCGGCCTCCCGCGCCGCATCGGGCGGCAGCAGATCGGCAAAGCCGGCAGGCAGCAGGGCGGGATTGGGCAAATCTTCGGTCATGAACAGGGCCAGGGTTTGGCAGGGGCCGCGCGGCTCGGCAAGCCCCGAAAGCGCCTCTAACCTGTTCGGGTGAAATCGCCCGCGCTGCCGGGGCTCAGCATTTCCGCATGGCCATGGCCCGAACCGGTCAAATAGCCGTAAAGCTGATGCGCGCCCTCATAGGTCATTTCAATGCCGATCCAGGCGATCAGCGCCACACCGGCATAGGCAATCCAGCGAAACCGCGCGAGCAACCGGGCGATAATGGAAGCGGCCACCCCCATCAGAATGATGGAAACCCCAAGCCCCAGGATCAGCATGGGCAAATTGCCGCGCGCAATGCCCGCAATCGCCAGCACGTTATCAAGCGACATGGACACATCCGCGATCACAATCTGCTTCAACGCCGCGGCCATGGTCTTGTTGCCGGTGCCATCCTCATGGCCCTCTGGGTCTTCTTCCTCGGCCTTTTCCTCACGCAATTCCTTGAAGAAGCCATAGGCGATCCAGAGCAGCAAAAGACCGCCGATCAGCATTAGCCCCGGCACTTCCAGCAGATAGACGGCGAAGATGGAGAAAATCACCCTGAGCACGGTGGCGAAGATCATGCCAAACAGGATGGCGCGGGAACGTTGCGCGGCGGGCAGGCCGGCTGCCGCCAGGCCAATCAAGACCGCATTATCGCCCGACAGAACGATATTGGCGAACATGATCTGGCCAAAAGTGGCCAGATTGAAGTTTTCCAGGATAGTCGAAAAATCCATAACGCAGCTCCGGACACGCAGGCCCGCTGCCACGCATAAAAACTATGCGTCGCCGTTACCTGCCCCGGCGACGCAAACAGTACCCAGAATGCGGCGGGGCGTGAAGCCCCGCAGCTCAGCCATGGGCCCTAGAAGACCCGCGCCGCGCCTGCCGAACCACATCGGATACGAAGGCGGCAATCCCCGTATAGACCACCAATTGCAGGAAGGTGACGCCCACCCAAAGCCAGACCGGGAAAACCCCCGGCAGAGCAAGGAAGCCCAAAGGCAGGAACAGATAGGCATAAGCCTCGGCCACCTGCTGCGTGACCTGTTGGGTGCCCTCGTAAATCATCTGGCCAGCCACATACAGGATGATGAACAGCCCGACCCAGGCAATCCAGCGATGCTTATCGAGCAAGCGGGCAATGAAGGTCGCCGCAACGCCCATCAGCACCACGGAAACCGCAAGGCCAATGATCAGAACATAGGGGTGATCCTTGGCCGCCCCCGCCACCGCCAGCACGTTATCAAGCGACATGGAAACATCGGCCACCAGGATTTGGGTGATGGCCTGACGCAGTGTCTTTTTCGGTGCCCCTGGGACAGCGCCGTTTTCCAGCGCCTCCACCCCTTCATGCTGTTCTGTAACAGCGGGGTCGCCATGGCTGCCGCCATCGCGCAATTCGCGATACATTTTCCAACAAACCCAGAGCAGCAAGACGCCCCCGGCCAGCACAATCCCCACGATTTGCAGCAATTGCACGGTGATGGAAGCGAAGCCGATACGCATCAGCGTCGCGGCGATAATGCCCCAGAAAATCGCCTTCTTCCGTTGATCTGCCGGCAATCCTGCCGCCGCCATGCCGACCACGATGGCGTTATCGCCCGCAAGCACCACGTCAATGAACAGGACCAGAAGAAGTGGCTGAAGCCATTCAGGGAACATTTCCAACATTTTGATTTTTATCCGGCACGGGGTTGCATTCTGTTACAAAACCAATAGCGAGGCCTTGCCGAGGCCGCAAGCCCGGGCCCACTGCTTGCCTTCCAAGCTTTATGGGGCCACAGGAACAAGGCCTTTCCGGAGTCTTCGCCATGGTCCCGCGCTATTCCCGCCCGCAAATGGAAGCCATCTGGGCCCCCGCCAATCGCTACCGCATCTGGTTTGAGATTGAGGCCCTGGCGGCTGAGGAAATGGGCCGAATCGGCACCATCCCGGCCGAAGCCGCGCGCATCATCCGCGAAAAAGGCGCGCCGCGCGCCGCCGGCATTACGGATGCCGATATTGCCCGGATTGATGAGATTGAACGCGTCACCCGCCATGACGTGATCGCCTTCCTGACCTGGATGGGCGAAGGCATCGGCCCGGAAGCGCGCTTCATGCATCAGGGCATGACATCTTCAGATGTGCTGGATACCTGCCTCGCCGTACAAATGACCCAGGCCGCGGACGTGCTGATCGCGGATATGGATGCGCTGCTCGCTGCGCTGAAAACCCGCGCGATGGAGCATAAATTCACCCCCACCATTGGCCGCAGCCATGGCATCCATGCCGAACCCACCACCTTCGGCCTGAAGCTTGCCGGGCATTACGCCGAATTCGCCCGCAACCGGGCACGGCTGGTGGCGGCGCGGGCCGAGGTCGCGACCTGCGCCATTTCCGGCCCAGTCGGCACTTTTGCCAGTGTTGACCCGCGTGTTGAGGCCTTCGTCGCGGCCAAGCTTGGCCTTTCGGTGGAACCGGTTTCAACGCAAGTCATCCCGCGCGACCGTCACGCAGCGTTTTTCGCGGCGCTGGCGGTGGTGGCAAGCGGCATTGAACGGCTCGCCACTGAAGTGCGCCATTTGCAGCGCAGCGAAGTGCGCGAAGCCGAGGAATTCTTCCATGCCGGGCAGAAGGGTTCTTCCGCCATGCCGCATAAGCGCAACCCGGTCTTGAGTGAAAACCTGACCGGGCTCGCACGCCTGGTGCGCGGCTATGTGGTGCCGGCGCTGGAGAATGTGGCGCTTTGGCACGAACGCGATATCAGCCATTCATCGGTGGAACGCGTGATCGGCCCGGATGCAACGATTGCGCTTGATTTCGCGCTGATGCGCCTGACCGGCATGATGGAAAAGCTCACCATCTATCCCGCGCGCATGCAGGCCAATCTGGAGAGCCTGGGCGGTGTGGTACATAGCCAGAAGGTGCTGCTGGCGCTGACCCAGGCGGGCATGAGCCGGGAAGATGCCTATGCCACCGTGCAACGTTGCGCCATGGCCACCTGGCAGGCTTTGGGCAGCGCGGGGGCCAAGGATTTCCGCACCAATCTTTTGGAAGATGCCGGCGTGGCCGCGCTGATGGATGGCGCGGCGCTTGACCGCGCGATGGACCCCGCGCGCGATTTTGGCCATGTGGAGACCATTTTCGCGCGCGTTTTTGGTGAGTAGGACTTAAAACTTCAGCGGCGTCGCGCGCACCACCAAGGGCAGGCGCCGCACTTCGGCCAGCACCGCTTCGGGCATGGGCGCATCCAGCCCAACCAGGCAGATTGCATCTCCGCCCGGTGCCGCGCGGCCCAGATGCAGCGTGCCGATATTGATGCCCGCTTCCGCCAGCGCCGTACCAAAGCGCCCGATAAAACCGGGCTTATCCTGATTGGTCACATAGAGCATATGCGGCGCGAAATCCGCTTCCACCGCAATGCCCTTGATCGCCACCAGGCGCGGCTTGTTTTCCGCAAGCAAAGTGCCCGCAATGGAACGCTGCCCCTGATGGGTGGTGACGGTGATCGAAAGCAGGGTTTGATATTCGCCGCGCCGTTCCAACACCGTCTCCGCCACTTCAATGCCGCGTTCCTTCGCCAGCACCGGCGCATTCACCATATTCACCGCACCCATTTGCGGCGTCAGCACGCCGGCTAAGGCAGCCGCAGTCAGCGGGCGGCGGTTCAGCTCCGCCGCATGGCCTTCATATTCAATGCGGATCGCCTTGATCGCATCATCCTGCCCGGCGCTAAGCTGCCCCGCCATGGAACCGAGCAAGCGCGCCAATTCCATATAGGGTTTCAGCCGCGGCGCTTCTTCCGCAGTCACGCTTGGCATATTGATGGCGTTGGACACCGCGCCGGTCAGCAGGAAATCCGACATTTGTTCGGCGACTTGCAGGGCCACATTCTCCTGCGCCTCATTCGTCGCGGCGCCCAGATGCGGGGTGCAGACAACATTCTCCAGCGCGAAAAGCGGGCTGTCGGTGGCGGGCTCGACCTCAAACACATCAAGCGCCGCGCCAGCCAGATGGCCGGATTGCAGCGCCTCCGCCAGCGCAGCCTCATCCACCAAACCACCGCGCGCGCAATTGATCAGCCGCGCGCCCTTCTTCATGCGCGCGATATTCTCGCGTGAGAGGATATTGCGGGTCTGTTCCGTCATCGGCGCATGCAGCGTGATGAAATCAGCGCGCGCCAGCAATTCAGGGAGTTCCACCTTTTCCACACCGATTTCCACGGCGCGTTTTTCGGAAAGGAAGGGATCGAAGGCGATCACCTTCATCTTCAGCCCATTGGCGCGGTCCGCGACAATGCCGCCGATATTGCCGCAACCGATCAGGCCAAGGGTTTTCGCAAAAAGCTCCACCCCCATGAAGCGGTTCTTTTCCCATTTGCCCGCCTTGGTGGAGGCCGAGGCTTCCGGCAATTGCCGCGCCAAGGCGAACATCATCGCAATGGCGTGTTCGGCGGTGGTGATGGCATTGCCGAAGGGCGTGTTCATCACAACAACACCGCGCGCGGTGGCGCTGGTGACATCCACATTATCCACGCCAATGCCGGCGCGGCCCACAACTTTCAGGCGCGGTGCGGCTTCCAAAACTTCCCGCGTCACCTTGGTGGCGGAACGCACTGCCAAGCCATCATAGTCACCAATGATGGCGCGGAGTTCGGCGGGCGTCAGGCCGGTTTTCACATCGGCTTCTATGCCGCGCTCACGAAAAATCGCGACTGCGGCGGGGCTGAGTTTGTCTGAGATCAGAACGCGCGGCATCGGCCTCATGCCCCCGCCATTTCGGCCTGCACAGAAGCCAGCGCCCAATCCAACCATGGCAGTAGCGCCTTGATGTCCGCCGTTTCAACCGTGGCACCGCCCCAGATGCGCAAGCCAGGCGGTGCGTCACGATAGGCGCCGGCGTCGAGCGCCACACCTTCCTTCTCAAGCAAGGACGCGATTTTCTTCGCCGCCGCCGCTTGGGCATCAGCCGCCAAAGCGGTGAACCAGGGCGCGGTGATGGTGAGACAGATGGAGGTGCAGGAACGCGTCGCCGCATCCTGCGCCAGAAAACCATAACCACTCCCCGCCGCGACCCAATCGGCGATGGCGGCGAGGTTGGCTTCGCTCCGCGCAATCAGCCCCTTCAAGCCGCCAATGCTTTCCGCCCAACGCAGCCCATCAAGCGCATCCTCCACACACAGCATGGAAGGCGTATTGATGGTTTCGCCCTTGAAAATCCCCTCGCTCAGCTTGCCACCGCTGCTGAGGCGAAAAATCTTTGGCATGGGCCAGGGCGGGGAATAACTTTCCAGCCGCGCCACGGCGCGGGGTGATAGCGCCAACATGCCATGCGCTGCTTCGCCGCCCAGCACCTTCTGCCAGGACCAGGTGACGACATCCAGTTTCGCCCAGGGCAAATCCATCGCAAAGGCCGCGCTGGTTGCATCACAAATTGCAAGCCCTTCGCGATCGGCGCTGATGAAATCCGCATTGGTCAGGCGCACGCCACTTGTGGTGCCATTCCAGACAAACACCACATCGCGCTTGGGATCAACCGCGCCAAGATCGGGCAGCTTGCCATAGGGCGCATCAAGCACGCGCGCATCGGCCAGCTTCAATTGCTTCAGGATATCGGTCGCCCAATCCTTGGAGAAGGATTCCCACACTAGCACATCCACCCCGCGCGCGCCGAGCATGGACCAGAGCGCCATTTCCACCGCGCCCGTATCAGACGCCGGCACAATGCCAAGCCGCCAATCGGCAGGCATGCCGAGGATCGCTTTGGAAAGCGTAATCACCTCGGCCAGCTTCGCCTTGGGTGTGGCGGCACGGTGGCTGCGGCCGAGCAAAGCGCCCTCCAAAGCTGCCAGTGTCCAGCCAGGACGCTTGGCGCAAGGACCGGATGAGAAACGGGGATTGGCCGGGCGGTTCCCCGGCTTGGTGGCGGCTGCCATGATGCGGCTCCCTTCCAGAAGCGAGTGCGCCCCGGTGGGGGGGCGTGGCCCGCGCTTTGGTTACGACTTGGAAGGGGGCTGATCAAGCGGGAATGTGTGGAGCGGTGAATAACGCCCTAACCGCCCTTACTGCCGCGGCGCCTGGCCTGCCGGTTCCTGGCCAATCCCGAATATGCCGCGCAGGAAACCCGGTGTCAGCGCCGCCAAGGGGTTGATGGTGGTTTGCGGATCATTGAGCGGTCCACGCATGCGATAAGAAACGGCGAATAGCCCCCCGCCTTCTTCCGGGCTGAAGAGCCGCCCAAAAAGCGGAATACGCCCGAGCAGCGTGTTGAAGATATAGGCCGGCACGATGGTGCCTTCCATGTCCATGCTATCGCGCACGCGATCAATGCGCCCCTTGGCCGTAAGCCCAAGTGAGGATGAAAAGGCCCGCGCATCCTGCAAGATCAGCGCCTCCGGGCTTAGGCTGAAGGGGATGGTGGCGCGGGTGAAATTCAGCCCCGGGCCGCTCAGCGCATCCACCAGGCCATAAAGCGTCATGGCCTGCAGCAGCTTGCCAAGCCCCGGCGCATCACGCACCACGAAATCCTCCAGCACCGCATCGCCAGAAAGTGTCGCGCCGGGGCGGGCGTTTTCGTATTTGCCCGTCACGGTCAGCTTGCCGCCCTGGATGGTTTTCAGCACGTCAAAGGCGCGCAGCAATTCGCCGCCATTATCGCTGGTCAGGTTGAAGGCACGGCGCTGGCCTTCCGGCGTGATGGTCAAGGCGAAGCTGCCGCGTTCTGGCAGGCGCGCGCTGATATTGGCCTGCTGCGTGACACCCAGCGCATTGACCCTGAGCGCGGCTTCCACCCCTGCAATCTCCTTCCCGTGGGGCAGCAGCACCCGATCGAAACGCGCCTCAATCCTTGCGGCGGCGCCTTCTTCGGCGGGCTTGTCGGGCGCCATATGGACGCCGAGCGCCGGCGCCATATCCAAGACCGAACCCCGCAGATTGATCACCCATTGCCCGCCGCCGCGGGTCGCTGGCGGACGCAGCTCACCGGTGAAACGGGATCGCCCCAAGCTCACACTCGTCAGATCGATGCGTTGCGGGACATTTTGGCGCAGCTCACTCGCGCGGCCGCGAATGAGTGAATCAGGTGTTTCAACGCGGAAGCTTTCAATCAGCGTCACCTGACCGCCCTGCATCAGCACCATCGCCTCTGCACTGCCGGCGACTCCCGCCGGCTTGGACCAGGCCAAGGGGTCAAGGCTGAGGGTCGCGGTGCGCAAATCCGCCCGTATGGCGAGCCTGGATTGCCCATTGCGGCGCGTTTCATTGCGCAGATCAATCTGCACTGGCCCTTCAAGTATCGGCTGGCCATCCAGGCCAAGTGCCGCCAATTGCTTGGCATCAGCGCGGGCGGAAATGATTTCGCGTGAGACGATGTCGCTTGCCGCGCCGGATCGAAAATCGGTTTCTTGCCGGATGCGCGCTTCAATATCGCCAAGCACGCCGGTACCGGTGGCGGTCAGCCCGGCATTGCGCAGGGAAACGCTTGCCACGCCGCGTTCCAGATCACGGTCGAAGGCAATGCGCGGAATGCGCAGATCGCGCACTTCAAGCTCGGCCTGGATATCAATCTGTTCGATATCCAAATCCTTGATCAGCGGAAAGCTTAGCGTCAGCTTCGCGGCTTCAAGCGTGCCGGTCGGGTCGTTGATCGGCGGTGGGCGCCTTTCGAAAATCTTCAGTCGAGGATGGCGCACAATACTCCACGCTTCCGCCAAGGGGCCGCGCAGCTTGGCTTCGATGCGCGCTGTCTCGGGGCTGGTCGCGAAGCTGATCGAAACCGTGGCGCCATCCGTGACAATGCTGCTTTCCGCCTGCTGCCCACTGGCAATCTTGATATCAATGCCATCCAGGGCAAAGCGCGCTTCGGCCACCGCGTTCTGAAAGGGCGGGATGGGGCGCAGCCAATGCACCGTGGCGCCCTCTGCCCGCGCGAACCCGCTGAGTGCGGTGATTTCCGCGCCAGTGCCATCCGCCCCGATCCGCGCTGCAAGCCGCCACTGGCCCTCATGCAGCATGCCTGCGGTCAGGTTTTCCGCCAGCCATTCGCGTTGCCTGGGTGCAAGGCTGGGTGGCCAATAATGTGCCAGATCGGCAATATCCAGGCCGCGCAGATTTGCCTCGGCTTCCGTCTGCCAGATGCCATCCCGCAAGCGGGCCTCGCCGCTGGCGCGGATGCTGGGCGGCGCGGCAGCGCCCGGGCGCGGCGATGGCTGCGGCGCGAAGGCCAGGCGTTCCACGCGCACCACATCCTCAGCTATGGTCGCATCCAGCAACAGGGAAGCGAAGGGCAAATCCCCGCGATCATTGGGCAAATGCAGCATGCCCGCCCCGGTGCGCAGCCGTCCCATCAACAAATCCGGCCGCGGCGCCCCGGCGAAGCGCGCGATCAGGGTGATTTCCGCCTCCGCATCCAGCGCGGCCAGGGGCGCCAATTCCGCACTCGCCTTCGCCAGTACCGCCGGGCGGATGCCGCGCGCAGAGAGCGAAGCCTCCCCCCGCCAAAGCCCACGGTCCAGATTGCCCGCGATGGTCACGGGAATGCGCTGTTCGGGCAGATCAAGCAGTGCCTGTCCCGTGAGTTCAAGCCCACCCGCCGCGCGGCGCTGCAGCACAAGGGATGCAAGATTGGCGCGCGCCACCCGCCCTGATGCCTCATCGGTCAAGGCCAGGCTGGTATCCAAAAGCGCGATACGCCGGATCGCCGAAAGCGCCGTTTCCTCATTTGGCGGCGCCAGCCAGGCGGTGATGATGTCGGCAAGCCCATCAAGCTCGGCCGCTTGTGTTGCGCCGGCTTCGGCTTTGGGTGGCGCAAGCCCGAGGGAGAGCGCCCCCGCCCTATCCCGATTCGCAAGCAGGCTGAGCCCGCGCAATTCCAGACCGCGCAATGCAATATGCCCGCGCAGCAGGCTGCCCGCCGAAAGTGATGCATCCACCTGCGGCAGCACGGCAATCAACCCATTTTCCGTGTCCGAAAGCCGGATATCGGCAAAGCGTACGGCAATCGGTGAACGATGCCCTTCCCGCCAGCCCGCCCAGGAAATCTCCGCCGAGGCAATTTCAACGCTCTGCCCGGTAAGGGCCTGATTGGCGATGCTTTGCGCCTCACGGGCCAGCCAGGGCAGGCTGAGCGGGCCCTGTTCCAGCCGCCAGACAATGCCGCCAAGCGCCAACCCAGCCAGGAGCGTCAGGGTCAGGCAGACCCTGGCGAGCAGCTTCAGCCCTCGCCCCGCTTGACCTGCGACCCGCCTCACTCTTTCCCTATTCCCCCATGACCCCTGTCACAGCAGCTTTCCCCCTGCCGCGCGGATTCGACAAGGCCGCCGCAGCCCTCGCCCAGGCGCATTTCGCCGATAAGGGGGAAGCGGAACGTCGCTTTGCCGAAAGCGCAGAGGGCGCGGCGATATTGGAAGCGCTGGGCGGTCATAGCCCCTATTTAGCCGATTTGGCGGTGCGGGAGTCACCCACCCTGCTTTTGATGGCCGAACGAGGCCCGGATGAGGCTTTTGCCCGCGCCATGGACCCGCTGCTGCGCCTGGACCCCGCCACGCCGCGCCCAGCACTGGCCACGCTGCTCCGCCAGGCCAAGCGCCAGGGCGCTTTGGTGGCGGGCCTCGCTGATATTCGCGGGCTTTGGGGGCTGGACCGCGTGACCGGCGCCTTGTCCGAATTGGCGGAGCTCAGCATAGATACCGCCTGCGCGCATTTGCTGCGTGATGCCGCCGCGCGGGGTGATTTGCGCCATACCGGCGGCAACCGGACTGATGCGAAATCCATCGGCCGCCAATCGGGCCTGGTCATCCTTGGCATGGGCAAGCTTGGCGCGCGGGAGCTGAATTACTCATCGGACGTGGATCTGATGGTGCTTTACGATCCGGCCGCCGTGCAGGACCCGGATCGCGCCCAGGCGATTTATGTACGCATCGCGCGGGATTTGGTGCGGCTGATGGAAGAACGCACCGCCGATGGCTATGTGTTTCGCACGGATTTGCGCCTGCGGCCTGATCCCGCCGCGACACCCTTGGCAGTCTCGATCCCTGCTGCCATCGCCTATTACGAAAGCATGGGCCAGAATTGGGAACGCGCCGCCATGATCAAGGCGCGGCCTGTCGCGGCGGATCGTGCAGCGGGGGATGCTTTCCTGCGCGAAATCCGACCCTTTGTCTGGCGCCGCTACCTGGATTTCGCGGCGGTGGCGGATATCCATTCCATCAAGCGGCAAATCCATGCGCATAAGGGCGCCAAGGGCGCGCATGATACGGTGCAACTGGCCGGGCATGATGTGAAGCTGGGCCGCGGCGGCATTCGCGAAATTGAATTCACCGTGCAGGTGCTGCAATTGATCTGGGGCGGGCGTGATCCCGCCTTGCGCGATCCGACCACACTCGGCGCGCTTTCCGCCTTGGCTGGTGCGGGCAAGATAGAACGCCGCGCCGCTGCTGACCTGGCCGATGCCTATGGTTTCCTGCGACGGCTTGAACATCGGCTGCAAATGGTGGCGGATCGGCAGACGCATCGCCTACCGGAGGATGAGGAAGGGATTGCGCGCATCGCCTCCTTCCTCGGCTACGCCGATACGGCGGGGTTTGCCGAGGATTTCGCCTATCATTTGCGCCGTGTGGAACAGCATTACGGGCGCATGTTTGAAGCGGAACCAACACTCGCCGCCGATAAGGTGCAGGGTGATCTGGTTTTTACCGGCGTGGAGGATGATCCCGCCACCATCGCAACCCTGCGCGCCATGGGCTACGGCAATCCGGGCAGCATCGCCGCCACGGTGCGCGGCTGGCATCACGGACATGCGCGCGCCATTCGCAGCGAACGCGCGCGCGAATTGCTGACCGCGCTGATGCCAAGCCTGCTCGCGGCCTTTGGCAAGCAGCGTGATCCCGATGCGGCGCTGATGCGCCTGGATGCGCTATTCGGGCGCCTGACTACGGGTGTGCAGGTCTTGAGCCTGTTGCATCGCAACCCGCCCATGCTGGACCGCCTGGCCGGCATTCTGGGCGCCGCGCCGCAATTGGCCGATCATTTGGCGCATCACACCGCAGCGCTGGAAGGGCTGCTGGTCGGGGCAGGTGGCGGCATTGGCAGCGCGGCTTCCGCCTTGCCCGCACTGGTGAAGGAAGCGCGGTATTTTGAAGAGGCCATGGAAGCCTCTCGCCGGCTGGTGCAGGAAGGCAAATTCGATATTGATGCTGCAACGCTTGAAGGCGCCATAGACCCCGATGCGGCGGGCGAAGCGCGCAGTGCGCTCGCCGATGCCGCCATTGCAGCGCTGCTGCCGCACGTGACCGCGGAATTCGCCGCGCGGCATGGCGTGGTGAAGGGCGGGCAGCTTGCGGTGGTGGCACTTGGCAAGCTTGGTGGGCGGGAAATGCTGCCCGGATCCGATCTTGATCTGATCCTGGTCTATGATCACGCCACCGAGGCTGAAGCCAGCGAAGCCAAGGCCAAGCGTGGCGCGCCCGCAATCCGCCCCTTGCCCAGCATTCAGTATTTCACGCGTCTGGCGCATCAAATGGTTGGCGCCATTACCGCCCCTGGCGCCGAGGGCAAGTTGTATGAGGTGGATATGCGCCTCAGGCCTTCGGGATCGAAGGGGCCGGTGGCGGTCTCGCTCGGGGCGTTTCAGCGCTATCAGGCGGAAGATGCCTGGAGCTGGGAACGCATGGCGCTGACGCGTGCGCGCGTGGTGGCGGGGCCGGCCACGCTGTCACGGCGCATTGCGGCAGCCATTCGCGCCGCCTTGTCCAACCCCGAAAAGGCCAAGACCGCCATTGCCGATGCGCTGGCCATGCGCCAGCGCATGTTGCGCGAATTGCCCGCCGCTGGGCCATGGGATGTGAAGCTGAGCGCCGGCGGGTTGGTGGAGGTGGAATTCATCGCCCAGGCGCTGCAATTGCACCACGCGCCACGCCACCCGGAGGCGCTGGCCACCACCACGCGCATCGCCATCGCCAATCTGGCCAAGATCGGCGCGCTAGGCAGCGCTGAGGCCGAAGGGCTGATCGCCGCTGAGCGGCTCTGGCGCGGCATCAGCGGCATTTTGCGCCTGACCCTTGGCCCCTGGCGCGAGGAAACCCTGCCAGAACCCGCTGCCTCCGCTGTGCTGCGCGTGGCGGGCCCGCTTTGCGCCACACCGCCCGTTGACCTTCCGGGGCTGCGCGCACAGATGGAAGCCAGCGCTGCCTTGGTGCGCCAGGTTTTCGAAGCCCGGCTTGGCCGGCTGGATCAGGGGAATCAATCATGAGCGAATTGGCCGAAGGCAAAAAGGCACCCGCCTTCAAAATGGCGGCAAGCGGCGGGCGGGAGGTTTCCTCCGCCACCCTCAAGGGCAAGCCCTATCTGCTGTATTTCTACCCCAAGGCGGATACGCCCGGCTGCACCAAGCAGGCTTGCGGCGTGCAGGAAGCGCTGCCCCAGCTTGGCAAGCTTGGCCTGACCGTGATTGGTGTATCGCCGGATGCCATGCCGCCGATTGAAAAATTCGCCAAGAAATATGGGCTGGAATTTCCGCTGGCCTCAGACCCTGAACATAAGACGGCCGAGGCCTATGGCGTTTGGGTGGAGAAATCCATGTATGGCAAGAAATATATGGGCATGGAGCGATCGAGCTTTCTGGTAGGCGCCGATGGCAAGATCGCGAAAATCTGGCGCAAGGTGAAGCCCGAAGCCCATGCGGCCGAAGTGCTGGCTGCGGCCAAGGCGCTTGGGTAATCTGCCGGGGTTTTACGGCAGCTTGCTGGTGCCGGCAGCGCGGATAATGCCCTCGGGCCGCGCAGCCTTCTCAGCGATGCCGCTAATGCCCTGGCGGCGCGCCAATTCGGCCCAGACCTCCGCAGGCCGGATTCCAGCATCCACCCAAACCACCATCAGGTGATAGAGCACATCGGCTGATTCCAACACCGTGGCCGCACGATTGCCGATGGTGGCTTCAATGACGCATTCCACCGCTTCTTCGCCGAATTTCTGCGCAACCTTGGCGGTGCCGCGCGCAATCAGCCGCGCGGAATGCGAAGACGCGATGTCACCCGCAAGGCGCCGCTGTTCCACGGTTTGCCAAAGCTGATCAAGAATAGTGGCATCAGCGCCCGTTGGTGAAACGCTGAGCGGTTCCAGCACCCGTGCTTCCACCTTTCGAATGCGCTTGGGTAGTTTGGCGCCTTTCACCTTGAGCCCGCCGGGCAGCGGCAGCACTGCCTTTTTCTTCCCGGCCTTCGCAGGCTTCAGCTTGGCGCTTGGCTTTTTCTTCACCTTGCCGGCAGGCTTGATCTTATTCGCCGCTTTCACCTTGGCGGGCTTTGTGGCCTTGGCCATTTACGCGGCCTCCTGACGATTTGGGACGGGGCGGATGGGCAAACCCGCTGCGGCAAGCGCGGCCTTGGCTTCGGCAATCCGAAATACCCCGTAATGGAAAACACTGGCGGCAAGCAGGCCCGTGGCACCAGCGCGCGCGCCTTCGACAAAATGGCTTAATTCACCGACACCGCCAGACGCCACAATCGGCAGCCGCGTGGCGGCACGCACGGCTGCGGTCAATTCAAGATCAAAGCCCTGCTTGGTGCCATCGCGGTCCATTGAGGTCAGCAGAATTTCTCCTGCGCCAAGAGCCTCGACCCGCTTCGCCCAGGCAATGGCATCCATGCCCGTGCCGCGCCGCCCGCCATGGGTGAAAACTTCCCAACTATCGCCCACGTCACGCCGCCGCGCATCAATCGCAACCACGATGGCCTGGCTGCCAAAAGCCTCAGCCGCACGGCGCACCAGATCAGGATCGGCAACCGCGGCCGAATTGATGGAAACCTTGTCAGCACCCGCCAGCAAAAGCCGGCGCGCATCATCAACACTGCGTACGCCGCCACCGACGGTCAGCGGAATGAAGACCTCAGCCGCCGTGCGGGAGACAACATCCAGGATCGTATCGCGGTTTTCGGCAGACGCCGTGATGTCAAGGAAGGTGATCTCATCGGCGCCTTCGCGATCATAATTGCGCGCCTGTTCCACCGGGTCCCCGGCATCGCGCAACTCCACGAAGTTCACGCCCTTCACGACGCGACCATCCTTAACATCCAGGCAGGGAATGATACGAAGGGCGAGCACGGGACCTCTTGTAAACTCACGGTTGCGATAGTTGTGGCCAGGGAAGGTGATTTCCTTGGAATCGCGATGCGCCGGAATGATCCCCCGGTCAAGCCCCGAAAGACAAGGCTTGCAGGGGGCCGCGGGCAGCGCCACATTTCACCCATGGCCAGAAAGGGCAAAGCCGCCACCCGCAGGGCTGGCGATTATCTGACCGGGCATTTGCTGATTGCGATGCCCGGCATGGAAGACCCGCGCTTTGCGCAAAGCGTGGTGTGTTTGTGCAACCATTCGGCTGAGGGCGCGATGGGGCTGATGGTGAATCGCCCGATTGAGGGCCTGGGCTTTGACAAATTGCTGGATCAGCTTGGCCTGAAGCCCGTGCCTTCGCAGCGGCAGATCCGCCTTGTCTCCGGCGGGCCGGTGGAAGCCGGGCGCGGCTTTGTGCTGCATACGGATGATTGGTCCGCCGAGGGGAGCCTGACCTTTGGCGAGGGCCTCGCCCTGACCGCGAGTGTTGATATCTTGAGCGCGATTGCAGGCGGCGGCGGGCCGCGCCAGGGCCTGCTCGCGCTTGGCTATGCCGGCTGGGCGCCTGGCCAATTGGAAGAGGAAATCCAGCGCAATTCCTGGCTGAGCGTGCCGGCAGATGAGGCGCTGTTATTTCAGGAGGATGCCAGCACCGCCTGGCAAGCGGCGCTGGCGAAGCTCAAGGTGCATCCGGCCTGGCTTTCTTCCGCGGCCGGGCATGCGTGAGGGTTTCTGAACAATGCAGATGTCCGCCATTCCCTTCGACACCACCGATTGGGCGCAGGTGCAACCGACACGCCATGCGGGCGTGACCGGCGAAGCGCTGTGGCGCACGCGCCATGTCGGACCGGCGGAAAACCCGATCCGCGTGCGCATGGTGGAATATTCACCTGGCTATGTCGCCGATCATTGGTGCCAGAAAGGCCATGTGCTGCTGGTATTGGAAGGCGAATTGGAAACCACACTGGCTGATGGGCGCGTCTTCGTGCTGAAGCCTGGCATGTCCTATCAGGTGGCGGATGGGGCAGAGCCGCATATGTCGCGCACCACCATCGGCGCCAAGCTATTCATTGTGGATTGATGGGGTTTCAAGCCGCGTGACGCCACGCGGCTTGAATACCAGGGGCGCTAAATCGCTGGCGGCGGCGCCGGATCGAACCCATCAGGCGTGATGCCGCGCGGCCTGATCATGGCGTAGGGCCCACGCGGCAGGAAGCGGCCAGTGCCGGGTTCCGCCTGCACCTTGCCATCACGCATCACCACCTCACCACGGCGGATGGTCATGACGGGCCAGCCCGTCACTTCCATCCCTTCATAGGGCGTGTAATCAATCGCGTGCTGCATCAGCGCATTGGTGATGGTGACTTTCTTCTTCGGATCCCAGAGCGCCAGATCGGCATCCGCACCGACGGCAATCGCGCCCTTGCGGGGTGCAAGCCCTATCAGCCGTGCGGGATTGGTGCTGGTGAGGCGCACGAAATCATCCAGGCTGATGCGGCCTTTCGAAACACCTTCGCTGAAAATGATCGGCAGGCGTGCGGTGAAGCCCGGAATACCATTTGGGATATCGCGGAATACCGCATCCGAACCATTCTGGCGCTTGCCGCGATCACCTTCGAAGGAAAAGGCGCAGTGATCGGATGAAATCACATCCAAGGTGCCGCGCCGGATCATTTCCCAGACGCGTTCATGTTCTGCGCGGCTGCGCGGTGCCGGGCTGCACATGAATTTCGCACCCTCAAAACCCGGGCGATCCATATCGGCAGCGGTCAGGCTGATGTATTGCGGGCAGGTTTCACCCCATACCTTCACGCCACGTGCCTGGGCGCGCGCGATTTCCTCGGCGGCTTCTTCGCAGGAGACATGGAAGATCTGGATCGGCTGATCCACCAATTCCGCGAGCGCAATGGCGCGATGCGTCGCTTCACGTTCCACCACCGGGGGGCGCGCCCAGGCATGGTATTTCGGCGCGGTCATGCCATGCTTCAGCAATTCATGGGTGCGCCAATTGATCGCCTCATAATTCTCACAATGCACCGTCACCAGGCAGCCGAGCGTGCGCGCCTTGGTGAGAACGCGGAGATATTGCGCATCATTCAAATGCAAAGGTTCGTAGGTGAGGAAGACCTTGAGGCTGCGCACCCCTTCGGCGACCAAACGCGGCACTTCCTGATCCATCACAGTATCGGTCGGGTCGCTGATGATCTGGTGGAAGGAATGGTCAATCATGCCGCGGGCGGCGCGGGCGCGGTAATCCGTATAGCGTTCCCAAACGCCATAACCCTTCCATTGCGGAATGAAGCACACAACGGAAGTGGTACCACCGGCGAAGGCGGCGGTGGAGGCGGTGGCGAAGCTTTCCTCATTCACCGTGATCGGTGGTTCCGCGAGGCCGGTGCTCGCATAGCCGCCGCGTGAGGGTTCTTCGATATGGCAATGGCTATCCACGCCGCCGGGCAGCACCAAAGTGCCGGAGGCATCCACCACGCGCGCGCCGTCAGCCAGCTTTTCGCCAAGCGCCACAATGCGCCCATCCTTTACGCCAATATCGCAACGCGTGGTGCCGAAACCCGTCGCCACCTCTCCGCCACGCACCACCAGATCGAATTCCGCCATGGTCATCCCCTGTTGTTAAAACCGCTGAACATCCAAGCGCCCGGCCGCCAAGCCAGCAGCGCGGCCCGTGCTGAAACAGGCTTGCAGCAAATAGCCGCCCGTTGGCGCTTCCCAGTCAAGCATTTCGCCACAGGCGAAAACACCCGGCAAGCGGCGGAGCATGAGGTTTTCATCCACCTCAGACCAGGCAAGCCCGCCGGCCGAGGAAATGGCGCGCGCGATTGGGAAGGCGCCCGTCACCTGCAACGGCAATGCCTTGATCAGGGCGGCGAGATCGGGCGTTACGGCACTGGATTTCAGCGCTTCCTGCACCAGCGTAATCCCAACCGGCGCCAGCCCCGCATTGCGCCGCAAATGATTGGAGAGCGAAAGGCTACCGCGCCGTCCCGCCAGCCGCGCTGCAAGATCGGCCAAACCGAGATCGGGCCGGAGATCGAGGTGCAGCGTGGCGTTGTGATGCTGTTCAAGCGCATCGCGTATGGAGGCACTCAAGGCATAGACTGCGCCGCCTTCAATGCCGGCCTCGGTTATCATGGCCTCGCCACGTTGCGTGATGCCGCCGAAAGACAGCGCAATGCGCTTGAGCGGCGTGCCGGCGAAGCGCTGGCGCAAATGCTCGGACCAGGGAATGGCAAAGCCCATATTGGAAGGCGCGAAGGGGCGCGTGGCAACACCCGGCAAAAGTGCGGGCCAGGTACCATCCGACCCAAGCCGCGGCCAGGATGCACCACCCAGAGCCAGAACAGTCGCCGAGGCCTTTATTTGGCTTTCGCCATCCGGTGTGGCGAAACGCGCCGCACCATCAGCCGCAAAACCGAGCCAGCGATGGCGCGTGAGCAGTTGCACACCAAGCGCAGATAGCCGCGCCATCCAGGCGCGCAGCAGCGGCGATGCCTTCATGGCACGCGGAAAAACCCGACCGGAGGAGCCGATGAAACAAGGCTGCCCAAGCCCCTCAGCCCAGGCGATCAAGGCCTCGGGCGGGAAGGCGCGGATATGCGGCGCGAGATGTGGTTCTGCCGCGCCATAGTGTTTCAGGAAATGCGGCAACGCTTCCGAATGCGTCAGATTAAGCCCGCCGCGTCCGGCAATCAGCAGTTTGCGCGCGGGCGATGGCATGTGATCTGCCACCAGCACTGAGGCCCCCGCCTGCGCCGCGGCTTCCGCCGCCATCAAACCGGCGGGGCCGGCGCCAATGACAAGAACGCTCAGGCGCTGCGTTCCAGCAATTCAATCGCGACATTCTCCGGCCCGCGCACAAAGCAAATGCGAATGCCGGGGCGGATCGCGGTGGGTTCCATGGTGAATTCCGCGCCCTTGGCCTTCAATTCGGCAACCACCTGATCAAGCCCCGTCACGGCCAGGCCGATATGTTCCAAGCCACGATACGGCATGCTGGGCGGTGGCGCCGTGTTGTCGCCCTTGATGGGCGCAATGAAAATGATTTGCCCGCCAAGCCTGATATCCACGCGCGGCTCGCCCTGCTGGGTGGAGCGCAAAACCTCAGCCCCGAACATGCGTTCGTAAAACACCGCCGTTGCTTCCGGATTGGGGCTGCGCAGATGGATGTGGTCGAAGGTAAATTGGGCCATGGTTTCCCCCTATTTCAAATCACGCCAGCGGCGCGGAGTTTATCGCGCGCGGCGGCATCATAGCCAAGCTCGGCCAGGATGGCATCATTGTCGGCGCCAAGCGGTGGCGGCGGCGTATCCACGCGCGGGCCGCCATGCGCAAAGCCAAACGCGGCGACGGGGACCGAGAATGGTCCCGTCACGCCAAGCGCGGCTTCGAAGCGATGCACCACGCCGCGCCCCTTGATCTGCGGATCAGCGAGTGATTCAGCCAAATTGCGCACGCGTCCCGCCGGCACATGACGCGCCTGCAAATAGGCTTCCCATTCATCGGCAGTCTTGGCCTTCAACAACGCTGCCAGCGTCGCCGCTTCATTGGCGCGATCGGCATGGCGCGCTCCATTGCTGTCCTTCGCCATATCGGGCCGACCGAGCGCTTTCCACAAACGCTGCTGTTGACGAAGATTGCTCGCCCCAATCATCACCAGACCATCAGCGGTTTCATAGCAGCTATTCGTTGCATATTCGTGGTCATTGCCGCGCAGGCGCGGAGGTTTGCCGCTGCGTGCATAGGAAGTGACATGGCTCGCCATCATCATGATCGCGACATCCAGCATGGCAAGGTCAATATGCTGGCCGCGCCCGGTTTTCTCACGCTGGAACAAGGCCGCCGATAGCGCGAAGGCGCCCATGGTGCCGGTGGCGTAATCAATCGCCGGTGCGCCGAATTTGATCGGGTTCACCTCAGGCGAGCCGGTGCAGGCCATGATGCCGGATGTTGCCTGGATCACGTGATCATAAGCGGTTTGTTCACCGCGCGGCCCGCCATGACCAAAGGCCGAGATCGAGCAATAGATCAGCCGTGGATTGATCTTCAGCAAATCCTCATAGCCCAGGCCCAAAGCCGCGAAGGCACCGGGGCGAAAATTCTCCACCAACACATCGGCACCCGCGATCAGCTTGCGGAAAATCTCGCGCGCCGCTTCCTGCTTCAGATCAAGCGTCAGGCTGCGCTTATTTGATCCCTGCGTCAGATATTGGCAGCCCATGCCAGCTTCGTTCAAGGGCATATCACTGCCATTGACGCGGCTTTGATCAGGATCACCCGGATGCTCAATCTTGATCACCTCCGCACCCAATAGGCCAAGCTGATAGGCCGCGAAGGGGCCGGCCAGCACATGGGTCGCGTCAATGATGCGGATGCCTTCGAAGGGGCGGGTCATTGGCGATTCCTCAGGTCTTTATGATGGTGCTTCAAGCAGCACGCCATCGCGCTTGAGTGCGGTAATTTCATCCTCGGTCATGCCAGCCGCGGCCAGCAACGCCACGCCATCCTGCCCAAGCCGTGGTGCTGGCCGGCCGGGCGGTGCATTGCCGCCGGAGAAATGATTGGGCTGGCCGATGGCGTAAGTTGCACCCTCGGTCGGGTGTTCTTCTTCCTGCACCATGCCAACCGCGCGCAGATGCAGATCATCGAGCAAGCCCGCGATGGTGTTATAGGGCGAGGCCGGCACATCAAGCCGATCAAAAATCTCGAGCCATTCGGCGGAGGTCTTGCCTTTCAGCCCACCAGCGCGAATGGCGAAATAATCGCGCGTATTGGCGGTGCGCCCGGCGATGGTGGCAAAGCGCGGATCGGTCTTCAATTCGGGCCGACCAATTGCGTCAAAAAACGCATGCGCTTGCGCATCCGTATTGGCGGAGATGCAGATATAGCCATCAGAAGTTGGCAAGGGTCGCGCATTGGGGCTCAACACGCGGTGATCACCAGGCGGGCCAAGTGCGGGACGGAAGGACATGGCGCCAAGGTGTTCCATCATCACATAGGCGGCCATGTTTTCGAACATCGGCACTTCAATCGCCTCACCCACACCGGTTTTCTCGCGCCGATAAAGCGCAAAGCCAATCATCTGTGCGGCGATCAACCCAACCGTGTGGTCCGCCACCAACATCGGCACATAGCGCGGTTCCCCGGTGGAGGCTTCAAAACAGCCCGCAACACCTGCGGCACCTTGGATCACCGTGTCATAGGCCGGCCTGCCGGCATAAGGCCCGCCGGAGCCGAAACCCGTGATGGCGCAATGGATCAGACGGGGTGCGATAGCGTGCAGGCTTGCGGCATCCACACCAAGCCGCGCCTGCGCATCCGGGCGGATATTGCTGACAAAGACATCCACCGTTGCCGCCAGACGCTTAAGTGCGGCAAGCCCGGCAGGCGCTTTCAGATCAAGCGCGATGGATTTCTTGCCACGATTGAAATTGAGGAATTTGCCATTCATGCCCGGCGAACGGCCCTTGCCGGCAAGCTGGCGCAGCAAATCACCGCCTGGGCTTTCAAGCTTGATGACCTCCGCACCATGTTCCGCGAGAACGCCGGTGCAGACAGGTCCCACCACCACCGAGGAAAGATCAAGAACGCGAATACCCGCGAGTGGTCCGATCATTTGATCTTGCGCTGTCTTGGTGTCAGTCATGAAAAACCATAAAGCCGTGCAGGGTTATCCACCAGAAGCCGCTGCAGCGCGGCTGCATCGGCAAAGTGCGGCAGCAAATCCACCAGATCAGCCTCATCCGGTTCCCAGCGCACATTTGGGTGCGGCCAATCCGTGCCCCACAATACGCGATCAGGTGCCGCCGCGATCAGCCGTTGCGCGAAGGGGATGGCATCCGTGAAGGGCGGGCCGGTTTCGGAAATGCGTTCCGCACCGGATACCTTCACCCACCAATTCGGTCGCCTCAGCAATTCCAGCAAAAGGCGGAACGGGGTTTGGTCCAGACCATCGCGCACCGGCACGCGGCCCATATGGTCCACCACCACCGGTAGAGAGAATTCGCCGAAAAATTCGAGAAAATCCGGGATATTCCCGGCATCCAGATGCAGTACCAAATGCCAGCCCATGGGCGCAATGCGCGCTGCGGTGCGCCGTACCAACGCCAAATCCGGCACGCCGCCCAAATGCTTCACAAAGCCAAAGCGCACCCCGCGCACGCCGCCTTCATGCAGGGCGCGGAACGCGGCATCGTCAAAATTTTCGTCAATCAAGGCCACCCCGCGCCAGCGGCCATTGCTCCGCGCAATACCATCAAGCATGGCGCGATTATCGGCCTTATAGACAGTGGTTTGCACAATCACAGCACGATCCACGCCAAGCCTTTCATGCAAGGCAAGCAGATCATCGCTGGTGCGTTCCGGCGGCGTATAGGGTGCGCCCTTGGCGAGCGGGAAGCGATCAAAAGGCCCCCAGATATGCACATGCGTATCGCAGGCGCTGCGCGGCAGGAGAAAGACAGGTTTGCGCAGTGTCCCCATGGTCATACGGCCTTTCCCTCAGGCGGCTGCACGCGAGCATTGCACAGCAAGCGCGAAGGTCAAACCAGCGCTGCCGGCACCGCCACCGCACCCTGCATGAGGCGCCTGGCACTGCGATAGACCACAGCGCTTTCCGCATGCCAGCCATTGGCGGTTTCACGCACCTCGGCCCCTACTGAAAGAATACCCGAAGGATTGGCGACGCGCGTTTCATCCGCACGCGCCGGCGGCCCGGCCAATTGATGCGGCACGCTGCCTGTGATGCGGCTCGCGACCCCAAGACACATGGCACCCGTCAGTGGCACGGCACGATGGGCGCGTTCCATGGAAATCATGCGCACCGCGATATCATGGGTATCTGTGGCGAAGGCCGCGCCATCAAGCGCGCGATAAGCCGCGGGCGATGCGACCACAGCGATTTTTGGCAATGCAAGGCCAACTTGCTCCGGCGTTGCGGCGAGGCCCATCATCACGCCCGCCTTGCGCCGCAGCGCATCAAGCAACGCCATGCGTGCGGGGTCCGCTTCAACCGCATCAGGGCTTTCCGTACCTGTCAGGCCCAAATCGCGTGCGTCGAAGAAAGCGCAGGAATTGGCAGCATCTATCAGGCTCACAGCATAAGTGTGCCCTTCGTGGTGCAGCATATCCTGCGCATTGCCGGTCGGCAGCAGGCGCCCGGTTGCGCCACCGCCGGGGGCCAGAAAATCAAGCCGGATGCGCGCACCAGAGCCTGAAACGCCAGCCATGGTAAAATCGCCGGTGGTCACCGCCTTGCCGCCGCGCACTGCAAAGCGCGCATGGATGATGCGCTTGGTGTTCACCTGATGGATGCGCACCAGCGCTTCCCCATCGGCCACGCGCACCAGCCCCTCATCCACTGCAAAGGGACCGACAGCCGAGGAAAGATTGCCGCAATTGCTGGACCAATCCACCACAGGCCTATCCACCGCGACTTGCGCGAAAAGATAATCCACATCGGCATCCGGATGCGTGGGCGGGCCAATGATCACGGCTTTGGAAAGCGAGGAAATCCCACCACCCATACCATCCAATTGCCGCCCATAGGGATCAGGACTGCCGAGCACCGCAAGGAAAATCGCATCCTGTTGCGCGCGATCGGCTGGCAGATCGCGCGCATGAAAGAACACGCCCTTGCTGGAACCGCCGCGCATGAAAATGGCGGGGATGAAGGCTTGATCCATGGGCTTTGCTCCGTACCGTTCGCGATATCAATCTGCTATCGCAATGGCGGATAATTGATGGCCAATCGGCCCGCCGCCGGCAAGCGTATTGCGGCGATGGCTGAAGAACCGCGCCTCATCAGCCAGCGTGTCATGCGCCAGCATACTGACCGCAACACCAAGCGCCGAAAGCCGCGCGGCGCAATAGCCAGGCAGGTCAAACTGCCAGCGCCCATCACGCTTGCCGGTTGCGAAAAACCGCGCATCGGCAGGATCACGCGCCAATACTGCATCGCGCAAATCAGCCGCCACTTCATAGGAAGCCTGATGGATACAGGGGCCGACTACCGCGACAATATCGCCCCGCGCCGCACCAAGCCCTTCCATGGCGAGGATGGTTTCTTCCAGCACCCCAAGCACCGCACCACGCCAACCGGCATGGGCACCGCCAATCACGCCGGCATGGCCATCAGCGAAAAGCACTGGCGCGCAATCGCCGGTGATGATGCCTAGCGCAATACCCGTACGGCGTGTCACCACACCATCGGCTTCAGGGCGTTGATCTTCAGGCCAAGCTTCTTCCGCCACCACAACGCGTTTGCCATGCACTTGCGTGAGGCCACAAAGCGCTTGATGCGGCAGGCCAAGCGTCGCCGCCGCGCGCGTGCGATTCTCCCGCACCGCCGCAGCGTCATCCTTGCCGGAAAGCGAGCAATTCAGTGACGCGAAAGCCCCCGTTGAAACGCCGCCATTGCGCGTAAAAAAACCGTGCCTCAGGCCCGGGAGCTGCAAGAGATCGGCGGTCAGGAATTCAGCACTCATGCGGTTTCGAATCCAGCAGGGATTGGCAAGCTTGAATCGCATAGCGCTACGGCCTTGAACAGCCGGCCCATGGCTTCCGGCGCCGTCAGCCGATGCGCGGCCGCAAGCTGCGCCTGGGCGCGCGCGGGATCAAGCCGGGCAAGCATTGCGGTACGCGTCATGAAACCCAGCCGCTGCAAGAACACGCCCTGTGGCAAGGGGCCATGCGTCACGGCGCCGGCAGCGCGCGCGGCGGCAGCGAAGGCCGCGAAATCCACATGCGCGGTGATATCCACCTGACCAGGCGCGCTGAGCGGATCAACCGGCTGGCCCGCGCGCATGGCTTGCAGGCTATCGCCAAAACCGCTTTCTGCTGGGCCGTAATCAATCAACAAAGCCGCGCCTCCGTACCGAGCAAGCCGCGCACCGAGCCATGCGGCGAAGCCAAGTACCGCTTCATTCACTTCGCGCACGGCGCCTTCGGGCGCATCTTCCGGCAGGGTGATTTCGCTCGGCACCTCCACAAAAGCACCATCAGCAACGAAGCGTTCATACCAAGCGGCGCCTCGGTGAATAAATTGGCGAATGGGCAGCGCGTCCAGAAATTCATTAGCCAGCAAAATCATGGGTACTTCCGGCAATGCGCCCACATCCTCATGCCAGGTGACACCTGCATCACCTAGCGTCGCCGCCTGTGCTTCGCGCAAGCGCGGTGATGTCTCCACCAGATGCACGCGCAAGGCCCCGCGAAACTCCGGCATCATTTCGGCGATGGCGCGTAGCGCATCCGCCATCAGGCTACCGCGCCCGGGTCCGCATTCCACCAACAGCACCGGATCAGGCCGCCCCATTGCCTGCCAGGTAACTGCTGCCCAAAGCCCCAGACACTCACCAAATGCCTGAGATATTTCCGGCGATGTCGTGAAATCCTGAAATGGATCACGTGCCGCATAATAGGCCGCCGCGGCGCGCGCCATGAAATGGTCAAGCCGCTCTGCCCCCTTGGGCGCATCAGTATTTTCAGGCAGCGCGCTGGTCATACGGTTTCCGACAAAGGGACACTGGCCCCCTTGTCGCAGATCAGCCGCGCCGCCGGCAAGGGCCGCGCTTTAATCCACCTTGGCCCCCGATGCACGGATCACGGGCGCAAGCTTCGCCTGCTGCGCTGCACGGAACGCGGTGATTTCCGCAACACTCGTGTACCACGCCATCGCACCTTGGTCGCGGAAGGATCTCACCAGATCGGGATGTTCCAAAGCCTGCTTGCTGAAATGGGACATCCTATCCGTCACATCCTTGGGCAACCCGGCGGGGGCGCAAACACAGGTCCAGGAAATCACGTCAAATCCCGGCAAAAATTCAGCAATCGCCGGCAAGTCAGGTTCAATCGGGCTACGCTTTTCACTGGTCACCGCCAAGGCCCGCACCTTGCCCTGACGCGATAGCGCCAGGATAGAAGGCATATTATCGAACATCATATGAATGCGTCCGGCCATGAGATCCACAAGCCCCGGCGCCGCGCCACGATAGGGCACATGTTCCATATTCACACCCGCCAATTGCTTGAACATCTCGCCCGAGAGATGCAGCGTCGTGCCTGAACCGGCAGACCCGAAGGAATACTTGCCCGGATTGGCCTTCAGCAGCGCAATCAGTTCCGGCACATTGCGCACCGGCAGATCAAGATTGACGCCAAGCAGGTTGGGCAATTGCCAAAGTCCGGTGACGAAGGTGAAATCCTTCTCAGGATCGAAGTTCAGATTATTATAGAGCGTTGGCGCAATCGCGTGGGAGGCGATGCCACCAAGCCCGATCGTATAACCATCCGGCGCTGATTTCGCGACCGTATCCACACCGACATTGCCGCCCGCGCCTCCGCGATTCTCCACAACAAAACTCTGCCCCGTCAATTCAGACATGCGCGCGCAATAGATGCGCGACAGCACATCCGTGGAACCGCCGGCGGGAAAGGGATTGATGTAGCGTACCGGTCGGCGCGGCCAATCACCTGCCTGGGCGCGGGCAATACCGGGCATTGCCAAAAGGCTGGTGCCGGCCAGCATGGCGCGGCGCGATAGATGTGGTTTGAACATTGGCTTACTCCCCTGAAAAAAGCGGTCTTACTGCCGCCATCTCAGGGGAAGGCTGCCCGAATCCGGGCCAAGGTCAAGAAAAAAGCGAAGGCACTGCTATCCGCGCGTCACCGCGGCATGCGCAGCAAGGCACGCTACATCCACAATCTGATTGACGCCCGCCTGCATGGGCACGATTTGCGCCGAATGCGAAAGCCCGGTCAGCAGTGGCCCGATCACCGTGCTGCTGGTCAATTGCGGGACGGCGCGTGTCAGGATATGCGCCGCGTGAATGCCAGGCATGATCAGCACATTGGCCGGACCGCTCAGGCGGCAGAAGGGATAAAGCGAAGCGCGCAGCTTCGGGTCCAGCGCCACATCGGCGGCCATTTCACCATCGAATTCGAAATCAGCACCACGTTCAGTCAACAGCTTCACCGCTTCGCGAATGCTGCCTGGGATGGTGCCGCGCGGATCGCCGAAGGTGGAAAACGAAAGAAACGCCACGCGCGGTTCCATCCCCAAACGCCGCGCAGCGGCCGCCGAACCGCGCGCAATGCCGGCCAAAGTCGCCGCATCAGGCCTTTCATGAATCGCGGTATCGGCCACCAACACCGTTCCCGCCTGACGCGAAATGATGATGGAAACGCCAAAGGCAACACGACCGGGCACAGGGTCTATCGCCATGCTGATGCCTTCAAGCGCGGCGGAATAGGAACGCGTCGTACCAGTCACCACCGCATCTGCATCACCGGTCGCAACCATGCAGGAAGCGAAGACATTGCGGTCCTGATTGACCAGGCGCTGGCAATCGCGTTGCAGGAAGCCATCGCGCTGACGCTTGCCATAGAGAAATTCCGCATAGCGGCGCGTGGAATCCGAAAGCCGCGCATTCTGGATTTCAATGCCCTCTGGCAGCGGAATACCAATGGCGTTCGCCACCGCGGCAATCCGATCCTCTCGGCCCACCAGAATCGGCGTGCCGTAGCCCGCATTGCGGAAACCAATGGCGGCGCGGATCACCTTTTCTTCCTCGCCTTCCGCAAATACCACGCGCCTCGGGTTCTGCCGCACGCTTTCCGCAATGGCTTCCAAGGCGCCTACGGTCGCATCCAGCCTATTCGCCAAATCGCGCGCATAACGCTGTAAATCGGACAGGGGCTTGCGCGCCACGCCGCTTTCCATCGCAGCCTTGGCAACAGCGGGCGAAACCCGTGAAATCAACCGCGGATCAAAGGCATTCGGGATGATGTATTCCGGCCCGAAGCGGAGCGCCTTGCCCGCGCCCGCGCCCGAGACCTCTTCCGGCACATCTTCGCGCGCCAGCATGGCGAGCGATTCGGCGGCGGCAATCTTCATTGCGTCATTGATCGTGGAGGCACGCACATCAAGCGCGCCGCGGAAGATGAAGGGAAAGCCCAGCACATTATTGACCTGGTTCGGGTAATCCGAACGCCCGGTCGCGATAATGCAATCGGGCCGCGCAGCGCGCGCTTCATCCGGGGTGATTTCCGGATCGGGATTGGCCATGGCGAAAATGATCGGCTTTGGCGCCATCGCCCTGATCATCTCCGGCGTCAGCGCGCCCTTCACCGACAGGCCAAAGAACACATCCGCGCCATCCAAAGCTTGCGTGAGGGTGCGCGCGGAAGTGGTCACGGCATGGGCGGATTTCCACTGATTCATCCCTTCCTGGCGGCCGCGCCAGATCACACCCTTGGTGTCACACAGAATGACATTTTCGGGCCGCATGCCCATGGCCTTGACCAGCTCGGCACAGGCAATCGAAGCCGCCCCCGCGCCATTGATGACAAGCTTGGTGGTTTTCAAATCGCGCCCGGTCAGATGGCAGGCATTGATCAGGCCGGCGGCGGCGACAATGGCGGTGCCATGCTGATCATCATGAAAGACCGGAATATCCATCAATTCGCGCAAACGCTGTTCAATCACAAAGCATTCTGGCGCCTTGATGTCTTCCAGATTGATGCCGCCAAAAGTCGGGCCCAGATACCGCACGGCATTGATGAAAGCGTCCGGGTCTTCCGTATCCACGCAAAGATCAATCGAATCCACATCGGCAAAGCGCTTAAACAAGGCGGCCTTGCCTTCCATCACGGGCTTCGAAGCAAGCGCACCCAGATTGCCCAGCCCCAGCACCGCCGTGCCATTGGAAATCACGGCCACGAAATTGCCCTTGGCCGTATAGTCATAAGCGAGCGTCGGATCGCGATGAATATGCAGGCAGGGTTCCGCCACACCGGGCGAATAGGCCAGGCTTAAATCCCGCGCCGTGATCAAGGGCTTGGTCAGGCGGATTTCAAGCTTTCCGGGCCGGCCTTCCCGGTGCATTGCCAGCGCTTCTTCGGCGGTGACGCGCGCCGTGCGCGTATCCTCAACCGGCGTTTTTTTCGCGTCATCCATTCTTGTCACTACTCCTCAAACCAATCGCATCATGCCGTTTTGTGCACCGCGCCGCGAGGCCCCAGCTTCGCAGGCGCAGCAAAGCACGCCCTTAGACCCGCCGGACATTCCAGGGATAGGGCGATGATCCCTGCAAAATCCCAGTGATATTGCGCCGGAAAGCGGTTCTGATCCTGAATTGGCCAAGCGGAATGAAGGCCGCGTCTTCCAGCGCCAAGCGCCCAAGGCGGGAAGCGATTTGCTTCTGTTCAGCCTCGCTCGGCGCGAAAAGCCAGGATTCGGCCAGGGCCTCAGCCTCATCACTTTTCCACCAGCCGAACCAGCCGCCCGTACCCTGGCCGCGCACCAGGAAGGAAACGGCGGGATTGGCCCAGGCGGTAGCACCCCCCGTGGTATGCAGGATGGACCAGCCACCGCGCTCCACCGTTTCGCGATTGCTCCGCCGCTGCACCACCGTGCCCCAATCGCTCTCAGCCAGGTCAATATTCATGCCGATCCGCTTCAGCCGATCCGCGGTCACTTGGCCGAGTGGGCCGATATCCGGGAAATCCGTGGGATTGATCACAACCACGCGCTGATTGGCATAGCCCGCTTCACGAAGCGCGGCGCGGGCGCGGTCAAGGCTGCCCGGCATCATCGCCTCACCCAGGTCTTCGTAATAGGGCGTCTCACGCGGCCAAAGGCTGCGGCAGAGATCCCAATCCGTCCGATCATCCCCGCGTGAGGCACGCATGTAATCTTCCTGCAAAACGGAAAGCCGGACGGCGCGGCGGATGCGCACATCATCAAAGGGCGGGTGCAGGTTGTTCATACGCATCACGGCCATCCGCCCGCCCGTGTCAGACACTTCACGGCGCACATCGCGCGCGCGGGCCAGTAGCGGCTGCAAATCCGGATGCGGCCTTTCCCACCAATCAACCTCACCATTCTGCAAGGCGGCCGCTGCCGTCGCGGGGTCGGGCAGGATATGCCATTCAATGCGCCGGAAATGCGCGATCTTGGCGCCCGATGTCCAGGAAGGCGCTTCCTGGCGCGGCTGATAGGCATCAAACTTCTCATAAACCACGCGGCTGCCGGAATTGTATTCGCCCGCGATGAAGCGATAGGGGCCAGAGCCGATCATCTCCGTCACGCCACGATTGGGATCGGTCTCGGCCAGACGTTCGGGCATGATGAAGGGCACGGCGGAATCGGGCTTGGCCAGCGCATCCAGCAACAACGGGAAGGCGCGCTTCAGGCGGATTTCGATGGTGCGGTCATCCACCGCGCGCCATTCATCAACCTGGCGTATCAGCAATTGCCCAAAGGGCTCACGCGCGCACCAGCGTTTGATGCTGGCGATGCAATCGCGCGCGCGGACCGGTTCGCCATCATGGAAGCGCAGCCCAGGGCGCAGCGTGATGCGCCAGCGCTTGCCATCATCCAAAACCTCGGCCCCTTCCGCCATTTGTGGCTTGGGTTTCAGGGCCGCATCCACGCCATAAAGCGTGTCATAAACATGCCAGCCATGATTGCCGGTGACGGTGGCCGTGGTGAAGACCGGATCAAGCACGCTGAGATTGGCCTGCGGCACGAAGCGCAGGGTTTGCGCGCGCATATCCTGCGCCACCGCGGGCGCGGGCAGCGCCGCCGCAGCCCCCATGGCAAGGATTGATCTGCGGCCAATGCCGGGTTGTGTCATGGGAACCTCCTCCGCCCTCGGTTTTTCTTCCTTGCAGTGTGGAGCCTATGGCGCCTTTGCGCCAGCCCGGTGTTTGGCGCCAGAGCGGCCCGCCTGTATCTTGCGACGCAATGCCCCCCAACCATGCCCCCTCAGGCCCGATTCCCGATGCCGCCGGCGCCACGCCGGCCATGGCGCAATGGTTCGCCGCCAAGGCCGCGCATCCGGATGCGCTGGTCTTTTTCCGCATGGGCGATTTTTATGAGCTGTTCTTCGCCGATGCTGAAGCCGCCGCCGCCGCGCTTGATATCGCGCTGTCCTTCAGGGGTGAACATCGCGGCCAGAAGGTCGCCATGTGCGGCGTGCCGGCCCATGCGCATGAAAGCTATCTGGCCCGGCTGATCCGCCAGGGCTTTCGTGTCGCCATTTGCGATCAGATGGAAACGCCGGAACAGGCCAAGGCACGCAAGGCGCCGACCATTCGGCGCGACATCACGCGGCTGGTCACGGCTGGCACGGTCACGGAAGAAACCCTGCTGGAAGCCGCGCGCCCGGCCTGGCTTTTGGCCCTCGCCCCCCTGGAAGACCGGGTCGGGGCGGCCTGGCTGGATGTCTCGACCGGGGCCTTTGGCACGGAAACCCTGCCGCGTGCGGATATCCAGGCCCTGCTGGCGCGGCTGGAACCGGCCGAAATCCTGGCCCCGGAAGGGGTTTTTGAAGGCGACGTGGCCGCGCGGATCACACCGCTTGACCCGCCCCGCGATGCCGCGCGGCGCCTTGCCGAGGCGTTTGATGTCTCAACCCTGGATGGGTTTGGCAGTTTCAGCGCGGAAGAACTCGCCGCCGCGGCCATGGCGCTCGATTATGTGCGCGCAACCCAGGCGGGCGCCCTGCCGCGCCTGGCCCCGCCCAGCCCCACGGGCGGGCGTGGGCTGTTGCAGATGGATGCGGCGACGCGCCGATCCTTGGAAATTCTGAAAAGCGAGAGGGGGGAGGCGCGGCATTCCCTGCTCGCCGCCGTGGACCGCACCGTGACTGCCGCCGGGGCGCGGGAATTGGCGGCGCGCCTTGCCTCGCCACTTGCTGAAGCCGCCCCCATCCTGGCGCGGCATGAGGCAGTGGGCTGGATGCTGGCGGCACCATCTGAACGCGCTGCACTGCGCGCTGCGCTGAAGGGCTCGCCCGATATGGCACGTGCCTTGGCACGGCTATCGCTTGATCGCTTTGCGCCGCGCGACTTGGCCGCCATTCGCGATGGGCTGGCGCGGGCGGAAGCCATGGCCGCAGCGCTTGATGCCGCGGGCGGGCTGCAACCCGCGCTGATTGAAGCCGCGCGCGGCGCGCTGGTGCCGGAAGCCTCGCCCCAGGGGGAATTGCAGCGCGCACTCGCGGAAACCCTGCCGGCGCGCCTTGAAGATGGTGGGCTGATCGCGGCTGGCTATGACGGCGAATTGGATGCGCTGCGGCGGCTCAGGGATGGCGGGCGGGATGCCATCGCTGCGCTGCAATTGGATTTGGCGCAGGCATGGGGGGTGGCGGCGCTTCGTATCCGCCATCATCAGCAATTCGGCTTTCTGGCCGAAATGCCTTTGGCCGCCGGCGAGAAATTGCTCCGCGCCGCCATCGCCGAAGGCCCCAATTGCCCGATCCATCGCCAGACGATGTCGAATGCCATGCGCTTCACCTGCCCGGCCTTGGCCGAGCTTGACCGCAAGGTGGCCGAAGCGGGTGATCAGGCGGCGCGGCGGGAACGCATGGTTGCGCAGCATCTGCGGAAGCTCTGCCTGAATGCCGCGCCCGGCATCGCGGCCGCTGCTGCTGCCATGGCGGAATTGGATGTGCATGCGGCAGCCGCCGAATTGGCGGCGGGGGGTGGCTGGTGCCGGCCGGAAATCACCGAAAAGCCGGATTTCACCATCAAGGCCGGCCGGCATCCGGTGGTGGAAGCGGCCCTTGCCCGTGCGCGCGGCCCGGCCTTTGTGCCCAATGATTGCGATCTTTCCGCCGGCCAGCGGCTTTGTTTGCTCACCGGGCCGAATATGGCCGGCAAATCCACCTATTTGCGGCAAAACGCGCTGTTTGTGATTTTGGCGCAAGCCGGGCTTTTCCTGCCTGCCGAAGCGGCGCGGCTTGGCCTCGTGGATCGGCTTTTCTCCCGCGTTGGTGCCGCGGATGACATTGCCGGTGGGCGTTCCACCTTCATGGTCGAAATGGCCGAAACGGCGGCGATCCTGAACCAGGCCAGCGGGCAATCCCTGGTGGTGTTGGATGAGGTCGGGCGCGGCACCGCGACCTGGGATGGCCTTGCCATCGCCTGGTCGGTGCTTGAAGCGCTCCATGACCGCATCCGCTGCCGCACGATTTTCGCCACGCATTTCCATGAATTGACGTCGCTCGCGACCAAGTTACCGGAACTGACGCTTGCCACCATGCAGGTGCGCGAATGGCGTGGGCAGGTGATTTTCCGCCACAGTGTGGGCCCGGGTGCCGCCGAGAAATCCTGGGGCCTGCATGTGGCCAAGCTTGCCGGTGTCCCGCGCGAGGTTTTGCGCCGGGCCGAAGCGGTGCTCGGCTCGCTCGAGGCCCGCGCCAAGGGGCTTGACCCCATGTCTGAGGAATTGCCGCTTTTTGCGCGCCCCGGCCCGGCTGCGCCGCCTGCCCACCCCGCCTTGGAAGCGCTTGCAGGGCTTGATCCCGATACACTCAGCCCGCGAGAAGCGCAGGAGTTTCTCTACCGCGTTAAATCGCTTTTGGAGACTGTCGCATCGCCGCCGGACACGATAATGTGACAGTAATGAGTCTGACCAAGACAAGCCCCGAAAACCTTCCGGCACCGCAGCGGCGCGGGGCCGCGCATCCTGGCGTGGTCACTGAACAGCCGCTGGTGCTTGATGATCTGCTGGCGGAATTGCTGCCGGCGGGCCAACCGATCCCGCGCGATGCGGCGCTGGCGCTGTTGCGGCGGCATTTGGGGCGCATCCAGGCCCGCGTGCAGGAAGCCTTTGAAGCGCGCGAATTATCGGGCCTGGCCGCCGCGCGCTGGCAGGCCGCGCTGACCGATACGCTGATGGTCGGCATTCATCGCTATACCGAAGCAATGCACCCGCCCGAGCGTGGCGATACCCCCCATGCGCTGGTCGCAACTGGCGGTTACGGCCGCGGTGTGCTGGCGCCGTTTTCCGATATTGATCTGCTGTTCCTGACCGATGGCAGCATGGGCGCGCGCGGCAAGAAGGCGGTTGAATTCATGCTCTATCTGCTCTGGGATCTGGGGCTGAAGGTTGGGCATGCCACGCGTTCGCGCAGTGAATGCCTGCAGGAAGCCAAACGCGACGCAACCGTAATGACCGCGCTTTTGGATGCGCGGCTGGTCGCCGGTGAGCCGGCGATTTTTGCCAGATTTGATGAGGCGTTTCGCACCGCGCGTGCACGCATTGGCCTCAAGCCCTTTTTGGAAGCGAAACTCGCGGAACGGCAGAAGCGCCATCGCCGTTATGGCGATAGCCCTTACGTGGTGGAACCCCATGTGAAGGAAGGCCGCGGCGCGCTGCGCGATCTGCAAACGCTCTATTGGCTGGCGCGCTATGCCTTCAATGTTCAGCGCATGCCGGAATTGGTCGGGCCGAATAGTCCGGGCGGTGGGTTGCTGACGGCAAGTGAAGCGCGCGCCATTCGTCGTGCCTGGGATTTCTTATGGACGGTGCGGTTTCATTTGCATCTGGTCACGGGCCGCGCGGAAGAACGCCTGACATTCGATTTGCAGCCGGTGGTTGGCGCCCGCATGGGCTATACGCGGCGCGGGCTTCAGGATGGCGTTGAACGCTTCATGAAGCATTTCTTCCTGACCGTGCGCGATGTGGCGCGTTTCACCCGTGTTCTGGAACCGGCCATCATGCGCGCCGCACTTGGTCGCCCGGCTGTGCTGCCCGCACCCGACAAGGCACTGACCGAAGCAGGCTTCGCGCTGGCGGACGGCAAGATCATCGCCGCGCCCGGCTTTGATTTCACCGTTGAACCTGTCCTGATGCTGCGCATCTTTCGTCTGGCGCGGGACCGCGGGTTGGAAATTCACCCTCTCGCCTTCCGCGCCATTATTCGCCATGCGCGCCAGCTTGCTCGGCTGCGCGGTGACCCGGCGGCGAGTGCGGAGTTCCTTGATATCCTATCTGGCAGGGACCCGCATATTTGGCTGAGGATGTTGAACGAAGCCGGGCTGATCGCAGCGCTTTTGCCGGATTGGCAGCGCGTGGTCGGGCTGATGCAATTTGATACCTATCACGTATTCACCGTGGATGAGCATACCATCGAGGCGATTGGCGTGCTCGGCGCCATGGAGCGCGGTGAACTCACGGAAATCGCCCCGGTCGCGAGTGAATTGATCGGCCAGGTGCAATCCCGCCGCGCGCTTTATGTTGCGATGCTGCTGCATGATGCCGCCAAGGGACGCGGCGGGGATCATTCCGAATTGGGCGCCGAATTGGCGCTGCATGTCTGCCCCGCCCTTGGCCTGACACCTGAGGAGACCGAGACGGTTTCCTGGCTGGTGCTGCATCATTTGCTGATCAGCGAAACCGCCTTCCGCCGCGATATCGAAGACCCGAAGACGATCCTGGATATTGCCGAGATTGTGCAAAGCCCGGAACGTCTCAGGCTGCTGCTGGTGCTGACGGTTGCCGATATGCGCGCGGTCAGCGCCAAGGTCTGGAATGGCTGGAAGGCAACGCTGCTGCGCGAACTTTATTGGCGTGTCGCGGAAGTGCTGGCGGGCGGGCTTTCCGTGCCGGAACGCGATGTGCGTGTGGCACGCGCCAAGGAAGCGGCGGCGAAGCTGCTGGCCGCGCATCCGCGTGCGGAGGTGGATCACTTCCTGGGTCTTGGCTATCCCGGCTATTGGCTTTCCTTTGATCCTGAAACCCATGCGCGCCATGCGGCCATGATCCAGGAAGCGCGCGTGACCAAGGCACCGCTGACAGTCCAGACCCGGGTTTTGGAAAATCGCGCCGTTACCGAGGTTACGGTCTATTGCACCGACCATCCGGGGCTTTTCAGCAAGATTGCCGGCGCCCTGGCGGTCGCGGGGGCGAGCATTGTTGATGCGCGCATCCATACCATGACCGATGGCATGGCGCTGGATACCTTCTGGGTGCAGGATTATCAGGGTGGCGCGCTGGATGCGCCGCATCGCCTGGCGCGGCTTTCCGTGCTGGTGGAACAGGCGCTTTCTGGCCGCCTCAGGCTGCGCGATGAAATCCGCAAGCTGAAGCGCGAACCCGCCAGGCTGCGCGCCGTCACCGTGCCGCCGCGTGTGGTGGTGGATAATCACGCCTCCAATACGCACACCGTCATTGAGGTGAATGGCCGCGACCGGCCTGGGCTTTTGCATGATGTGACCGCGGCCATGAGCGATCAGGGCATGCAAATCGCCTCCGCCCACATCACCACCTATGGGGTGCGCGCGATTGACGTTTTCTATGTGAAGGATGTTTTTGGGCTGAAGGTTGAAAACGAACGCAAACTGGCCGGGCTGCGTGCGGCGTTGGAAGCTGCTCTGGTGCCGCCAGAGCTTGAGGCAAGGGTGGCAATGGGATGAGCGACAATTTCAGGAATTTCGCTGAATTCTGGCCCTATTACCTGAGCGAGCATGCCAAGCCCACAACGCGCGCGCTGCATTTCGCGGGAACGGGTGCGGGGCTTTTGCTGTTCATGTCAGGGCTGGTTTCCGGCAATTACTGGCTGCTGCTGGTGGCGCTGGTTTGCGGCTATGGCCCCGCCTGGATTGGGCATTTCTTTGTCGAGAAAAATCGCCCCGCCACCTTCCGCCATCCGTTCTGGTCGCTGATCGCGGATTTTCGCATGTTCTTCTTTTTCATCACTGGGCGGCTTAGCGCGGAACTTCGCCGCCACAGGATTGGCTGAAGGCAGGGCCTGACGTTTCTGCCTGAACGCGCAAGGGCATCCCGTGACCGCGCCCGTCTTATTGGGCCATGGCCCCGGGGCCTTAGGCCCGATTGGGGCGGGCGCTACAATACCTTCAGATTGATTGCTGCCGGCTTGCCGCGTTCCTCGGCCACGTCAAAGCTGACCTTCTGATTTTCCTTGAGCCCTTGCATTCCCGCCTTATGCACGGCGGTGATATGCACAAACACATCCTTGCCGCCGCCATCAGGCAGGATGAAGCCAAAGCCCTTGGTGGCGTTGAACCATTTCACGGTACCATTCGGCATGACGCGAGCCCCTTTTGTTATCGCAGCAGATGCCCTGCCGCTTCTTTCCGGTTTTCCCGGACGGGCCCGATAGCGGTCGCAATCCCGACCACTCGGCAAGGCACGGCACGAAAATCCCGCAAAATCAGACAATTTTCGCTGGGGTTACGTCAAGTTTTTTCAGTAAGCGACGCTGATTTTGCGCGCGGAGCTGCCAAGGCCGCCCATCAGCCGAGCTGATCCCCGGCCAGCCAGGCGCGGATTTCCGCATTATGCTCGCCCAAATCCGGGGCGCGGCGGGCAATGCGTGCCGGCGTGGCTTCCAGACGCAAGGGTGACGCCAAATGCTGGATTGGGCCCCGTTCGGGGTCCGCAAAACTGCTGACCAGGCCACGCGCCTGACCCTGCGGATGCGCCAGCGCCTCATCATAGGATAGTACGGGCTCCGATGGGATACCCGCCTTGCCAAGGGCGGACAGCCATTCGGCACTGCCGCGCCTTGCCAGAATTTCCTGCAAAATCGCGATCAGCGCGTTGTTGTTCGCCACCCGGTCCGCATTGGTCTTGAAGCGCGGATCGCTCGCCAATTCCGGCCGACCGATAATGCCGCAAAGCGCCTGCCAGAACTTCTCCTTGGAAGCGCCAAGCGTGATGTAGCCATCGGCGGTCTGAAACACGCGATAGGGCGCCGATCCGCGATGCAATTGCCCAAGCCGCGAAGGGCGCGTGCCATGGGCAAAGACATGCGCCGCCTCATAAACGCCAAGAGCCACACCGGCTTCGAATAGGGATTGATCAATGCGCTGACCCTGCCCGGTTTTCTCGCGCGCCTGCAAGGCAGCCATGACCGAAAGGGCGGAGAACATCCCCGCCGTGACATCGGTAATGGCGATCGGCAGGCGATAGGGTTCGCCATCCGGCGGGCCATTGCCCGCCATCAGGCCCGACATGCCCTGCGCCATCATATCCAGGCCGCCATGATCCGCCCAAGGCCCGGTCTGGCCAAAGCCTGAAATCGCGCACCAGATCAGGCGTGGATTGGTGGCGCTCAGTGCCTCCCACCCCAGCCCAAGCCGGGCCAAAGTGCCGGGGCGGAAATTTTCCACCAGCACATCGGCGCGGAGCGCCAATTGGCGCACCAGTTCAATATCCTCGGGCTGTTTCAAATCCGCGGTGATGCTACGCTTGTTGCGGTTCCAAACGGCGAAGGGCTGGCTGCGGCCATCCACAAAGGGCGGCATTCGCCGCGCATCATCGCCGCCATCGGGGCGTTCCACCTTGATGACATCCGCACCCAGATCGCCCAGCAGCATGGTGCAATAGGGGCCGGAGAGGAAATTCGTGAGGTCCAGAACAATCAGCCCATCCAGCGCAGCGGTCACGATGTTTTCTCTCCTTCATGCTTGGCCATCGTCGCGACGCGCCGGCGCCGTATTTCCGAGGCAGTGATGCCGCCCTGGCCCCAATTATCCGGGTCAAGTTCTTCGATCAGCACAACAACATCCTCGGCGCGCTTGTCCAGGGTTTCCACCAGCAACTCCGTGACTCCGGCGATGATTTCGGCTTTCTTTTCCGGTGATGTTGGCGCCGCGCGGCGCGCCAGCGTGATCGTGACCAAGGGCATTGCGCATCACTCCAGAAGAAAGGCTGTGCTTTTTCGGATCACAAAAGCCTCGGCATCCCACCAAAATCTGTCAAGCAGCGCAAAGGCACTGGACCTCTGCCGCACAACATCACAGCATATCGGCGCAGGACCAAAGCGCGGATCAACCGCGCAGGATCAGGAGAGGAAAATGCGCCTTCTTGGCTTCATCATCAGCGCCGTCATGGCGCTGGCAGCACATCCCACCCTTGCCGCCTGGCCGGAAAGACCTATCACCGCCATTGTTCCCTTCGCCGCCGGCGGCGGCACGGATGGCGTGGCGCGCATCCTGGCCGAACATCTTGGGCGCAATTTGGGTCAGCCGGTGGTGATCGAAAATCGCGGCGGCGCCAATGGCAATATCGGCGCGGTCGCCGCCGCACGCGCCCGGCCTGATGGCTATAGTTTCTTCTTCACTACAGGCACCACCCAGGCGATCAACCCCGCGCTCTATCGCAGCCTGCCCTATGATCCGCTGCGCGATTTCACCCCGGTTGGGCGCATTGGCGTTTTTCCCTTGATGCTTGCTGTGCATCCAAGCGTGAAGGCCGAGACCATCGGCGCCTTCATCACCACGCTGAAGGCCGAACCCGGCAAATTCAGCTTCGGCCATTGGTCAGCGGTTTATCTCGCCGCCGGCAAAAGTTTTGTGCGCCAGATCGGGGCCGAGGTGCTGGATGTGCCCTATCGCTCCTCGGCCAATACCATGACCGATCTGGTGGCGGGGCGGATTTCCTTTGCCATTGTGGACCTCACTATCGGCATTCCACTGGCGCGCGGGAATGAGGTGCGCGCTTTGGCGGTGACGGGCGCGCAGCGGAGCGCCCTGTTGCCCAATCTGCCAACCCTCCAGGAAGCGGGGCTTGCCGGTTATGACATTGCCGCCTGGATGGGCGTCTATGCCCCCACCAATACCCCGGCCGAGGCGGTGCGCGGCATGGAAGCCGCCTTGGCGCGGGTGCTGGCGGATCGCGCCGTGGTGGAACGCCTCTCCACGCTGGGCTTTGAACCCATGCCCGGCAATGCGGCGGAACTGGCCCGCTTCAACGCTACCGAGATCACCCGCTGGCAGGCGCTGATCACGGCGGCCGAGATCAAGGTCGAGTAGAAGAACTTGACCGCGCCGGGCAGGGGGGTTTGAACGGCTTATGGCCGATTCACCCTCCCTCATCCCCGCGCTTGCCAGCCTGCTTGGCCCCGCCGGGCTGCTGACCGAAGCCTCAGACCTCGCGCCCGCGCTGGCGGATTGGCGGAGCCTCTATCAGGGCCGCGCCATGGCGCTGCTCCGTCCCGCCAATACCGCCGAATTGGCCGAAGCAGTCAGGCTGTGCAGCGCCGCCGGCATCGCCATTGTGCCGCAAGGGGGAAATACCTCCATGGTGGGTGGTGCCACGCCTGATGCTTCGGGGCGCGCCGTGATTGTTTCCCTCGCGCGCATGAACCGCATCCGCGATCTTGATCCGGTGGATATGACCATGACGGCTGACGCGGGCGTGGTGGTGAAAACCGCGCAGGAAGCCGCTGCTTCTGCCGGTTGCCTTTTCCCGCTCAGCTTCGGGGGTGAGGGTACTGCCATGATCGGCGGCGTGCTTTCCACCAATGCCGGCGGCAACAACACCGTGCGCTACGGCAATGCGCGGGAATTGATGCTGGGGCTTGAAGTGGTGCTGCCCGACGGCAGCATCTGGCATGGCTTGAGGCGGCTCCGCAAAGACAATACCGGCTATGCGCTGCGCCATGTTTTTGTGGGTGCGGAAGGCACGCTTGGCATCATCACCGCCGCTGTGCTGAAGCTTTTCGCCCGCCCACGCGCCAATGAGGTGATTTTCGCCGCCGTTCGCGATGCCGAGGCCGCGCTTGGCCTGTTTCGGCGCTTTCGCGACAATGACGAAAGCGCGATCCGCGCCTTTGAATATATGTCGGGCGATGGCGTTGACCTGACCGTACAATTGATCCCCGGCGTTACCCTGCCTTTGGCTGAACGTGCCGCCCATTACGTGCTGATTGATTTGGCCTCAACACGGCCGGATGCGGATTTGCGCGGCTTGGCGGAGCTGGTGCTGGCACCTGCCATGGAATCCGGCGAAGTGCTGGATGCCGTGTTGGCCGAAAGCGAAGCGCAGCGCGCCGCCATTTGGCGCATTCGCGAAGAACACACGGAAGCGCAGCGCAAGGCCGGCGCTTCGGTGAAGAATGATGTCTCCGTCCCCGTCTCCCGCGTGCCGGAATTGATCGAGCGTGCTTCGGAAGCCTGCCGCAAGCTGATCCCCGGTATTCGCCCCATGCCCTTCGGTCATATGGGCGATGGCAATATCCATGTGAATCTGGTGCAGCCCGAAGGCGCTGATCCAGCCACCTTCCTGGCGCGCAGCCACGACATCATGGATTGCGTGAATGAGGTGGTGCGGGATTTGGACGGGTCCTTCAGCGCGGAACATGGCATCGGGCAGCTCAAGACCGATATGATGGAGGCCTGGCGCGGGGGCGCGGAGCTTGCCGTGATGCGGCAGATCAAGGCCGCGCTGGACCCCAAGGGCTTGATGAATCCCGGCAAGGTGCTGCCCTGAAGCCGTTGCCGCTTTCGGCATGGGCGCCAAGCGGTTAGGGTGGCGTGGCCGATGACCCTGCTTGACCGATATCTTTTCCGCCAGCTTTCCCTGGCCCTGCTTGCCGTAACGGTGGGGCTGGCGGCGCTTGTCTGGCTGACGCAATCGCTGCGCTTCATTGAATTGGTGTTGGATCGCGGCTTGTCGCTTGCGGTGTTTTTCGAACTGACAAGCCTTTTATTGCCATCCTTCTTTTCGGTCATTCTGCCGATCACGACCTTCATCGTGATGCTGTTCGTGCATTTGCGCCTGGCCGGCGACCGCGAATTGGTGGTGATGCGCGCCGCGGGGCTTTCCAATTGGCAAATCGCACGCCCTGCCTTGGCGCTGGGGCTTTTGGTGGTGGCCGTGATGGCCTTCCTGAATTTCTGGCTGGTGCCGCTCAGCCATACCGCCTTTCGGCAATGGCAGTTTGAAATCCGCAATCAATTGGTGGGCGTCTTGTTGCAGGAGGGGGTTTTTTCGACCGTCGGCAATGATCTGACCGTCTATGCCCGCAAGCGCGAAGCCGATGGCACGTTGCGTGGCATTTTGGTGCATGACCAACGCGAAGCCGGCGGCGCGGTGACCATCCTGGCGCAAGCCGGGCGCATCGGACAGGGGCCGGAAGGTCCGCGCGTGACGCTTTACGATGGCGTGCGCCAACAGATGGAAAAGGGCGCATCGGGTGCGCCGCCGCGTCTGACAGTGTTGAGCTTTTCCGAAAACAGCGTTGATCTGGCGCGCGTGGCGCGGAACGAGGAGACGCGCAGCCGAGACAGCCGGGAACGCTCCATTGCCGAATTGTTGGACCCTGATCCCGCCGAAGGGCTGCGCCCGCGCGAAATCAGGCGCTTCCGGGCAGAGGCGCATCAACGCATGGCCAGCCCGCTGACGGCGCTTTCCTTCGCGCTGGTCGGCTTGGCGGTGGCGCTGACCGGGCAATTCCGTCGCCATGGCGGCGGCTTCGGCGTCGTGCTTGGCATCGGCATCATGGTTGCGTTGCTGGCGCTTGGCCTGACCATCAGCAATGCGGCAACGCGGCGCGATGGGCTGATCTGGCTGATTTGGCTGCATGCCATCCTGCCGGGGGTGATTTCCGCCTGGTGGCTGGGCGGCGCCCCAGGCCTGCCGCGTCGGCCGCCCCCGCGTGAGGCGCTGTCATGACGCTGCCCATCACACTCATGACCTATGTGGCACGGCGTTTTGCCGCCATGGCACTGCTGATGGTCTTGGCGCTATCCGCCTTGGTCGCGCTATTCGACCTGATCGAATTGCTGCGCCGCGCGGCAACGCGGCCAGAAGCGAATTTCGCCCTGGTCTCGCAAATCGCAGCACTCCGCGTGCCGTTTGTTGCGATGCAAATCCTGCCCTTCGCGGTGTTGCTCGGGGGGATTATCGCCTTTTGGCGGCTGACGCGGTTTTCCGAATTGGTGGTGGCGCGCGCGGCGGGCATTTCCGCCTGGGGGTTCCTGGCTGGACCTGTATTGGTGGCGCTATTGCTTGGGCTTGGCGCCAGCATGGCGCTTTCGCCGCTCTCCTCGGCCATGTTGGCGCGGGCGGAGCGGCTTGATCAGCTCTATCTCCGCAATGTTGGGGGTATCACGGCACTGGCCGGCGGCCGGCTTTGGCTGCGGCAGGCGGATGATGGTCTGCAACCGCAGGGTGTTGCGATCATTTCCGGCCGCCCCATTGCCACGCGGGAATTGCGCCCCGGTGAGGCGCTGCGCCTGGCCGAGGTCACTGTGTGGCGCCTTTCGGCAGAAGATCGCCCCCTGGCGCGCATCGAAGCCACATCGGCCTTGCTCCAGCCTGGGCGTTGGCGCTTTGATGGCGCCATGGTTTTTGGTGCAGACCGTGTCGCGGGCGCGCCGCAAAGCCTCGATTTCCCGACCGAATTGACCCCTGAGAGGATTGAGAATTCCTTCGCCAGCCCCGATACGCTCAGTCTTTGGGCCTTGCCGGAATTCATCACGGTTCTGGAAAATGCAGGATTTTCCGCCATTCGCCATCGGCTGTATTTCCAATCCCTGCTGGCGCTACCTTTGCTTGCCATTGCCATGGCGCTGCTCGCGGCTGGGTTTTCCATGCGCTCGGCCCGACGCGGCGGCGTGGCGCGCATGATCGCGGGCGGGGTCAGCGCCGGCTTCGCGCTTTTCGTGCTGGACAAGATCACGGGCGAATTTGGTGAAGCGGGCACGCTGCCTGTGGTATTGGCCGCCTGGGCGCCAGCGGGTGCCGGGTTCCTGTTGGCGGCAGCGCTGCTGCTGCATCTTGAGGATGGTTAGGATGCTAGGCAGGGCTGGGCGCATTCTTGGCTTTATGGTCTTGGTGCTGGCCTCACGCGGGGCATTCGCGCAGGCCCCGCTGCTGCCGCCGATCGCCTCGCCTGGTGCGGTGGAGCCAAGCCTACCGTCAGGCGCCGCCGCGCCAGCCGCCCCCTCACCAGCGGCCCCAGCCCAGAACGCGCCAGTCACCTTCACCGCCGATGAAGTGCAATACGACCAGAACGCCGCCCTGGTAGTGGCGCGCGGCCGAGTGGAAGCCTTTCAGGGCGGGCGCATCCTGCGTGCTGATGAACTGACCTATAATCGCAATACCGGTGTCGCCACCGCACGCGGCAATGTCCAATTGATCGAAGCTGATGGCCAGGTGATGTTCGCGGAAAGCGCGGTCCTGTCCAATCAAATGCGCGATGGCGTACTGGAAGGGCTGCGCGGACATTTGCTGCAAAATGGGCGCATCGCTGCCACTGGCGCGCGGCGCACAGGCGGTTCCATCTTTGATCTTTCGCGTGTGGTCTATTCGGTCTGCGACCCTTGCAAGGATGATCCGCTCGCCCCACCCATCTGGCAGCTGCGCGCGCGTACCGCCACCTTGGACCGCACGGAACAACAGGTACGCTATCGCGGTGCCTCGCTCGATATGGCTGGTGTGCCTGTGATATGGCTGCCCTATTTTCAGCATCCGGATGGGTCTGCCGCACGGCAATCGGGCTTTCTCAGCCCAAGCTTCGGCGTCACGAGGTTTCTCGGCGGCTTCATTGAAACGCCCTATTACTGGGCAATTGATGAGAGCCAGGAATTGGTGCTGCGCCCCACCATCGCCACCAATAGTGCTCCCAATCTTGGGCTGGATTACCGCCGCAGGTTCAATAATGGCGAAGTCGAGGTTTTCAGCTCTGCCGGCTATCTGGACGGCAGCGAAGGCACCGAAGAAGGCTTCGCCGGCCATATCTTCGCCAAGGGCCGCTTTTCCCTGGATGAAACCTGGCGCGCCGGGTTTGACCTGAACCGCGCGAGCTCCGAGCAATATCTCCGCATCTATCGCTATGGTGCACAGCGCGTCCTGCCGACAACGCTTTTCACTGAAGGTTTTTGGGGGCCTGAGGGTTTCGCAAGATTTGATGCTCGCGCCTATCAGGGGCTGCGGCGGACCGATGACATCAGCCGCATCCCACTAGTACTGCCCAATATCTATGCCGATTGGGAATCGCCCGAAGACTCGCTAGGTGGGCGTTTCACGCTGGATACCTGGAATTTCGCTATCTTTCGCGGTACCGGCACAAGCACACGGCGCGCTGCATCGCGTATTGGTTATGCGCTGCCGCGCATGGATGATCTGGGCGGCATCTGGACATTGCGCGCGCAGAGCGATCTGGCGGCGTATGATTTTGAGAATATCAACCTTGCGCCGAATTTCGCGACCGGCAGCCCCAGCGGGCAAAGTGCCGCGGCGAATATCCGCACGGCGCTTGATTGGCGGATGCCCTTTTTGCGTGATGGAGGTGATTGGGGTCGCCAGGTGATCGAACCGCGCGTCCAATTGGTGACGGGCCCGATGACCGGCAGCCAATATCGCATCCCGAATGAAGACAGCATCGTCTTCGACTTCACCGATGCCAATCTGTTTTCGCTCAACCGCTTTACCGGGCGGGATCGGCAGGAAGGTGGCACGCGCGCCGATATGGCATTGCGCGGCGCCTGGTTCATGCCGGAAGATCGTCAGCTTGAAGCCATTGTCGGCCGATCCTTCCGCGTTCAGGATAATGGCGGGCCGTTTTACCCCTATAGCGGCCTGGAAAATCGTGCCTCTGATTGGGTCAGCCGACTGACCTTCAGACCAAGCTCCTGGCTTGACCTGACCGGCCGCGCCCGGCGCGGCGGAGAAAGCTTTGCGGCCCGCGCCTATGATGTCAGCGCCACGCTGCGACCCACCCAGGATACCGGCTTCACCCTGGGCTATTTGCAGGCGCCACCCATGCCCTTTCTCAACCCTGTGGCGCAGCGCGAGGAAGTCTATTTGGGCGCAAGACAGCGCCTTGGCTTTTGGCAAATCAGCGCCTTTGGCCGGCAGGATATCCAACTCAATCGCCCGGTGGCGCTTGGCGTATCGGCCATGTATGAGGATGAATGCTTCATTTTTGAAACCCGTTTCGTCAAGCGTTATGCTGAAGACCCCGCGACAGGCGATTTCTATCCAGGGGCCACGGTGTTGCTGTTCCGCTTTGGCTTCAAGACCATCGGCGATTTCGGATTGAGGGCTCTATGAGCCATTGCCCTACCCCGCCGGCCAAAGGCGGTAAGCTTAAGGAGGCTTTGATGCGCGCCCTAACCTTTACCCGAAAGCCCCTTTTGGCGCTGGTGCTGCTGGCAGCCATGCTGGCGCACGGCACCCCAAGCCCTGCCTTGGCGCAAGCAGCGGGCGGCAGCGTGAACAGCATCGTCGCCGTTGTGAATGGCGATGTCGTGACACGAAGCGAAGTCGAAAGCCGCCGGCGCCTGCTGGCGCTTTCCGCCGGCATGGCGGGCGATACGGGTGCGCAAAGCGGGGATCAAATCCTGCGCCTGCTGATTGATGAGCGGTTGCGTATTCAGGAACTCAGCCGCCGGCGCATCCTGGTGACAGATCAGGATATCGCGAGTTCCGTCGCCAATATCGAAAGCCGCAATGGCCTGCCGCCTGGTGGTGTGGTGCAGAATTTGCGGCGCGCCGGGATCGAGCCGCGCGTTTTGTACGACCAAATCCGCGCGCAGATCGGCTGGGCACGGCTTTTGCGCGGTATGCTGGGCGAACAGGCGACTATTTCGGAGGCTGAGGTGAATGAATTCCTCGCCGCCCAGCGCGCGCGGCTGGGTGAACCCGAATTCCTGGTCTCCGAAATCTTCATCCCGGTCGAAAATCCCGGCCAGGAAGCGCAGGTGCGCCGTTTTGTGACTGATGTCATTCAGCGCCTGCGCCAAGGTGTGCCCTTCCCCATGGTGGCGGCGCAATTCAGCCAATCCCAATCCGCGATCCAAGGCGGCGCGATGGATTGGATGACGGCGGATCGCTTTGATCCGGCGGTGGCGAATATCCTGCGTCAAATGCCGGAAGGCGCCATCAGCAACCCTATTCGCGTGCCTGGCGGGTTTGAAATTGTCTTGCTGCGCGACAAGCGTGTTTCAGGGCGCGACATGGCTACCATCATGACCATGCGCCAGGTCTTCCTGCCCTTTGAAGGCCAAGTGAATCCGCAAGCGCCCACCGCGCAGCAATTGGCGCAGTTGCAGCGGGCGCAAACCCTATCCGACCAGGCGCGCGGCTGTGAGGCTATGGATGCCGCCGCGCGTGGCAGTCCGCGCCCTGCCGATCCCGGCCCGGTGCGGCTGGACAATATCACCCCGCCCGAATTGCGTGATCTGCTGGGCAGCTTGCCGATTGGGCGCGCAACCCAGCCAATCATTTCCGTGGATGGCGCCCTGATTTTCATGGTCTGCGCGCGTGAGACCCGCAACATGGCGGAAGCCAATCCGCAACAGGCGCGCGAAATCCTGTTGCGTGATCGGGTTGAACTGCTCTCCCGCCAATTGCAGCGCGATTTGCGCCGCCGCGCCCAGATCGATATCCGCACGAATAACGCCGCGCGCCCAGGCTGAAGGCGTGACCAAAATTGCACTACCCAGCCTGAGCGAGACTATCGCGCGGCATGGGCTTGATGCGCGCAAGGCGCTTGGCCAGCATTTCCTGCTTGATCCCAGTATCTGTGCGCGGATTGCATCCTTGGCGGGTGATCTTGCAGGACGGCATGTGCTGGAAGTGGGGCCAGGGCCCGGCGGGCTGACGCGCGCGCTATTGGCAAGCCCTGCCGCATCGGTCTTGGCAGTGGAACTTGATGCGCGTGCCGTGGTCGCACTGCAGGAATTGGTGTCAGCCTATCCCACACGGCTTCGCGTGCTGGAAGCCGATGCGCTTGGCGTTGACCCGGCCGAGGCTTTGCCCGCGCCGCGGCGCATCATCGCCAACCTGCCCTATAATGTCGCGAGCCCCTTGCTGGTGCGCTGGCTCCGCAGCGCCGCAGCGCTGGAGGGCATGACGCTCATGTTCCAGCTTGAAGTGGCGGAACGCATCACCGCCGCCCCCGCAACACCCGCCTATGGCCGGCTGGCGGTACTCGCACAATGGCGCTGCCGCTGCGATTTGCTGCTGCGCCTGCCGCCGGGTGCCTTCAGCCCGCCGCCCAAGATCTGGTCTGCTGTGGTCGGTTTTGTGCCCCATGCGGAAGACCCGCCACCCGCGCTATTCGCCGCCATGGAAAAACTCACCGGCGCCGCCTTCGGGCAAAGGCGCAAAATGCTGCGTGGGGCGTTGAAGACGCTCGGCAATGCTGAAGCGCTATTGGACGAGGCCGGCATCGCCGGGGATCGGCGCGGGGAAACCCTGACCGTCGCCGAATTCGACCGGTTGGCGCGCGGCTTGGCGGGCCGGGGTTAAACCCAGCGCCGGACGCGCTTGCGATAGCCTTCGTAAGCCGCGCCGAAGCGCGTGCTGAGGTAGGCTTCTTCCTTCGCCACCACCAGCCGATCCAGCGCCAAATGGCAGGCGAGCAAGGCAAGCCAACCCCAAAGATCACCCCAGCGCAGCGCAAAGCCCAGCACCACCACCAGAAAGCCGAGATAGATCGGGTTGCGGCTGAAGCGGAACGGCCCTGCCGTGACCAATTCGGCATCCGGCCGATCCGGCCTTGGGTCGTTGCCGGCCTGCACCAGCGCCAGCAGCGCCCAGCCGATCAGCGCCACGCCCAGAAAAATCACCAGCACGCCGTAATCGGGCAAAGGCGGGCCGAGCAGCACCGGAAAAAAAAGATGCGCGAACCAGGCCACCGCCAGCACGCCCCCTACGAGTACGGGCGGCGGCAGGCGCACGCCGGGGCCGTGATCAGCTTCGGTCATGGCTTATCCTCCGGCAGCTTCATCCAGGGGGGCGGTTGCGGCGTCAGGCGCGCCCCGCCTGCCGAAAGCCCCCCCTTATCCAGCCATTCCAACCGGAGCAGCGCCAAGCCCTGCGCGCCCTGGCTGGAGCGCATTTCCCCGGCTTCAGCGCCATCCGCTGTCACAACAGGGGTGCCGCGCCCGGGCGCGGGGCCGTCAATCACCACCGGCACCAGCCGGCGTTTGAGCAACCCCCGATAGCGCGTCCGCGCCGTGAGTTCCTGGCCCATATAGCAGCCCTTGGTCCAGGAAATGCCGTTGAGTTCGTCAAAGCCGCCTTCCAGCAGCACGGATTTCTCGGCTTCCATATCCTTGGACCCGTCGGGCAGGCCAAGGGCAAGGCGATGCGCCGCGTAATCCGCGGTGCTGGCATTGGTGGGCAGGATTGTACCCGCCAGCACCCGCCAGCCAGCCTCGGGCAGGCGCGGATCGCGCGCCGCCAGCCCATCAGGGGGTACCCCTTCCCCCCAAGCCGCATGCACGCGCCACTCCGCCGAGGCATCGCGCAAAGCCACCTTGGCGCGTAGCTTGAAGCGGCTCAGGCGCGTGATCAGCATGGCAAGCTGCGCCGCTTCCACATCCAGCAGCAGCGCATCATTCGTTGCGATGACAAAGAAATCAGCAAGCCACTTGCCCTGCGGCGTCAGCAGCGCGGCCCAGACCGCCTGATCCACCCGTGCCTTGGTCACATCATTGGAAATCAACCCCTGCAGGAAGGCGACACGGTCCTCCCCCGAGATTTCCAGAACGGCGCGGTCCGGCAAGGCTGCGAGTTTCATGCCCTAAACCTGTGTCGGCCAGGGCGCGGCTGCAACCTCCCCCTCGGGCGCGGGAAGTGGTAAGGGCGCCGGGTGCGCATTCTTTTCATCTCCTCCACCCGCATTGGCGATGCGGTGCTGTCCACAGGCCTGCTTGATCACCTGATGCGGGCGCATCCGGAAGCGCGCTTCACTATTGTTTGCGGGCGGGTGGCGGAGGGCGTGTTCCGCCGCATGCCGCAGCTTGAGCGCCTGATTACCGTGGAAAAGCGCCGCTATTCGCTGCATTGGCTGGAAATTTGGGGTGCCGTGGCCTTCACGCGCTGGGATTTGGTGGTGGATTTGCGCGCCTCGGCGATTGCCTGGCTGCTCTGGGCGCGGGAACGCCGGGTGATCCAGGGCGGGCGGCGGCCCGGCCATCGGCTGACGCATCTGGCCGCACTTTTAGGCGTGACCCCCCCGCCGCTGCCGGTGATTTGGACCGCGCCAGAGGATAACGCCCGCGCTGCCGCGCTACTGCCGGAAGGACAGCCTTGGCTGGTGCTCGGGCCGACGGCGAATTGGCACCGTAAGGTTTGGCCGGCGGAGCACTTCGCCGAACTCGCCTTGCGGCTGACTGCGCCTGACGGGGCTTTCCCCGGCGCGGGGATTGCCATTCTGGGCGGGCCGGGGGATCAGGAACGCAGCATGGCAACCCCGGTTCTGACCGCCTTGCCCCAGGCGCTGGATCTGGTGGGCAAGCTTGAGCTGCCCGAAGTGGCGGCAGTGTTGGCGCGCGCCGCGATGTTCATCGGCAATGATTCCGGCCTGATGCATCTGGCCGCCGCCGCTGGCGCGCCCACACTTGGCCTGTTTGGCCCGACCCCGTCGGATGAATATGGCCCGGCCGGCCCCAAGGCGCAGGCCGTGCTGGCCGATGGCCCACCCGGCCAAGGCGCGATGGAAGATTTGCCGGTGGCGCGCGTTCTGGACGCCGCCGAGGCCCTGCTTGGCCAAGCCGCGCGGGTGCCGGCATGACCCCAAAACTCTCCATCCTGATCGTCGCGCGGAATGAGGAAGCGCGACTGCCCGATTGCCTGGCCTCGGCCGCTTTCGCCGATGAGATTGTGGTGGTGCTGGATCGCACCAGGGATGCCAGCGCCGCACTTGCCCGCGCAGCGGGCGCCCTCGTGCTGGAAGGCGCTTGGGAATTGGAAGGTGATCGGCGCAATGCCGGCATCGCCGCCTGCACCGGCGATTGGATTCTGGAATTGGATGCGGATGAACGCGTGGATGGCGCTTTGGCCGCTGAAATCCGCCGTGTGATCGCAACGAGCAGCTTCGCCTGGCATCAGGTGCCGGTGGATAATTACGTGGGTGATCGGCTGCTGCGGCATGGTTGGGCGGGGAGTTTCGGCACCACCTCGGTCCCCCGGCTGTTTCAGCGCGGCGCGAAACGCTGGCGCGCGCAGCGCGTACATCCGGGGCTGGATTGGGTGGGCAAGCAAGGCCCGCCGATCAAAACCGGCGCGCTGGTGCATCTGGTGGATCGCGATATTTCCGACATGCTGCGGCGGTTGGATAAATATTCCTCGGCCAAGGCGGCTGATCTGATCGCGTCCGGCGATATCGGCACGCTGCGCGCCAACCTGCGCCGCTTTGTCAGCCGCGCCTTCAAATCCTATGTCTCGCGCAAGGGCTATCGCGAAGGTGCTTGGGGTGTGCTGCTGGCGTTTTGCACCGGTGCTTTTCCGTTGCTGTCCTATCTGAAGGCGCGGTTGGAACCGGAACGCCATGGCGGGCGGAAGCCATGAGGATTGCGCAGGTCATGGCCGGCGCGCCGATTGGTGGGGCAGAGGCTTTTTTTGAGCGCGCCACGATTGCCCTGCATCACGCGGGGGATATCGTGCTGCCCATTATCCGGCGTGATGCTGGGCGTGCCGAACGCCTGCGCGAAGCCGGTTTGCAGCCGGTGGAATTGGCCTTTGGCGGTGCGCTTGATTTGTTCACCAAGCCGCGTGTGCGGCGCGCCTTGCAGGATTTCAAACCCGATCTGGTCATGGCCTGGATGCAGCGCGCCGCGCGCTTCACGCCACAAGGGCCTTGGGTCTTGGTGGGGCGTTTCGGCGGCTATTATGATGTGAAGTATTTCCGCCATTGCGATCATCTGGTTGCCAATACGCATGATCTGGTGCGCATGATCACCGCCGCCCCCTGGCCGGCAGCGCGCGTGCATTATTTGCCCAATTTTGTTGAGGAGTTTGCGGGCAGCGCGCCCGCCGAGTTGCCCGCCGCCAGTAGCGCGCCTCGGCTTTTGGCGATGGGGCGGCTGCATCCGAATAAGGGCTTTGATGTGCTGCTGCGCGCAATCGCGCTACTGCCGCGCGGGCATGTATATCTGGCAGGTGCAGGACCGGAAGAAGCTGCCTTGCGCGCCTTGGCAGCTGAGCTTGGCATCACGGAGCGTGTGAGTTTTCTCGGCTGGCGGCGCGATATTGGCGCGCTTCTGGCGGCAGCGGATATGTTCATTTGCTCATCACGCCAGGAACCGCTTGGCAATATCGTGCTGGAAGCCTGGTCTGCGACGAAGCCGGTGATTGCCGCAGCCGCGCAAGGCCCGAGCGAATTGATCACCAATGGCAAGGATGGCGTGCTGGTGCCGCGCGAAGATGCGGTGGCGCTTGCGGCGGCAATTGCAGCACTGGCTGATAACCCTGAACGTGCCGCTGCCCTTGCCACGGCAGGGCGCACGCATTTTGTGAGCACTTTCGCGGAGGCACCCGTGATCGCGCGCTGGCGTCGCGTGCTGGCGGAGCTTCAGCCGGCGGGACGGGCCTAGCGCCATGTGCGGCATAGCAGGGCTTGCGCTCCGTGCTGGTGTTTCACCTTCTGCCACGGTGCTGGAAGCGCTGACGCGCGCGTTGGCGCATCGCGGGCCGGATGGCGCGGGGCATCATCTTTCGGGCAATGTCGCTCTCGCCCAAGCCCGCCTTGCAATCATTGATCTTGCGACAGGCGATCAACCGTTCTTCGCCGGCGCTGCCGCCTTGGTCGCGAACGGCGAGATCTATAATTACCGCGAATTGCGCAGCGATCACGCGCTGCCTGCCGCCACCGCTTCGGATTGCGAACCGCCCTTGCATTTGTATCGCCGCGATGGCGCAGGCTTCGCTGAGCTTCTGCGCGGCATGTATGCCATTGCGATCCATGATCGCGCGGCGCGGCAGGTGTTGCTGGCACGCGACCCTTTCGGCATCAAGCCGCTCTATATCGCCGAGACCGCCGATGGCATCGCCTTTGCCTCCGAACCGCAAGCGCTGGTCGCTGCTGGGTTGGTCACGCCGCAACTGCATCGCCCTGCCTTGCATGAATTGCTGCAACTGCAATTCACCAGCGGGCCAGAGACGATCTTCCAGGGCATCAGCCGCGTTTTGCCAGGTGAGACCATCACCATCGCCGATGGCCGCATCATCGCCCGCGCGCGCCGCGCTGCCTTGCCGGTGGAAGGGCCGGAAGCCATCTCGGAAGAAGCGGCACTCGCGCGGCTGGATGCCGCGCTGATGGAAAGCGTTGACCTGCATCAGCGAAGCGACGTGCCTTATGGCATGTTTCTCTCGGGCGGGACGGATTCCGCGGCCGTGCTGGCCGCCATGGCGCGCATCAATACCGCGCCGGTATTGGCCTTTACGGCCGGCTTTGATGTGGCCGGTGCGGCCGATGAACGCGAAGCCGCTGCAACCGCGGCACGTGCTGCGGGCGCGCGGCATGTGCGCGTTGACATCACCCGCGATATGGTTTGGCGCCACTTGCCGGAAATCATCGCCTGCATGGATGATCCGGCTGCCGATTACGCCATCATCCCCACCTGGTTCCTGGCGCGCGCCGCGCGGCAGGAAGTGAAGGTGGTGCTTTCCGGCGAAGGCGGCGATGAGTTGTTTGGCGGCTATGGCCGCTACCGCGCCGCGATGCGTCCCTGGTGGCTGGGCGGCAAGACCATGCGCGGCCATGGCGCCTTTGATCGGCTGGATGTGCTGCGCGAATCGCTGACGGGCTGGCGCGACGGCATTGCCGCCGCCGAAGCCGCCGCCGCGCTGCCGGGGCGGTCCCGGTTGCAAGTGGCGCAAGCAACTGACTGCGCCGATTGGCTCGCGCATGATTTGCTGATCAAGCTTGATCGCTGCCTGATGGCGCATGGCGTGGAAGGCCGCACACCCTTTCTTGACCCTGGCATGGCTGCCGCGGCCTTTCGTCTGCCCGACAAGCTCAAGATTCGTGATGGGCGGGGCAAATATCTGCTCCGCCAATGGCTCGCGAAGAACTTTCCGGCCAGCGAGCCCTTCCGCGCCAAGCAGGGCTTTACCGTGCCGGTTGGTGCCTGGATTGCCGATGTCGCGGACAAGCTGGCGCCTTTGGTGGCGCGCCAGCCGGGCGTTGCGGAAATCGCCAAGCCGGATCGCATCCTGCCGCTGTTTCGCGCGGCCGGCAGCAAGCGGGAGGGCTTCGCTGCCTGGCATTTGCTGTTCTATGCGCTCTGGCATCGGCGCCATATCCAAGGTGCGGCGCCCGCGGGCGACGTGTTTGAAACCCTTTCCCAGCAGTGACGACAGGAAAACCCATGGCGAAACGCGGCGCATCGCGGCAGGCTCTTCGTATCGCGACCTGGAACATCAATAGCGTGCGGCTGCGCTTACCCTTGCTGCAAAACCTAGTCACTGATCTGGCCCCCGATGTGATCTGCCTGCAGGAAACCAAATGCCCGGATGAGGCGTTTCCGCATGAAGGCATCGCCGCACTTGGCTTCACGCATCGGCTGGTGCGCGGCATGAAGGGCTATAATGGTGTCGCGGTGTTATCGCGCTTGCCGATCAGCTTGCGCGCCGATGATCCCGATTGGTGCGCCAAGGGTGATTGCCGGCATATGGGCGTGATGCTGGATGCACCAGGCGGCCCGGTTGAATTGCACAACTTTTACGTGCCCGCCGGCGGCGATATTCCGGACCGCGCCGCCAATCCGAAATTCGGCCACAAGCTTGATTTCGTCGCCGAAGCCACGCGCTGGTTCGCGGGCCGAGGCGCGCGGCGCGCTGTGCTGGTGGGCGATTTGAACATCGCCCCGCTGGAACATGATGTCTGGTCCCATAAGCAATTATTGGATGTGGTGTCCCACACACCCATTGAGGTTGAAGGGCTTTTGGGCTGGCAGAAGGCGGCGGGCTGGCATGATGCTTTGCGCCATTTTGTGCCCGCAGATCAGAAGCTTTACACGTGGTGGTCCTATCGCGCGCGGGATTGGCGCGCGGCGGATCGTGGCCGGCGGCTTGATCATGTTTGGGTCAGTGATGATCTGGCGGGCGGCCTCAAGCGCCATCTGGTGCTGAAGGATGCGCGGGATTGGCCGCAAGCCTCTGACCATGTGCCCGTGCTGGTGGAGCTTCAGCCATGAAACGCCGTTTTTTCCTGCTGGCCCTGCTGCCGGCTGCCTGCGCCCAGCCGAACCAATCCCCGCCCGTGACCGCCGCGCCCCCAGCGGAGGAGCCGGAGCAGGTTTTCGCCCCCGGCCCCATCGCCTGGGATAGGCTGAGTGAAGACCAGAAGCGCCGCGCCCGGGACGCAATGCGACGGCTTGGCTATGACACCTCAAGTGAGGAGGCAGTCCTACGCCAATGGAACGCGCTGCCGCCGGCCAAGCAGCGCTTCGCCATCCGCCGCCCGCCGCCGCCCCCGCCACCACCAAGGCCGAGCACGGCATCACGCCCCGCACCGCGCCCCGCATCACGCCCGGCCACCGCTTCACCACGGCCACCCGCGCCACCGCGCTAAAGGGCGTCCAGGGGGGGCGAATAATGCTTGTAACAGGCCACGAAAATGGGCTTTTGCTGCGCCGCACATGCTTGACAGTGGCAGCCCCCCCCCGTAAAGCCCCGACGCCTTCTGGCGCGGTACGCCTGGGGAGCAAAAGGTGACTAATCAGCCGGACCTTCATGAACGGTTAAGGCAAGCACGGGCTCGCGAAGGGCTTGAAATTGGCCCGAACGGCCAAAAAGGCTTGCCAACAGGGCCATGGGGAATCGGGCTGCGCGCAGGGGTTGAGGTTGTCTCGGCCCTTGTGGTTGGGATCGGCATCGGGTGGGTACTCGATCGCTGGCTCGGCACTTGGCCTTGGCTCTTCCTGGTGTTTTTCGTCATGGGCAGCGTCGCCGGGGTGTTGAATGTGTATCGCCTTTTCAACCCGCGTCGCCGTTAGCGCGTGACATGATCTGAGAGACGAGGGGTTTGCCGGTGGCAAAGGAAGGCAAGACGATTGACGCGCTGAGTCAGTTCGAATTGACGCCCTTTTTGGGCTTCTTCGGGCAGTCCGTCGGCTTCAGCCAGTCCAATGCATTCATGCTATTGGCCCTTGGCCTGATCACGCTGTTCGTTATGGCGGCCGCTGCGCGCGGCGCGATGATTCCGGGGCGGCTGCAATCGCTCGGCGAAGCCAGTTACGAATTCATCCAAGGCATGGTGACTGAACAGATCGGCAGTGAAGGGAAAAAGTATTTCCCCTTCGTCTTCGCCATTTTCATGTTCGTGTTGTTTGGCAACCTGCTTGGCATGCTGCCGTATTCCTTCACCTTCACCTCTCACATCGCGGTGACGCTGACGCTGGCGGTGATTGTCTTCGTGACCGTGACGGTGATTGCGCTGATGCGCCACGGCATGCATTTTTTCAGTTACTTCTTCCCGGAAGGTGCGCCTATCTGGCTGGCACCGATCATCATCCCGGTTGAAGTGATTTCCTATTTCTCCCGCGTTGTCAGCCTTTCCGTCCGCCTGTTCGCGAATATGGTGGCGGGGCACGTGATGCTGAAGGTGTTTGCCACCTTCGTGGTCCTGCTGGGTAGCCTTGGCGCGGTTGGTCCCTTCGTGGCGGTGTTGCCCCTTAGTGTGAACATCGCCCTTGTAGGGTTTGAGTTCCTGGTGGCTTTCCTCCAGGCCTATGTGTTCGCCATCTTGACGAGCATCTATCTCCACGACGCGGTGCATCTGCACTGACGAACGCTGGGTGTTTTTCGGAAATCTGTTGAAGTCAAACGGAAGGAATGTGTCATGGAAGTTGCTGCTGCGAAGGCCCTTGGTGCCGGTATCGCCGTTATTGCGCTGTTCGGCGTGGGTCTCGGGATTGGCAATATCTTCTCCGCGCTGATCACCAGCGTTGCCCGCAACCCGGCCGCCCGTGATGCCGTGTTCCCGATCGGCATTCTGGGCTTCGCGCTGACGGAAGCTGTGGCGCTTTTCGCGCTGCTCATCGCCTTCCTTATCCTGTTCGCGTGATGGCTGGGGCCCTGGCCGGTTTGGGCTGGGGCCGTTTGGTTTCGGGGCCGGCCTTGTGCCATGCCCCGGCCCGACGTTCTTTGGCCGCGAGAGGGTAAGCCGATGCGCCGAATACTGCTTGCGATGACGCTCAGTGCCATGCCTGCGCTTGCCTGGGCAGCCAGTTCTGCCGGTGGTCCGCCGGTGGAAGGGATGCCCCAGCTTGCCTTTGGCCACCCGGTCCAAGGGCCATTGCTGATCGGCCAGGTTGTTTGGCAAGTCATCATTTTCTTTGCGCTTTTCCTGCTGCTGTCCTTCGTGGCCCTGCCGCGGCTGGGTGCGGTGATCGAAAATCGCCGTCAACGCATTGAAAGTGATCTGGAAGCGGCCCGCGCTGCCATGCAATCCGCCGAAGCGGCCATTGCCGCGCAGCGTGAAGCGACGCAAACCGCCCGTGCTGAAGCGCAAGCCGCAGTCAATGCTGCGATGCAAGCCGCCCAGCAGGAAATGGACGCGAAGGCGGAAGCCTTGAACGCAGCGCTTGCCAAGCAGATTTCGGAAGCCGAAGCCCGCATCGATCAGGGCCGCAAATCGGCACTTGGTGCGGTGCGTCAGGTGGCTGGTGAAACTGTTGAAGCCCTGCTTTCCAAGCTTGGCGCAAGCTCTGATGCCGGCAAGGTGCAGGCAGCGGTGCAGCGTGAAGCCGCAGCCAGGGGGATTTCCTGATGCAAGGCTCTGCTTCTTTTTTCGCTGATCCGAAATTCTGGGTCGCGGTTTCCTTTGTCCTGTTTTTCATGCTGCTTGGCAGCAAACTTTGGAAGGCCGGCACCGGTGCGCTCGATTCCCGCGCCGATGACATTCGAAAGCGGATTGATGAGGCGAATAGGCTTCGTCTTGAAGCCGAAGCCAAGCTGAAGGAAGCCGAAGCCGCGCGGGCTGAGGCGGTGAAGGAAGCCGCTGAGCTTCTGGCGCGCGCCAAGACCGAAGCGGCACGCATTGCCACTGCTGCCGCTGCCGAGGCCGAAGCCTCCGCCGAACGGCGCAAGCAGCTTGCCATGCAGCGTATTGCCGCGGCAGAGGCGAGCGCGATTGCCGAGGTGCGCAACATGGCGGCTGATATTGCCGCTTCAGCGGCGCGGGCCGTGTTGGCGGAAACCATGGATGCCGCGGCCGATGGCGCCATGATTGACCGGAGCGTGGCGGATTTGCCGCGGGCGTTGCGCGTCGCCTGAAAGCGCACCGTACCCCCTGATCAAAGCCCCTTTTCCGCCGGAAGAGGGGCTTTTTTCTTGCCTGCTGAATCCGCTTTTTCGTGACGCGCAAAAGCCCTAAAAGGTCCGGGTCACGTTCTTGTGGGAGAGAATGCTTCATGTTGTTGCGCCGCCTTACCCTTGCCGCCGCCCTGCTGGCCGGCTCCACCCTGTCTGCGGAGGCCAATGTGTTCCGCTGGGCCAATGATGGCGATGTGAATTCCATGGACCCGTATACGCGGCAGGAAACCTTCCTGCTCGCCTTCGGGTCCAATTTCTATGAACCGCTGGTGCGGCGTGATCATGAAGGCAAGGTGGAAGCCGCGCTTGCCGAACGCTGGGAACAGCCGCAGCCGACCATCTGGCGTTTTCATCTGCGCCGCGGTGTGCGGTTTTCGGATGGCACGCCCTTCACTGCTGATGATGTTGTGTTCAGCGTACAGCGCGCCCGCGCACCTGGTTCCAATGTGCAAGGTGTGCTCGCTTCCGTGAAGGAAGTTCGCAAGATTGATGATCACACGGTGGATTTCGAAACCACGGTCCCCAACCCGATCCTGCTGCAGGAAATCACCAATTGGGGTATGTTTAGCCGCGCCTGGGCCGAGCGCAACAACGCGACGCGCCCCGCGGATTTGACCACGCGCGAGGAAAACTTCGCCACGCGCAATGCCATGGGCACTGGCCCCTTCATTCTCGTCTCGCGTGAGCCGGATCGGCGTACGGTTGTCGCGCCGAATCCCAATTGGTGGGACAGGCCGGTTCATAACATTACGCGCGCCGAATTGAACATCATTTCCAATGATGCAACGCGCGTGGCCGCACTGCTGTCGGGTGAGATGGATTTTGTCTATACCGTGCCGCCGCAGGATGTGGACCGGATTTCGCGCTCACCAGGTGTGCGCATTATCCAGGGGCCGGAACTGCGCACCATCTATCTTGGCATGGATCAGATGCGCCCGCAGCTACTGAAGTCCGATGTGCAGGGCAAGAATCCCTTCCAGGATGTGCGCGTGCGTCGTGCCATGCAATTGGCGATAGACACCAGCGCCATTCAGCGCAGCGTCATGCGCGGTCAATCCCGCCCGACAAACCTGATCTATGGGCCGGGCGTGAATGGCTTCCGTGAGGAAGATGACCAGCGCCCGCGCGTTGATCTGAACGAAGCGCGTCGGCTGCTGACCGAAGCGGGCTATCCGAATGGCTTTGGCGTGACGTTGGATTGCCCGAATGACCGCTATGTGAATGATGAGGCGATCTGCACCGCCGTGGTTGCGATGCTGGCGCGCATCAATATCCGCGTAACGCTGAATGCGCAGACCCGCGCGCGCTTCTTCGCGGAAATCAATGCGCCGCGTTACAATACCAGCTTCTATCTGCTGGGTTGGACACCGGCGACATCGGACGCGCATAACGCGCTGTTCAACCTGGCCGGCACGCGCGATGGCACGCGCGGTATTTTCAACAATGGCGGCTATTCCAACCCTCGGCTGGATGAGCTGATCAGCCGCATTGCGGTGGAAACCAATCAGGCCACCCGCCAAGGGCTGATCACCGAAGCGGGCAAGGTGATCCAGAATGATGTCGGCTATATCCCGCTGCACCAGCAGCAGATTGTCTGGGCGGTGCGCCAGGGCTGGAATGTGGTGCAGACGGCGGATAATTACATCCAGCTTCGCTTTGTGCGCTATGGGCAATAGCGCCTGATGCAATGCCCCGCCCGGTGATTGCCGGGCGGGCCAAGGCCCAAACCCAACCCCATTGATCGCCCCCGGAAAAGGGGGGATGCTCAACCTGCGCTATGCTGGATGAAGCGCAGGAGGAACCGTGACCGAAGCGGCAATAGATTGCGATCTACATCCGGGCCTGCCGTCCATGGCGAGCCTGTTTCCCTACATGGATCAGCATTGGCGCACGAGCCTCAAGGAACGCGGCGTTTCTCAGCTTGAAAGCGCATCCTGGCCGCCTGCCGCGCCCACCACCGTACGCGCCGATTGGCGTGGCCCGAAAGGGGAGGCGCCCTGCAAGCTGGAAACCCTGCAAGCGCAGGTGCTGGATCGCTGGCAGGTTGGCACCGGCATCCTCAACCCGCTTTTCCCGGCCCAGCTTCCCTTCAGCCGTGATCTTTCCGCTGCCTTTGCGCGCGCGGTGAATGATTGGATCCGCGCCGAATGGCTGGAGGGTGATCAGCGCCTGCGCGCTGCCATCCTGCTGCCCAATGCCATTGAGGAATCTCTGGCCGAGATTGAACGCCTCGCCCCCGATCACCGTTTCGTGCAGGCCATGACGCTTTGCATGGGGGAAATCCCGCTGGGTCGGCGCGAATGGTGGCCGGTCTATGAGGCGCTGTCCCGCCATGACATGCCGCTTGCCATTCATGCCGGCAGCAATTGGCGCCACCCTGTCACCTCGGTCGGCTGGCCTTCCTATTATCTTGAGGAATACACGGCGAATTCGATGGGGTTCCAATCCTCACTGGCGTCGCTGATCACGGAAGGCGTGTTTGTGAAATTCCCAAAGCTGAAGGTCGTGCTGCTGGAAAGCGGCGTGTCCTGGCTGCCATCCTTCCTGTGGCGGCTGGTGAAATCCTGGAAGGGCGTGCGCTTTGAAGTGCCCTGGCTGGATCGCCCGCCATCGGATTACGTGCGCGATCATGTGCGGCTTTCCATTCGCCCGCTGGATGTGCCGGAAGAAGCCGATACCATGGCAAGGCTGATGGAGCATTTGGGGTCAGATGAATTGCTGCTCTGGTCTTCCGATTGGCCGCATGCACATTTTGAGGGCGACGCGACCGTGCCGCAGGGGCTTGATCCCGGCTTGCTCAAGAAAATCATGGTGGATAACCCTCGCGCGACCTATAACAGGCTTAGGGAGGGAGTCCCGGCATGAACATCATCCGCCCCATCGCCGCCCCTGGCAGGCCCGCCGCTGCTACGCTTGGCCTGGTGGATTGCGATATCCACCCGCGCTGCGCCGATTTGGGCGAATACCGGCCCTTCATGACCGACGCCATGTGGCATCGCCTTACCACCTACGGCATTCATGCGCGGCATGGCTTTCACAAGGGCTATCCTTTCCCGAAGGCGGCCCCCTTGGCGAGCCGGCGCGATGCCTGGGGGCCGCAGGGCCAGCCGCCCGCTTCCGATCTTGGCTTTGTTCAAAAGCAGTTTCTCGATCATTACGGGCTGGATATTGGCGTGCTCAACCCCTTGCAGCCATCGGGCCAGGGCGATGTGAATGATGATCTTTCAGGCGCGCTCGCCCATGCGGTGAATGAATGGCAATTGGCGCATTGGGTGGATCATGATGCGCGGCTGCGCGCTTCCATCGTGGTGCCTTATGAGGATGCGGCAGCATCAGCCGCTGAAATCCGCAGCCGCGGCGGTGATGGCCGTTTTTGCCAGGTACTGCTGATGAGCCGCACTTCCGAACCGCTTGGCCGCAAGCGCTATTGGCCGATTTATGAGGCCGCGGCGGAAGTGGGCCTGCCGATTGGCATCCATGCCTTTGGCTTTTCCGGCAATGCCATGACGAATGGCGGCTGGCCTTCCTTTTATGTCGAAGAAGTTCAGGAACACGCGACCAGTGCCCAAGCCCAAGTCGCGTCCTTCGTGGTGGAAGGCGTGTTTGAACGCTTCCCCACGCTCAAGATCGTGATGATCGAATGCGGCTTTGGCTGGATGCCTTCCCTCGGCTGGCGGCTCGACAATAACTGGAAACGGCTGCGTGATGAGGTGCCGCATCTGAAGCGGGCACCTTCCGAATATATGCGTGAACATGTCTATGTCTCAACGCAGCCGATTGAAGAACCGGCGAAGGGCGAGCATTTGCTGGATGCGATGGAATGGATCGGCTGGGATCGCATTCTCTATGCCAGTGATTATCCGCATTGGGATTTTGACGATCCACGCATTGCGATTCCGTCCTTCATTCCGGCAGAAAAGCGCGCCGCGATTTTCGGCGGCAATGCGCGCGGCTTCTATCGGCTGTAATGGCGCGGCATATTGTTGCGGCGGTGGATGAAATCCCGCCCGGTGGCCGGAAGCTGGTGGAAGCCGATGGCAAGAAGATTGTGGTGTTCAATCTGGGGGGTGAGTTTTTCGCGCTGCTCGATCGTTGCCCGCACCAGGGCAGCGCGCTTTCCGGTGGCATTTTGTGCGGCCTGACGCTGAGTGATGAACCGGGGCGCTATCATTTCTCCCGCGCCGGCGAAATGCTGCGCTGCCCCTGGCATAATTGGGAATTTGATATCCGCACAGGAAAAAGCTGGTTCGATCCACGCCGGACCAAGGTGCGCGCCTTTCCGGCGCATGTAGAAGCGGGGGCAAGGCTAGCGTCTGATCCGCGAAGGGCGCATGCCCGAAGCGGTGAATCAGCCGCTGAAAAAGACTCTGCACCACCATCCATGCCGATGGATGGTGGTGCAGTCGAAGGGCCGTATCAGGCGGAGACATTTCCGGTGAAAATTGAAGCCGATTATGTGGTGGTGGAGGTTTGAGCGCATAGGGCGATGACGCCCTTGCTTGGTTCAGCCCGAATAACTCGCGATCTCAATCAAATTGCCATCGGGATCGCGGCAATAAACCGACATGATCGGTCCTAGCGCACCTGCTTTTGCAACCGGGCCGACTTCCACCGCAACGCCACAGGCGCGCAGATATTCCGCCACCTGATCCGACTTCATCGTCACCACAAAACAAAGATCATCCGTGCCCGGCACGCCGCCAGCGGCCCCGGTGAACCATTCTTCCTGCGTCGCGTTCACCGGGCGCAGATTGATCTTCTGCCCCCCGAAGCGGAGTGAGGTGCGGCGATGCGGGCCGAATTCCTCTCGCTCCATCCCAAGAACGCGCTGATACCAGGAAGCGGAGATTTCCACATCGCGGCAGGTAATGACCAGATGATCCAGGCGATCCACGGCGAAACGCATGATGCTCAGCCTTTCTTCGGCAAACGCGCCGTCACTTCGACTTCAATGCGCATGATATCGGTTTGCAGCCCGGCATGGATCAGCGTGGAAGCCGGGCGCGCCTTGCCGAAATGCTTGCGAAAGACGGGCCAGCAGGGCTCCCAATCTTCGCGTCGCGGCACAATGGTCAGAACGCGGACAACATCATCCAAGGTGCAGCCGGCTTCCGCCAGGGCGCGGCTGATATTGGCGAAGCATTGTTCTGCTTGCGCCACCACATCAGGCGCGATGGTCATGGTGGCGTAATCATAGCCCGTGGTGCCGGAGACCCAGACATAATCGCCATCCACCACCGCGCGGGAATAGCCAATCTCTGCTTCGAATTTGGACCCGGAAGAAATCAGGCGGCGTTCATTCATGGCTTGCTGTCCCTGTCATGCGGTGATCGGCCCGCCGCATTTCTCCGGGCGGAATTTGCGTTCGGTGGAGGCTGGAAATTTCGCAAGCTTTTCCGCCGGCCTGATAGGGCGGCGCAGCAATTCCCCGCCGCAATTCGGGCAAAGCCCGCCTGGCAGTTTGGTGCGCGCGCAATCCACGCACCAGGTGCATTCAAAGGAACAGATCAGCGCATCGCGGCTTTCGGGCAGCAGGTCGCGCCCGCAGCATTCGCAATTCGGTCTCAATGCCAGCATCTGCTTGATCCTTTCAGGGCGGCGCGACAATGCGCGCGACAATGCGCCGCACCATCGGCAGCACCACCAGCACGGTCGGGAAGGCGATGATCCAGGAGGAAATCCAGGCAATCGGCCAACGCGCCAGAAACTCTGCCCCCGGTCCCAAAGCCAGCAGCGTTGAGATGCCGGAAATCACGATGGTCATGATCCCGGACAGGATGAAGCCCGTGACCGGCAGCGTGAAGCGCGCCGGCAGACGGCGATCACCCGTCGCGTTCACTCCAGCCCCTCATAGAAATCATTGCCCTTGTCATCCATGACGATGAAGGCCGGGAAATCCTCGACCTCAATCCGCCAGACAGCCTCCATGCCAAGCTCGGGGAATTCCAGCACCTCGACCTTCTTGATGCAGTCCTGCGCGAGCCGCGCGGCGGGGCCGCCGACCGAACCCAGATAAAAACCGCCATATTTCTTGCAGGCATTCAAGACAGCCTTGGAACGATTGCCCTTGGCCAGCATCACCATGGAACCGCCAGCGCTTTGGAAGGCTTCCACATAGGAATCCATCCGCCCCGCCGTGGTGGGGCCGAAGGAACCGGTCGCCATGCCGGTCGGTGTTTTCGCCGGCCCCGCGTAATAGACCGGGTGATCCTTCATATATTGCGGCAGACCCTGCCCGGCATCCAAGCGTTCCTGCAATTTAGCATGCGCAATGTCACGAGCCACCACCATGGTGCCAGTCAGGCTCACGCGCGTTTTCACCGGGTATTTTGAAAGCGTCGCGCGAATATCGCTCATGGGGCGCGACAGATCGATCTTCACCACCTCCCCATTCAGTATATCGGCGGTTGCTTCCGGCAGATATTTCGCCGGATCATGTTCCAGATCTTCGACGAAAACGCCTTCGGGTGTGATCTTCGCCTTGATCTGCCGATCCGCCGAACAGGAAACACCAATCCCAATCGGCAGGCTCGCGCCATGGCGCGCAAGCCGCACCACGCGCACATCATGGCAGAAATACTTGCCGCCGAATTGCGCGCCAATGCCAAGGTTTTGCGTGAGCTTATGCACCTCCCCTTCCAGCTCCGTATCACGGAAGGCATGGCCGGAAAGATCGCCCTTGGTCGGCAGCGCATCCAGCCATTTCGTGCTGGCAAGCTTCACGGTCTTCAGCGTTGCTTCCGCGCTGGTGCCGCCAATGACAATCGCCAAATGATAAGGCGGGCAGGCGCTGGTGCCGAGCGTTTTGATCTTCTCTTCCAAAAACGCCAGCAGCTTCGGCTTGTTCAGCACGGCGCGGGTTTGCTGGAACAGAAAGGTCTTGTTCGCGGAACCACCACCCTTCAGCACGAACATCAGATGCATTTCATCGGCGTGGTGTTCGCCGGGCTGCGCCATGATGGAAAATTCAACCGGCAGGTTATTGCCGGTGTTCTTTTCCTCATACATCGTGATCGGCGCCATTTGCGAATAGCGCAGATTGGTTTCCGTATAGGTGCGATGCACGCCGTAAGACAGCGCTTCTTCCTCATCGCCTTCCACCCAAACGCGCTGGCCCTTCTTGCCGAAGACAATCGCGGTACCGGTATCCTGGCACATGGGCAAAACACCGCCGGCAGCGATATTGGCGTTTTTCAAAAGGTCGAGTGCCACGAAGCGATCATTCGCACTCGCTTCCGGGTCCTGCAGAATTTTCGCAAGCTGCGCCAGATGCGCCGGGCGCAGCAGATGGGACACATCCTTGCAGGCTTGGAAGGCGAGGGCTTCCAGCGCGGCGGGCTTCACCTTCAGCACGGTCTTGCCATCCACCTGCATGGTGGAGATGCCTTCAATCGGCAGCTTGCGCCAGGGCGTGGTATCGGCGCCGAGTGGGAACATCGGCGAATAGCGGAAATTTTCCGGGCGCGCCGGGGCGGCGGCATCAAGCGGCGGTGTCATTGGCTTTCTCCAACCATCAACCTATTCGCAGCGTCAGGGCCGCGTTTTTCTAGAAGCCTTCTACCAGCAGCGGCAGGAAACCGGCAAACAGGCAGCTTAATCCCGCGCATCACGCCAGCGATTCTGCGCCATGGTCCAGGCAATGCCAAAGGCGCGGAATTCATGGCCGGCAATGCGGCGGAGCTTCTTTTCGACCGGTGCGGCAATATCGGCCAAGGCCGTGCCATTGCTCGCCTTGGCCAATTCGCGCCCAAGCGCGGTGGCCAACGCCACGCCACGGCCATTGCAGCCGGTCCAGGTCAGCACGCCGGGGGCCAATTCATAGACATGCGGCATCTTGTCATCAGTGGCCGCCACATAGCCCCACCAGATGTAGTCGAATTGCACATCGCCAATTTGCGGAAAAACGCGCTTCACCCGTTCCGTGATGCGCGCGCGAATGCGCCCTTCCCAGCCAAAGGGCACGATCAAGCCGCCCCCCGTGACCAGCCGGCCATTCGCATCGAAGCGATAAAAATAAAGATCGCCTTGTGTGTCCGAAAGCGCATGCCCCTGCGGCAGGATGGATTTGCGCACATTATCGGACAGCACCGAGGTACCCATTTGATAGGACCGCACGGGCACAATGCTTTGTTTTAGTCCCGGCCAGAAATCCCCGGTATAGGCATGGGTCGCGATGATCACGCGTTCCGCATGCAACACGCCGCGCGGCGTTTCCACCGCCCAGCCGCCGGGTTCCTGCCGGATCGCGCGCACCGGGCTGCCGGTATGCACCACCGCCCCCGCACGCATCGCTGCCGCCGCCAGGCCGCGCGCATAGCCAAGCGGATTGATCCGCCCGCCGGTCTTATTCTCCCACCCGCCATGCCAGTAATCTGTGCCAGAGAGTGAGGCCATTTCTGCCCGATCCACCATCCGCACGGGCGCGCCTCGGCGGCCCCATTGCTCGACGCGGGATGCCGCAAGCTTCATGCGTGAAGGCCGATGCGCCGGTTGGATCCAGCCGTTTTGCACTGCCTCGGCCTGGATATCGTGCTTGCGAATCAGGTCAAATACCAGGGAGGCACTGTCGCGAATCAGCCCGACCAATTCCTCGCCCTTGTCGCGCCCGCCGTGTTCGCGCGCGACACTCGCTACAATGGCATCGGGGTCAAGGCGCGAGAGGTTCGGGATCACCTGGCCATTATTCCGCCCGGAAGCGCCCCAGCCGATTTCCGCGCCCTCCAACACCGTCACCGGCACGCCGGCTTCGGCCAAATGCAGCGATGCCGATAGCCCGGTGAAGCCAGCGCCCACAACCGCAACCCCCGTGCGTGTCTCGCCCAGCAGCGGTTCCGTCGCGGGTGGCGCGGGCGCCGTGGCGGCCCAAAGGCTTGGCGGCATAGGGGTGGTCATGGCATTCATGCGCTTTTCCTTCCGGTGAACAGCACCGCGGCGAGCATCCCGGCAACGGCCAAGCCCGCCCCCAGAATTTGCAGCAGGGAGAGCGGTTCGCGCAACCAAAGCCCCGCCAGCAGCAGCGCCACCACCGGCACCATGACCGAAAGAGTGGCGGCGCGCGTTGCCCCCAGCAATTCCACCGCGCGGGCGAAGAAGAGCATCGCCACACAGCCCAGCACCAACCCCTGCGCAATCAGGTGGAACAGCACCAGCCCCGCCGGCATGGCCAATACCTCGGCCGCGCGCAGCGGCAGCCAGAAGGGCAGGATCGCCAGGCCCGAAACAATGGTGATGGCGGCGGTGGCGGGAATGGCGGGCACCTGCCAGCGGCGCAGCAGCAGCGTGAATACAGCCCAGGTGGCGCCGGATGCCATCAGCAGCAAATCGCCGCGCCAGGCGCCGGGGTAATCCCCCATCACGCCATCCCAGCCGATCATGAGCACGCCCATCACCATGACGGCGAGCGCGAGCGCCCGCCCGCGCGTTGGCCATTCCTTCAGCAGTGGTATCGCCAGGATCGCCCCCACAATAGGCGAGGTCATGGGCGCAATCGTCCCGCCATGTGAAGCGGGCGCATAGACCAGCGCCACCAGGAACAGCAGCAGATTGGGCGCGCCGCCAAATAGCGCCAACAACAGAATGCGCTTGAGCCCAAGCCGCAGCAGCGTGGCACGCGCGGCCCAGGCAAAGGGCAGCAGCGCCATCATGCCAACCCCGTAGCGAAACGCCGCCAGATCAAAACTGCCGAAGCTGCCATCCGCCAGCACGGGGCGCGCCACCACCGCATGGCCGCCCCAGATCAGGGCGGAAGCAAGGCCAAAGGCCAGCCCCAGGATGAGTTTCGGGTTCATCGCCCCCCTTTGCACCCTGGAACAGTTTCAAGCCATGCAAAATCGTTCACGAAAGTGCGAAATACAGCCAAGTAGATTGGCGGAGCCATTCTTTCGGGTCAGAACGCAGTAAAACGGCTGGACCGGACGGCTAAGAGCTTGGGTTCCAATCAACCATCCCGCAGTTTTCGAAATGCACTCCAGTGAGGCGATGGAAAAACGTCCCATGTCCGACGACAGCCAAGCGCCCATGCTGGGCGCCCATCAAAGTCCGGAATTCTTCTACACGCCGCAGGAAAATCTCCTCGGGCTCGACCGGCACTCCCCGCTTATCTGGTTCGCCTTGATGCCACCATGGGTCACGCAAATGCTCGAATGATAGCATCGGAAACGCGGCTGCCAGTACGCGAGGCGAGCGGCCGATATCGCAGCTGTTCCCCAATCGCTCTCGATGACGGCAGGTTACGGTGATGGGTATTTCAGAACTCCCGAACAGCCCGAGCGTAGTCTCTATCGCCCGCGTGAGTGGTGAGCAGATCACCAAGTCTGGTGGCGGGAGCATTGCCAGTTTTTGTCGTGCGAGATCCACTTGCTGCCGGCCATGGGGCGAGAGCGGCGCATCGAAGTGCATCGGATCGACATTGGTTCGGTCGAATATGGCGTTGAAAGTGGATTGTCCGTGGCGGATGAGGAGGATTTGGGCGCTCATGACTGTAGAGCTAGGGCGGCAGGTCCCTTTTGTCACCATTCGCACTTTGGCAGAAATGTGGACGAGGCACAGCCTTACTAGATCACCCATAGGCTTGGCCGGAAATCCTCAACGCTTCCCTCAATCCGCCGCCAGGGTTACAGCAGGCACAACCGCAAGAAAGGCTTTCACATGTTCTATGAACCGCATCTGGGCCATGGCCTGCCGCATGACCCCTTCAAGGCCATTATCGCGCCGCGCCCGATTGGCTGGATTTCCAGCCTCGACAAACAAGGCCGGCCCAATCTGGCGCCCTACAGCTTTTTCAACGCCGTGCATTCCAGCCCGCCCATGCTGGCCTTTACCAGCGAAAGCATGAAGCACAGCGCGGCGAACGCGATTGCCACCGGGGAATTTGTCTTCAACCTCTGCACGCGGCCCTTGTTTGATGCGATGAACATCTCATCCGACACGTTGCCAGAAGGGGTGAGTGAATTCGAAGCCGCCGGCCTTGCCACCGCGCCCTGCCGCATTGTGAAGGCACCGCGTGTGGCCGCCGCACCAGCCGCCTTGGAATGCAAGGTGACGCATTCCATGCAATTGCAGGACGTGAATGGCGCGCCGCTCAAGGGCTGGATCATCATCGGCCAGGTGGTCGGCATCCATATAGATGAAGCCAATATCACCAACGGTCGGTTTGACACGGCCAAGGCGCAACCACTCGCGCGCTGCGGGTACCGCGATTACGCGGCAGTGACGGAAATGTTCGAAGCACTGCGCCCCACCGATGGCGGTGGTTACGCGCCGGGGCAGAAGGATAAGTAGTTCAAGTCAGAAATGGCTCCAGCCACCTTGCGGCAGCGTGATGGCGGCACCTGAGCCATCACGCACCACAACGCCATCACCCGCCACAAAACGCCCAAGCCGCGCCACCTGTACGCCGGCCTTGATGCTGGCGGCCTGCACGGCTTCCGCATCTTCCGGCCCGGCGGCAAAGAGCAATTCATAATCATCGCCGCCGGTCAGGATCAGCGGGCCTAGCGCGGCATCGGCAGCAAGCGCGGCGCGCGCAGCGGGGGAAAGCGGCACAGCATCAGCGGTAATCTCTGCCCCGCATCCTGCGGCGCGGCAGAGATGCCCCAAATCCTGCACCAACCCATCCGAGACATCCATCGCCGCCCGCGCCACACCGCGCAACGCTTGCCCCAAGAACAAACGCGGTTCCGGCAGCCGGTAGCGCCGCCCTAAATGCCCTTCCGCATCGGCAGGGAGTTTCCCTTGCAGCACACGCAACCCCAGCGCGGCATCGCCAATACTGCCGGATACCCAAATCTCATCACCAATACGCGCACCGCGCCGATGCAAAGCCTGCCCTGGCGGCACGGTCCCGATGATGGTCAGCGAAAAACAGGCGGGGCCAGGAGTGGCCACCGTATCGCCGCCCAGCACCTGAAGGCCAAACCGCTGCTGATCTTCTGCCAATCCCGCGACGAAATCCGCAATCCAGGTATCAGGCGTGCCGCGCGTAAATGCCGTGGTCATCAGATACCCGAGCGGCGCCGCCCCCATCGCCGCTAGGTCAGACAGATTCACCCGCAGCAATTTGCGCGCGATCATGCCGGGCGGATCATCGGGCAGGAAATGCACACCCTCCACCAGCGCATCCGCCGCCAGCACCAATTGCTGCCCAGCGGGCGGCGTCAGCAGCGCGGCATCGTCACTCAGATCAAGCGCGCCATCACCCGCCAGCGGGCGGAAATGCCGCGCGATCAGGGCGAATTCGCGGGGCAGGCCCATGGCGCGCTTCAGGCGCCCGGTGCGAAATCCGCCGGGCGTAGCCGATGCGCCAGCGTATCCAGCATGCCATTGGCGAAGCGCGTTGCTTCCTCATCCAGGAAACCCGCCGCGATATCCAGATATTCATTGATCACCACACGCGCCGGCGGTTCATGCGCCTGCATCAGCTCACCGGTCGCCGCGCGCAACAAGGCGCGCAGCACGGGATCAAGCCGGTCAAGGGTCCAACCCTTTTGCAAGCAATCCATGATGGCGGCATCAGCGGCTTCGGCGTTATCCGCGACTTGCTTCAGGATCGCCTGAAACAGCGGAATATGTGCTTCCGGCACGCCGCCTTCTTCAAATTCAATCGGGCCGCTGGGCGCGCCAATGCGGTGGCGGATGAATTGATCCGCGACTGTTTCAACACTCTCACCGGTATGCTCACTCTGAAACAGCGCCTGCACCGCGGCAACGCGGGCGCCGGTACGTGGGCGCGCAGGCGCGCGCCTTGTAGCCTTCATGCCAGCCCCCAACCTCGCGCCAGGGCGATTTGCGCGACAAGCGCATGGGCGGCTTCAATGCCCTTATTCATGCGATCAGGGCGCGAACGTGCTTCTGCCTGCGCCAGTGTATCCACCGTCAGCAAGCCAAGACCGATCGGCGCGCCGGTTTCCACCGCGATATCCATGATACCCTTGCAGATGGCGTCACAGATGAAGGTGTAGTGATCCGTCTCACCCTTCACCACGCAGCCGAGCAGCAGATACCCATCCCAGCGGCGCCTGGCCTTCATCGCCATGCGCAGCGCGGCAGGCAATTCAAAACCGCCGGCGACTTCCACAGTCTCCAACTCGGCCTTCAAATCCTGGAACACCGCCATGGCGCCAATCCGCATGCCTTCAACCACATTGCGGTAATAGGGCGCCTGAATCACCAGAATACGCGGCGCCTCGCCGGCAAGATGCGCGCGGCCCCGGGCAGGGGAATCAATCGTGCTCATGGTGTTTTCTCCGAGGGGATGGGACGGGTTTCCAGCACTTGCAACCCATAGCCTTCAAGCCCGATCAGCGGGCGCGGGTTATTGGAAAGCCGGATGATGCGCTTCACACCCAGATCATCCAGGATCTGCGCGCCAATGCCGTAATCGCGAATCTCGGGTGCAATCGCATGGCTCGGCCCGCGCTTCAGGCGAATGGAAAGCGCATCCGGGCGCGGATCGCGCAGCAGCACCACCACACCGCGCCCGGCGGCATCAATCATGCGCATCGCCGCATGCAAATCACCAAGCCCGCGGCCCGAGACAATCTCCCGAAACAAGGACGCCGCATGCATGCGCACCAGCACCGGCGCATCGCCGCTGACATCACCCTTCACGAGTGCAAGATGCTCACCGGGTGATGCCGTGCTTTCATAAACAACGGCGCGCCAGGTGCCGCCGATAGCCTGTTCAACCTCACCTTCTTCAACACGGCGCACCAGCTTTTCCGTGCGGCGGCGATGCGCGATCAGATCGGCGATGGTGCCAAGCTTCAGCCCATGATGCTGCGCAAAGGCCACCAGATCGGGCATACGCGCCATGGTGCCATCATCATTCATGATCTCACAAATGACGCCGGAGGGATTGAGCCCTGCAAGCCGCGCGAAATCCACTGCCGCTTCCGTATGGCCCGCGCGCACCAGGGTGCCACCTTCGCGCGCCACCAGCGGAAAGACATGGCCGGGGGTGACAATATGCTCACGCCCCAATTCAGGATTGATCGCAACCGCGACCGTGCGCGCGCGATCCGCCGCGGAAATCCCCGTCGTCACACCATCACGCGCTTCGATGGAAACGGTGAAGGCCGTCTGGTGCCGCGTGCCATTGGATTGCGCCATCAGCGGCAGGCCAAGCTGATCCACCCGCGCGCGCGTCATGGAAAGGCAGATCAGGCCGCGCGCATAACGCGCCATGAAATTGATCGCATCCGGCGTCGCGAATTGTGCGGGGATCACCAGGTCGCCCTCATTCTCGCGGTCTTCGTCATCCACCAGGATGAACATGCGCCCGCGGCGCGCTTCTTCCAGCAATTCCTCAGTCGGCGAGATGAATTCCGAGAAGGAAGTGCGGATGGCGGTTTGCGCTGTATTGGAAGTCATGCCCTGAACTCCATCATGCGGGCGACGTAACGGGCCAGCGTGTCTATTTCGATATTGACGCGATCACCGGGCTGGAGCGTACCAAAGCCCGTCATTGCGGCAGTATGGGGGATGATGTTGACGCCAAAGGTCGCGCCGTCAACCTCATTCACCGTCAGTGAAACGCCATCAAGGGCGACCGAACCTTTCGGCGCAATGAAAGGCGCCAGCGCCTGCGGCGCACGGAAGCGCCAGCGG
>JADCEV010000119.1 GCA_020249865.1 Roseomonas sp. | reverse complement strand
GGCGGCCCTTTACCCGCTGCGCTACTTCGGCAGCGTTGCCAAACCCTGCGTCAGATCAGCGATCAGATCACCCACATCTTCAAGCCCGATATGAATACGCACGGTGAAGCCACCCAAATCCGGGCTGGTCGCGGTGCGGGTGATGAAGCCAGTGGTGGGAAGTGCAAGGCTTTCAAACCCGCCCCAGGAAGCGCCTATGCCAAAAAGCTTGAGCGTATCAACGAAGTTGAAGATATCCGCTTCAGTGTAATGCGGCTTGAATACCACACCGAATAGGCTGCATGCGCCGGTGAAATCCCGCTTCCACAAGGCGTGCTGCGGATGAGAGGGCAGGGCAGGGTGCAACACGCTCAGCACCTCTGGCCGGTTTTCAAACCAGCGCGCCACCTCAAGCCCGCTTTTTTCCTGCTGCTTCAGGCGAATGGGCATGGTGCGCGCACCACGCAGCGCCAGCCAGCAATCATCGGGCGCGGCGAAATGCCCCATTTGGGAGGCGGCACCGCGCACAATCTCATAATCCTTTTCGCTATTCACGGTGATGGAACCCAGCAACACATCCGAATGCCCGCCGACATATTTTGTGAGTGCCTGGATGGACACATCCACGCCATGCTGGAAGGGCATGAAGTGATGAATGCCCCAGGTATTGTCCATCATCACCACGCAGCCCGCCGCATGCGCCGCACGCGCAATGGCTGGCACATCCTGCACTTCGAAGGTGTGGCTGCCGGGGCTTTCGGTATAGACCACCTTGGTATTGGGGCGGATCAGCGCGCGAATGCCGGCCTCATCAATCAGCGGGTCGTAATAGGTGGTCTCAATCCCCCAATCCTTGAGCAGCCCATTGCAAACATTGCGCGCGGGGCCATAGGCGGAATCCGGCATCAGGCAATGATCGCCGGTCTTGAGATAGGCCATCAGCGGCACCGTCACGGCGGCGAGGCCAGTGCCAACCAGCACGCAGCGCGTGCCGCCTTCAATTTCCGCAACCACATCTTCAAGCGCGTATTGCGTAGGACCGCCGGCGGTGCCGTAGGTCATGACGCGGTTCCACTTATCCTTCTGGAAGGCACGGCGCGATTCGGAATTCGGGTGCAGCACGGTTGAACCGCGATGCACGGCGGGATTGACGAAGCCATGCACACGCGTTCCCGCGCGCCCAGCATGAGACATGCGCGTGGCGAAGCCTTGCCCGTGTTTGGCGTTGTTGTCGGCCATATCAGCTACTCTTTTCCTTTTGGGTTTCGGGCCTGCCGGCCCATTCGGTCCAGGAACCATCATAAATCGCGGCATCACCAAGCCCGGCCTGCTTCAGCCCAAGTGCAAGGATGCAGGCAGTCACACCCGTGCCGCAGCTGGTGACAACGGGCTTGCTGCCATCCGCACCCGCCGCGGCGAAACGCGCGCGCAGCGCCGCCGCATCCTTCATGGTGAAATCGGCATTGAGCAATTCATTGAAGGGCACGCTTTTCGCGCCCGGCATATGGCCGGAAGGCAGGCCCGGGCGCGGTTCCGGCGCGGTGCCATCAAAGCGGCCTTTTGCGCGCGCATCCAGAATCAGCGCGCCGCCATGCGCGATGATGCGCTTCACATCACCGATGCCTTTCACCAGATCGGCACGGAAATCCGGTGTGTAGCTGCTGGGCGCGGCTGGCTTCGCATCGCCAGTTTCAGTCGCACGGCCTTCGGCCAACCATTTCGGCAAGCCGCCATCCAGCACCGCCGCCTTTTCATGGCCGAACAGCTTCATCAGCCACCAACCGCGCGCCGAGGATTGCAGCCCTTTCTGATCGTAGAAGATCACGCGCGTTGCATTGCTGATGCCCATTTCACCCATCAGCCTAGCAAAACGACCAGCCGTCGGCGCCATATGCGGCAGATTGGTGTCAGGGTCCGCCACCACATCAATGTCAAAGAAACGCGCGCCCGGGATATGCGCTTCGCGATACTTGGTCAGGCCATCAAAGGGTTCATTGGGCAGGTATTTGGTGGCGTCGAATACCATGAGATCAGGCGCGCCAAGCGCACCGGCCAGCCATTCGGTTGAAACCAGATCATGCATGGATCAATCCTCCATCAGCACAAGAGAAACGCGGCGATTCTGCCTGCCCTTGTTTTCGATTTTCGTGACCTCTACACGCCCGATCTCCCCGGTATGGCGCACATGCGTCCCGCCGCAGGGTTGCAGATCAATCGGCGCATCAGCGCTGCCAATACGCACCAGGCGAATGCGCCCAGCACCGCGCGGCGGCTGCACGGAAAGCGTCCGCACCAGGCCAGGATTGGCATCAAGCTCCGCTTCGGAAATCCATTCCTGCGTCACGGGATGATTGGCGGCGATCAGCGCATTCAGCCCTTCGGTCAGGCTTTCCTTTGTCGGCAGCTCGGGTAAATCAAAATCAAGGCGCGATTTCTCAAGCCCGATCTGCCCGCCCGTCACCCCCGCGCCGGGGATTAGGCTGCACAGCAAATGCAGCGTGGTGTGCATGCGCATCAGGCGAAAGCGCCGCGGCCAATCAAGCGCGAGCGTGACTTCCGCACCCACATCCGGCAAGGCAGCGCCGGCTTCTGGCACATGCAGCACCGTATCTTCCGGCCCCTTGATGGTATTGGCGATGCGCGCCTCGCCGCCCGGCCAGCGCAGCACGCCGGTATCACCGGGCTGGCCGCCCGCCTGGGCGTAGAAATTCGTGCGGTCCGTAATGATCGCCTCGGCCGAGGCAGCCAGCACCTTGGCGCCGATCTCGGCAGCATAGGCATCGTCGCGAAAGATCAATTCAGTCATGCGTTTCCTGAGCGTCACTTTGATCGCATAGGCTAGGGCATAAAGCGGCGGAACAAAACCTCTGCCCCTCAGGCGGGTTTCGGGTTAGGATTGCACCGCCAGTCGCATGAACCAAAACGATTCCCCTGCCCAAGATCCCGCCCGGACCCGGCGTGCGCGCCGCCGTGGCGTCATTCTGGTGGTTCTGGCTGCGGCAAGCTTTTCCATCTCGGCTGCTTTCGCCAAGACCATAGGCACGGGCATTCCAGTTGCTGAGGTGATTTTCTTCCGCAATTTCTTCGCGCTGATCCCGCTTTTGCCCGTGATCATCAGCGCGGGAGGCCTGGCGGCGCTGCGCATGCGCCACCCCGGCAGCCATGTGCTGCGCATGATTTTCGGCATGGTTGGGATGGTCGGGTCCTTTTACGGCTATGTCCATCTGCCGCTGGTGACGGTGACGGCGCTTGGCTTCACCATGCCGCTATTCCTGACCCTATTGGCCACGCCGATTCTGGGTGAAAAGGTTGGCTGGCGCCGCTGGCTTGCGGTGCTGGTTGGGTTTTGCGGCGTGTTGCTGATGGTGCGGCCCGAACAGGGCACCACGGATACGCAATGGCTTGCGCTGGCGCTTTGCCTTTTGGGCGCTTTGGCCTGGGCGCTTGCCATGATCACGATTCGCAAAATGGGTGAGGCCGGCGAAAGCGGCGTTGCCATTGTATTCTGGTTCGCGTTTTTTTCTGCTGTGCTGGCGGGGGTTGCGATGATCCCCGTTTGGGTCTGGCCAAGCCCGACGCAATGGGCGCTGCTGGCCGGCATTGGCCTGGTTTCCGCGATTGCGCAAATCATGATGACGGATGCCTACCGGAAGGGCGAGGCTTCCTTGTTGGCGCCCTTCGAATATTCAGCGATCATCTGGACCACGGCGCTTGGCGCGCTGATCTGGGCGGAAATGCCGGATGCCTGGGATTTTCTTGGCATCCTGATCCTGGTGGGCGCAGGGCTTTATATCTGGCACCGCGAAATGAAGCTTGGGGTGAAGCGGTAGACTAAATTCCCCAATGCGCACGCAGGCTGGCGGCGGCATGTTGCAGCACCAGATCAGATTTCGGAATGAAGCGCCCCATGGTCAGGCAGGCATGGATCTGATCCGCAACATGCAGATGCGTGACATTCACGCCTTCCTCATCCAGCCGCTTGGCATAGGCAATGCCTTCATCCACCAGGGGATCAATGCCTGCCGTCATCAGGAAGGCCGGCGGCAAGCCCTTGAGCGAGGGCGCGCGCAAGGGTGAAGCGCGCCAATCAATGCCCTTTTCATGGGGGCCGAGGTAATGCGCAATGAACCACTTCATGACATCGCGCGTCAGCACCAGGCCTTCGGTGAAGCGATCATAGGATGGCGGGTTGCCGGCCATATCAGTAACCGGATAAAACAATACCTGATAATCCGGCATGGGTACCTCGCCATTCAGCGCCATCAGCGCCAGCACGGCGGCCAAGTTGCCGCCAGCGCTATCGCCCCCCACCGCAATGCGGGTGCGGTCTATGCCAAGGCGCTTCGCTTGCCGGCAGATATAGCGATAGGCGGCGGCTGAATCATCGACCGCTGCCGGGTAGCGATGTTCCGGTGCAAGCCGATAGTCAATTGCAATGACACAAGCCTGTGAAAGATTGGCAAGCCGCCGGCAGACCTGATCATGGCTGTCCAGATCACCAATCACCCAGCCGCCGCCATGCATATAGACAAGGCAGGGTAGGGCGGCCTCGGGATCAGTGCCAATGCCGCGATAGCGGCGCAGCTTAATCTTGCCCGCAGGGCCTGGGCATTTCAGATCCTCAACCAACGCAACCTCAGGTGGGTCTGGCTGCATCACGCGGCGGGACGCGGCGGAAACCTCCCGCGCTTCTGTGGGCGTTAGGGTATTGAAGGCGGGGCGCTTGGCTTCCTTGATCAGATTGAGAACATGTTGCGCGCCTGCATCAAGTGTCATGAGCCTTCCCCCTATTCCGCCGCTGCGGCGGGCCGTTCCGCACCGCCGAAATGAAAGCCGCGATAGCCATCCGCGGCGATTTCATCGCAGAGTACGCGGTAATTTCCAACGCCACCCACATAGGGCATGAATAGCCTTGGCTTGCCCGGCACATTGGCCCCCATGTACCAGGATGCCGCACGGGGGTAGAGCGTGCGATGCGCAACTTTGTTCACTTCCTCCAGCCAATTATCTTCCGCATCGCGATCGGCTTCGATAGTTGCTTGGCCCTTGGCCTGCATCTGCGCCAGGCAATCCATGATCCAATCCACATGCTGTTCTATGGAAACGATCATATTGCTGAGGACGGAGGGGCTGCCTGGCCCCGTGATCATGAACATGTTTGGAAAACCTGCGGTCATGATGCCAAGCAGCGTGCGCGGCCCGGCTTCCCATTTGGCATTGAGACTTTCACCCGCGCGGCCCTTGATATCCACACCAAGCAGCGCGCCCGTCATGGCATCAAAGCCGGTCGCAAACACGATATCATCGAATTCATGCAGGGCGCCGCCGGCCGCAATGCCGGTTGGGGTAATGCGCGTGATCGGCGCTTCGTTGATGTCAATCAGCGTGACATTGGGGCGGTTATAGGTCTCATAATAATGCGTATCCACGCAAATGCGCTTGGTGCCGATCGGGTGATTGCGTGGGCAGAGTTTTTCGGCCGTGGCCGGGTCTTTCACGGTTTCGCGAATCTTGCTGCGTACGAATTCTGCTGCCGTGTCATTGGCGGCCTGATCCAGCAGCAGGTCGCGGAAGGACCCCATGAAGGCCGTGCCGCCGGCAGCCCAGCGCTTTTCATACTCGGCTTTCCGTTCCTCGGCGCTGACGGACATCGCAGGCGTATCGCTCAGGCCGTAAAGGATGCCGGTGCGCATCATGCGCGCCTTTTGCCGGAGATTGGCGTAATCGCCCTTCCAGCTTTGCTCATATTCATCATCCATTGGGCGATTGCGCGATGGAATACTGAAATTGGGTGTGCGCTGAAACACCGTGAGATGCGCGGCTTCTTCCGCGATCACGGGAATGGATTGAATGGCGGAAGACCCGGTGCCGATCACCGCGACCCTGCGGCCGGTGAAATCAACCTTGTGATGCGGCCAATAGCCAGTGTGAAATTGCCTTCCCTTGAAATCGGCAATGCCTGGAATATCCGGCAGCCGAGCCGCAGAAAGGCAGCCTGTCGCCATGAAGAAATAGCGCGCGGTAAGCTTTTCCCCGCGATTGGTGGCAATGCGCCAAAGCGCTGCGGCATCATCCCAGGCGGCATCGGTCACGCGGGTTTCAAAGCGGATATCGCGGCGCAGATCGAAGCGTTCCGCGACATGGCGCGCATAGGCCAGGATTTCCGGCTGTGCGGCGAAGCGTTCAGACCAGCGCCATTTCTGCTGCAATTCCTCGGAGAATGCAAAGGAATACTGCATGCTTTCCACATCGCAGCGGGCACCCGGGTAGCGATTCCAGTACCAGGTGCCGCCCACATCATCCGCTGCTTCCAGGCAAATGGCCGGGATGCCAAGCCCGCGCAGGCGATGCAGCAGGTAAAGCCCGGCAAAGCCCGCACCAACAATGACAGCGCCATGATTTTCCTGCGCCATATTCTTCCTCCTGGGCCTTTTCTTGGGGCTAGCGGAAAGCCTTCCGTCGGGACTGTCAATGCCCTCAAGCCGCGCTATGCTACCCGAAATACTGCAAGGGGAAAGTCCATGGATAAAGGTTTTCAGCTTGGCGAGCTGACGATTCAACGGGTTGTTGAGGAAGAAAGACCTATCTTCGACCCGCTGACCTTCTTCCCGACGCTCACGCCGGAATTGCTGGCCGAAAATCGTGCATGGCTTGAACCCCAGGCGCTGGACCCCGCGACGGGCAAGCTTGTGCTTTGCATCCAATCCTGGGTGGTACGCACGCCGCATCATAACATCCTGATTGATACCTGTGTCGGCAATGACAAGAATCGCCCGACGCATCCCTTCTGGCACCAGATGAAGAGCGAAGCCTATATGCGCAACCTGGCCGCGCTGGGGCTTGGTGTCGCCGATATTGATTTTGTCATGTGCACGCATTTGCATGTGGATCATGTCGGTTGGAATACACGGCTTGAGAATGGCCGCTGGGTGCCAAGCTTCCCCAAGGCGCGCTATCTTTTCGCGAAGGAGGAATATGCCCATTGGGAAAGGGAACACGCCAAGGCACCATCACCGGTTTTCGCGGATAGTGTTTTGCCCGTGGTGGAAGCGGGCCGTGTGGATTTCGTGGCGAATGATTATCAGATGAATGATCTGGTGAAGTTGGAATCAACGCCCGGCCATACGCCGGACCACGTGGCGGTGCGTCTTGGCAAAAAAGGCGCAGATGCGCTGGCGACGGGAGATTTGATCCATTCGCCCTTGCAGGCGCGCTATCCGGAAATTTCCATGCGCGCCGATGGTGATCCCGTGCAGGCAGCTGCCACGCGGCGGCGCGTGATGGAATGCGCCTGTGATACCTCCACCATTCTTTGCTTTGGGCATTTCCCCTCGCCATCGCGTGGGCGGATCAAGCGCTGGGGCGATGGGTTTCGTGCTGAAGCGGTGGCTTGAGCGATGAGGAGGATCATCGCGCTATTCATTTGGCTGCTGCTTCCGAGCGTTGTTTTGGCACAAACTACCTGGCCCAATCGGCCCATCAGCCTGATTGTGCCTTACCCGCCGGGCGGCAGTACGGATAATGTCGCGCGGCCCTTGGTGCAGGAATGGGGCAAGGTGCTTGGCCAGACTGTGGTGATTGAAAATCGCGGCGGTGCTGGTGGCACCATTGGCGCTGATCTGGTGGCCCGCGCACGCCCTGATGGCCATACCTTGCTGCTTTTCCCGACGGCGATTTTCACCATCAGCCCGCATATGATGCAGCTTCCTTATGATGTGGATCGTGCCTTTGTACCGATTGCGCGCGTGGCGGCTTCCGATGCCTTCGTCATCATCCATCCATCCGTTCCTGCACGGCATATCCGTGACCTGGCGGCACTCGCCAAGCAAAGGCCGGGCGAACTGCGCTTCGGTTCCGCCGGAAATGGCACGATTACGCAGTTGCAATGCGAAATCTTCGCTGAGGCTGCGGGCATCAAGCTGGAACATGTGCCGTATCGCGGCTCAGGCCAATCCTTCATTGATCTGCTGGCCGGGCGCATTCAGATGATTTGCGACCCCGCCGCGCTGCCCGGTGTGCGCGATGGCAGGCTGATCGCGCTCGCGAGTTTCGGTGATCGGCGGCATGAGGAATTCAAGGATGTGCCAACACTCTTGGAACTGGGTCTCGCGGAACGCGGGGCCATGTCCTGGTTCGGTATTGCTGCGCCCGCAGGCACGCCACCCGAAATTCAAGCACGCATTACGGCCAGCTTGGAGGAATCGCTGCGCGCGCCGGCGGTTGCCTCCGGCATGGCGATTGGCGGGCTGCGGCCCGCTTTTGAAACAGGCGACGCCTTCACCCGGCGCATTCGCGAAGAACGCGCCGTTTTCCAGGGCGTGATCGAAAGAACAGGAGCGAAAGTGAACTGACATGGAACATGTAACCGTCACCGATGAAGGCCCGATCCGCGTCGTCATGCTGAACAACCCTGCCAAGGGCAATGCCATCAGCAAACCAATGGGGGAGGCGGTGCAGGCCGCCATGCGCGAATTTGAAGCGCGCGATGATTTGCGCTGCGCCATCATCACCGCCGCCGGCACGCGCGCCTTTACCTTTGGCGCTGATGTCTCCGACCCGCCGGAATTGTGGCGCACTATTCCAAGTGTTGGCTATCGGCCGCTCAAGCCCGTAATTTGTGCGGTGGAGGGTTGGTGTGTGGGCGGTGGTATTGTGCTGGCGATGATGGCGGATCTGTTGGTCTGCGGCAAAAGTGCCAAATTCTATTACCCGGAAGCGAAGCTTGGCCTGACGGGCGGGATGATCGCCGGCCTGGTCAGCCGTATTCCGCATAAGATCGCGATGGAAATCATGCTGCTTTGCCGCACCGTGGATGCGGGTCGTGCTGCTTCCATCGGGCTGGTGAATGAGGTGGTGGAGGATGGCAAGGCTTTGGAAACCGCCAAGGCTTGGGCATTGGAACTGACCGGCATGGCGCCCATGGTTGTTGCGGAGTTGAAGCGCATGGTGACCGAGGAAATCCTGCCGCGGGGTCCTTCCGAGCAAATGGCGATCCATGGGCAACGCATGGGCGCCATTCGCGCGTCAGAGGATTTCGCCGAAGGCAAGGCCGCCTTTCGGGAAAAGCGCCCGCCACGTTTTCGCGGGCGCTGATCTTAAAAATCAGGGGAACATGGCAACGGCACGAATTGGGCTTGCCGTGCCGCCCCTAATTTTCAGCGGAAAGCCGATAAAGGTGAAACGCCCGCGCCCAATCAGCTTATCCAGATTGGCGAGGCATTCCATATGCGTAATGCCGCGTTCCGCGCAGGCCATATGGGCCTGGAAATTCAGCTCGCCTTCGGGGGCAGGGCTGATCGCCTCCACACCAAACATCCCAATGCCGCGATCTGCAAGCCAATGGACGGATTCCAGTGCCAAGCCCGGAAAATCATGCAAATACCCAGGCTTGCCGAGCAGCCTTTCATTTGTTGCCATCCAGATCAGCACCGTATCGCCCTTGCGGATTTCCTGGCCTGATTTGGCGAGTGCTGCCTCCATTTCTTTCACTGTGATCGCGTGCTTCAGCGGTACATGGGAAAGGTCAAGGCAAATCGCGCTGGTGTAGAATTTCTCGAGCGGCATTTGCTCCACTGAAAGCGCATCAGGGCGCGGGTCGAAATGCACCGGCGCATCCACATGCGTGCCGGCATGGTCCGACATGGAAAAATAGAGCGCCTTGCTGGTGAAGGTAGTATTGCCTGCTACCTTCTTTTCAGAATGATCGCCCCAGACGGTCATCACCACAGGCGGGTGGCTTGGGTGTGTCTGCGTGCGGTGAAATATTTCACGGCTGAGATCAACGAATTCCATGGATGTTTTCCTTTGTTGTAAAGCGTCTAAACATTCACGCCACGAATGGCGTTGATGATGGCCTCGGTCACCTGATCTGTCGTCGCCTTGCCGCCCAGATCGGGTGTCAGCACATCACCGCGCCCGGTCACCAACTCCACCGCGCGCATCAGCTGCGTCGCCGCTGGCGCTTCGCCCAAATGCTCCAGCATCATGGAAGCAGTCCAGAAAGCGCCAAGCGGATTGGCAATGCCCTTGCCGGTGATATCGAAGGCTGAGCCATGAATCGGTTCAAACATGGAAGGGCGCTTGCGCGACGGATCAATATTACCTGTGGCGCCAATGCCGAGCGACCCCGCCAAAGCCGCCGCAAGATCAGACAGGATATCCGCATGCAGATTGGTCGCAACCATGGTATCAACACTGCCTGGCTTCATCACCATGCGGGCGGTCATGGCATCCACCAGCATTTTCTCGACCGTGAGGGCCGGATATTGCGCAGTGATTTCCGCGCAAACCTCATCCCACATCACCATGCCATGGCGCTGCGCGTTGGATTTCGTCACCACCGTCAAATGCTTGCGCGGCCGCGCCATGGCGACTTCGCAGGCATGGCGGCAAATGCGCGCGACGCCTTCGCGGGTGAAGACCGCCACATCCATGGCGACTTCAATCGGCAGGCCGCGATGCGCACGCCCACCCACGCCGGCATATTCGCCCTCACTATTTTCGCGCACGATCACCCAATCAATCTGCTCACCCAGATCAGGCCGCAATGGGCCCTTAATGCCTGGCAGAAGACGCGTGGGGCGGACATTGGCGTATTGATCAAAACCCTGGCAGATGGCGAGGCGTAATTCCCACAACGTTACATGATCCGGGATATCCGGCGCACCAACCGCGCCGAAGAAGATCGCATCAAAGCCTTCAAGCTGCTTTAGCCCATCTTCCGGCATCATCCGCCCGGTGCGGCGATAGTAATCGCTGCCCCAATCGAAATCCTGAAAATCCAGCGCGAAGCTGCCATTCTTTTCAGCCAATGCCAGCAAAACGCGGCAGCCCGCTTTGATGACATCCGGCCCGATGCCATCGCCACCCATGGCGGCAATCCGATAGTTTTTCATGGTCAGTGCTTTCCTTTCACGGGCGCCGCAGGCGCAAATCCAGGCCGCGCGCAATCCAGGCGGCTTCAATCACATCAAGATCGGTTTCGCCAGAAGGATTGGCCTTGCTGGGCCGGGAAGCAAGCCCGGGCTCGGCCTGAATGCGCCACAGACCCAGCAGGCGACGCAGCTCCACAAGCGGCGCCGTATGATCATCCACGCGCAGATTGATATCCGGAAAATCCTCGGTCGTGGTCAAAACAAGTGCGGCAGATTGCTTGCCGCGCTTGTCACCGCCCGCGGCCTGACCCGCATCAAGCGCCGTAATCAGGCGTTCCGGCAGCGCAAGCCCGGCATTGGCGCGGAAACTGTCAAAGCTTGCCTGCACGACCGCGCCGCCTGCCAGCATATTGCCGGCGACGCTGAAGCCATCGCCACTCAGATGCCCGCACCATTCGACACAATTCTCACCGGTCCAGGCGGCATTGCGGCCATGGCAATCCACGGCGTGGATCTGCCGCAAGCCCTTGCCCTCATCACCCACCAGCGCTGCTTCAATCGCCTTGGCCGGTGTCAGGCCGCGTTCCAGCCCCTGCAATACGGCGGGCCCCAGATAGCGGTTGCTCATGGATTGCGTGCTGACGGCACCAACGCCCGATTTCAGGAAGGGGCAGGTGGCGCCGACCGCGATATTGCAGGTGGTAACCGCAACCGCGAAGGCGCCCGTGGCAGGATCATGCGCAACAATGGACCAAGTCATGCGGCGGGCCTTTCTTTTACAACGAGGCAAAAGCTTAACCGCGCTGCGGCGCTTGCAGGAAGCCCACCCCATGCCAAAATAGGCCGAAACGGGAGGTTTCTTGCCATGTCCATTTCCATTTCTCGCCGTGGCCTTGCCGGTCTTGGCCTTGCTTCGCTTTTGCCCTCGGCTGTTTCTGCGCAAGCCGCCTGGCCGGATAGGCAGGTGCGGCTGATCGTGCCCTTCGGCGCTGGCGGTGCGGTGGATACGCTGTCGCGCCTGGTCGCCAATGGTTTTGCGGCGCAGGCCAATGGTCAGGCGCTGGTGGTGGAAAACCGTTCCGGCGCCGGCGGTGCCATTGCGGGCGCTTTCGTCGCGCAGAGCCGGCCTGATGGCTATACGCTGATGATGGCCGACCTCGGCGCCAATTGCATCGGCAAGGAATTGCAGCCGGCGCTGAATTACGACCCGATGCGCGCCTTCACGCCAATCTCGCATCTGGTGAATTTGCCGATTGCAGTGATCGTGCCCGCCAATCTGCCGGTGCAAACTTTGGAAGAATTATTGGCCCGCGCGCGGGCCCGCGCAGATGGCATTCAATATGCCTCACCGGGTGTTGGCCATGTCAGCCATTTGGCCGCTGAGCTTTTGGGCCGCCGCGCCGGCGTGAAGCTCACGGCCGTGCATTACCGGAGCGGCGCTGATGTGATGCGCAGCCTGATTCAGGGCGAAACCGAATTCTCCTTCCCCTCTGTTTCCACGGCACTTCCCTTCATTCGTGAAGGCCGTGTGCGTGCCTTGGCCATCGGCACACCCGCCCCGGTTGCGGCGCTGCCGGGCGTGCCTTCTGTGGCGGCAAGCTTCCCAGGTTTTGAGGCCATGACCTGGCACGGCATTGTGGGCCCCGCCGGCATGCCGGATGATGTGGTGGCGGCGGCCAATCGCATCTTCCGCGCCATCATCACCTCAACCGAGGTGAAGGAAACCGTCCAGCGCGTGCAGGCGGCGGATGTTATTGCCTCGAGCCCTGCGGAATTCGCCGCGCTGATTGCGCGCGATCACGCGAAATGGACGCCCGTCATCCGTGAGGGAAATATCCGCGCCGAGTAAAGCCTGGCGCGGAAAAGCCGTTCAGCAGCCGAGTTTGTCGGCCAGATCCTCAAAGCTGGTCGCAATCGCGCCCCAATCCTGTTCGGCCTTCGTGTCGGTTGCCTGATCCGCCCCGTGTTCATTGGGGCGGAGCACGAAGGCGGTGGCCAAGCCGCATTTGCGCGCGGCGGCCAGATCGCCGTTATGTGCAGCGACAAGCGCAACCTGGGCGGGCTTCAGGCCCAGAATCTCGCAAGTGCGCAAATAGGCTTCCGGCTGGGGCTTATAGGCTTGCGCGGCCTCAGCCCCCAGGATCGCATCCCAGGGCATGCCGGCGCGCTTTGCCATATTCGCCAGCAGCAGGATATTGCCATTGGATAAGGGCGCGATGAAATGCTTCGCCTTCAGGCGGATCAGGCCAGGAATGGTATCGGGCCAGGGGTCCAGGCGATGCCAGGCGCGGTTGAGCCAATCAAGCTCCTCCGCAGTCACGCCCGCAGTGCTGACGCCGAAATCCTTCAGGACGCCATCAAGGTTTTCCCGATGCAGCACATCAAGCCGCGTGAAGGGGCGTCGGCCACTGCGCACTTCTTCCATGGCGGGTTGGTAGCGCTTGCGCCAGGCATCGGCGAAGCGATGCGGGTCAATATCACTGCGTCCGTGCCGTGCGAGGAAGGTCCGTGCGTCGCGCGCGATGCCATTGCGCCAATCCACCACCGTGCCGAAAACATCGAAGACCAAAGCCTTCACTTCCGGAAGCGCGCTCATGCTGCAGCGTCCTTTTCAGGTTGGGCCCATTTCTTTTCAAAATCCCAGACTTCGGGGAAGCCCATGAGTTCCGTCATGCGCTTGAAGCCATAGGATTCGCCAAGCGCGATACTGTCCCCTGCATTCTTCAAATGCGCATAGGCGCGTTCCAGTGCAGCGGCAGCGGCAAGAAAGCCAATGGCGGGATAGATTGCCATGGCATAGCCAATTTCCTGCAAGCGCGCGGCGGGCAGGATGGGCGTGCGCCCGCCTTCCACCATATTGGCAAGCAAGGGTTTGGAAATCGCCTTGCCGATGGCGCGCATTTCATCCTCGCTTTCCGGGCTTTCGATGAAAACGATATCAGCGCCCGCATCCCCATACATGCGCCCGCGGCGAATGGCTTCTTCAAGGCCAAGCGTCGTGCGTGAATCCGTGCGTGCCACGATCAGGAAATTCGGATCGCGCCGCGCTTCGGCGGCGACCTTGATTTTCAGCACCATTTCCTCGGCCGGGATGACGCGCCGGCCAGGTGTGTGGCCGCATTTCTTTGGCATTTCCTGATCTTCAAGCTGAATGCCGGTCATGCCGGCGGCTTCATAGCCAAGCGTGGTGTGGCGGACATTCAGCAAACCACCATAACCCGTATCGGCATCCGCGACCAAAGGTGTCTTGCAACCGCGCGCCATGGTGCCCATGCGTGCGACCATATCGGCATAGGTGGCAATGCCCGCATCCGCGACACCAAGCGCGGAAGCAACGGCGCCAAAGCCGGTGCCATAGATGCAGTCAAACCCCATGCCATCGGCGACCTTGGCCGAGATCATGTCGAAGACACCAGGTGCCAGGATGAAGCGCTTTTCAGCCAGCGCCTTGCGAAGGGATGGATTGGCCATGGGAATTCCTTATCTGTTTATTGTGGGCGGATATGGCCGGCAGCACTCGCCGCGGCCCAAATACGATCATCGCGTTGCATGGCTTCCAGCAGCGCCGCAGATGGGCGCACATCCGCCTCCACACCCAGCGCTACCAGCCTTTGCTTGAAGGTTTCATCAGCGAAAACCGCGCTGATGGTGCGATAGATGCGATCCACCAAGGCGGGAGGCATGCGCGGCGGCCCCAGCATCGCAACCCAGCCGGAAAGATCAAAATCGCGCACGCCCTGTTCGGCGGGCGTTGGCGCATCCGGGAAGAAGGGCGAACGTGTGCTGGTGGAAACCGCCAACACACGCACGCGCCCGGTTTGCATATGCGGCATGGCACTAACGGTGCTGGTCCAACCACTCGGCAAATGGCCAGCGACGATATCATTCATCAATGGCCCACCGCTGCGATAGGCGATATCGGGCATCTCCACCCCCGCGCGTCGTGCCATTTCCTGCCCGATGAAGGAAGACAGTGCCTCGGTTGAACCGGTGCCCACCTTGCCGGGATTAGCCTTGGCATAGGCAAGCATGGAGCGGAGCGAATCAAAGGGCTGATTGGCGCCCGCGACCAGCACCATGGTGTTGCGCGTCAGCATCGCAATTGGCGTGAAATCGCGTATCGCGTCATAGGGCATGCTGGGCAGATGGTATTTGTTCATGACATGCGTGGAAACCACGACCAGCACCGTGTGCCCATCAGGTTCTGCCCGTGCCACCACTTCTGAGCCAATTACGCCGGCAGCGCCCGCGCGATTTTCCACGATGAAGGGCTGGGGCAGGGTGCTGCGTAGCGCCTCCCCAATCGCGCGCACCAGAATATCCGTCCCGCCACTGGCGGCATAAGGCACCACGACGCGCACGGGCTTGGTGGGCCAGGCGATGTCTTGTGCTTGTGCAAGCCCCGGCAAGGCGCTTGCGGCCAGGGCGCCGAAAAGGGCGCGTCTTTCGATTTTCATGTCCTGTCTTCCTCAATCCACCCGTGCGCCGGTGGCGCGGACAATCGGCACCCATTTGTCAATTTCACTCGCGATAAAGGCGCGCGTTGCATCCGGCGTCATGCCATCCGGGATGGTATTGCCAAGCTGGATCAGCCGATCCCTGACCTCTGGCTTACGCAGCGCAATGGCGATTTGCTCATACAGGAATTGCCGGATCGGCAAAGGCGTGCCGAGTGTGGCGGACCATGGCGTCCAGGTGGTGGCCTGGAAGGCGGGCAGGCCCGCTTCGGCGGAAGTCGGCACATCGGGCGCCATGGGTGAACGTTCTGGTGTGGCAATCACAAGCCCGCGTACCGTGCCGGCGCGGATGTGATCAGCAAGGAAGGAGATGGTGTCCGACTGGAACGCAATGCGCCCCACCGCCAGATCAGCAAAGGACGCCGCAGAACCGCGATAGGGTACATGCTGCGCCTGCACGCCCATCAGATGCAGCAGCAGTGCCGAGGAGATATGCCCCGTGGTGCCATTGCCCGAAGACCCGAAATCAAACCGGTTGGGATTAGCGGCGAGCAGGGCACGGAATTCGGCGAGTGTATTCACGCCAAGCGAAGGATGCACCGCCAGCACAATAGCAGAATGGCTGCTGATGGTGATGTGGTCCACCCCGGTCAGCGGATGCACGCGCAGCCTGTCACCATAAAGCCCGATATTGAGCGCATGCGACCCAAGTGCTCCGACCAGCAGCGTATAGCCATCAGGCGGTGTTTGCGCGACCGTTTCGAACGCCACGGTGCCCCCGCCCGAGGGACGATTTTCCACCACGAATTGCTGGCCCAATTGCTGCGACAGCGCGGTTGAAATCAGCCGCGCATTGATATCGGCATTGCCGCCAGGGGCAAGTGCCACCACCACGCGCACCGGCCGGTTCGGGTAATCCGTACCTGGCGCCTTAGGCTGCGCCCAGGCAGGTAGCGCCAGCAACACGGCAAAAGCCGCGGTCAGAAATGTTTTTCTCATTCTCGCCTCCCCGTTATTTCAACCAATCGAATGTTCCAGCACGCCAACGCGTTCCACTTCCAGGCGAAGCCTGTCACCCGGCTTCAAATAGCGCGGCGGGTCGCGGAAATGCCCAACCCCGGAAGGCGTGCCGGTGGCGATCACATCGCCGGGCTCCAAAGTCATGTAGCGCGACAGAAACGCAATCAGCGCCGAGACCGAAAAGATCAGATCGCGCGTATTGCCATGCTGCACTTCTTCGCCATTCAGCCAGCATTTCACGTCCAGCATCCATGGCTCGCCCACTTCTTCTGGTGTTACGATCCAAGGGCCCATGGGGCAGAAGCCATCCATGCCCTTGGCGAAGGATGTCATGGCAAGCGGCACATCGAATTGAAATTCCCGCGCACTGACATCATTCAGTACCGTGTAGCCCGCGACATAATCCAGCGCGATGCCTTCTGGCACATCGCGCGCGGGCTTGCCGATCACCACGCCAAGTTCCACTTCCCAATCCGGCTTCTTCACATCGCGCGGTATTTTCACAACTGCGCCGGGACCAACGACGGAGCTTGCGGGTTTCATGAAAATGCGCGGCATTTCAAGCTTGGGGCCGCCCACTTCCTTGGCGTGATCACTGTAATTGCGCCCAACACCGAGGATCTTGCCGGGCTTGAGCGGCGCCAACATTTTCGCACCTGCGAGCGGCTGGCGCAGCGCGGCATTCTCTGCGCGCGCGGCAAAGGCAAGCGCGCGGCCAGCTGCGGTCATAGCCGCTTCGTCGCCAAGCAGCGCTACCATATCGGCGGGGATCACCTCGGCGCTGCGATCAGCCTCACCGGCGGTGCGCATCGCAGCGGATAGGGCAGGGCGCAACGCGACCAGGCTGTCCCCCACCACCCCACCAAGGGCAGCGCCATGCGCGCCCTGAAAGGTAACCAGCTTCATGCCGCCAGCGCCGCGTAATCGAGTGTCGCCATGACTTGAACGCGTAGAATATAGCGATCCTCACCGGGCAAATAATCCGCGACCGCATTATGCATGGTGCCGATATTGTCCCAGATCAGCACATCACCTTCAGACCATTCATGCGTATAGAGGTATTTTCCCTGTGCCTGATGGCGGAACAGGTAATCCAGCAGCGCATCGGATTCCGCGCGGTCCATATCCTTCACATACATGGCATAACCGCAATTGCAGTAGAGAACTGGCCGCCCGGTAATGGGATGGATACGCATAATCGGCTGTTCCACGGGCGGCTTCTTCGCGCGCTGTTCGGGTGTGAGTGGCCCGCGAATGCTGCCCGGCCTCTGGCGCATCATGTCCCAGAATTTGCTGAAATCATGAATGGCAACGCGGCCTTCAATGCGTGCCTTCACCTCGGCCGGCAGATCGGCATAGGCGGCGTGCATATTGCGGAATTGCGTCGCCCCCAACACCTTGCCATCGCGCCGCGGCACGCGCTTGGCGTGCAGCATATTGGCCAGCGCGATTTCCTTGGAATAGGACATATCCGTATGCCAGCCCTGGCCGGCATCATTCAGTCCCAAGGGCTTGCCCGCCGCATCCTTCATATTGGACAGGATCATCACTTCCGGATGGCCAGGCGCATGGAACAGATTGGCGACATTCACTTCCAAATCGCCAAACCGCTTGCCGAAGGCGGCCACATGCGGGGCTTCCAGATCCTGCTTCGGGAAACACAGCACGCCATATTCGCCGAGCGCGCGTAAAAGCGTGCGGAAATCCTCTGCCGAGGCGGCCTCACGCAGGTCAATGCCTTCAATCCGGGCGCCGAGCCCGGCATTATTGGGGGTGATTTTCATGCTGGCATCCTCCAGAAGCGCCAAAGGTGATGCCCTGGCCCCTGTGCGTCAACCGGGCGCTTCCCTGGGGCTTAAGACTGCGTCAGGATGGCCTGATGGAAACGCAATCTCCCCAACCCGCCCCGGTCATCATCGGGGGAGGCATTGTTGGCCTGTGCATCGCCTGGCATCTGGCGCGGCGCGGGCTGAAGCCGCTGGTGCTGGAAGCCGGCAAGGAAGGTGCCGCCTATACCGGCAATGCGGGCGCCATCAGCCATGGGTCGGTGGCGCCACTCGCCATGCCGGGCGTGCTGGCGCAGGTGCCGAAAATGCTGATGGACCCGGCCGGCGCGCTGCATATCCCCGCGCGGTATTGGTTGCGCGCCATGCCTTGGCTGCTGCGCTTTGTGGCGTCTGCTCGGCGAGAGAAGGTGGAATCCGCCGCTGTCGCGCTTTCCGCTTTGCTGTTTTCCGCGCCTGATCGGCATCGTGAAATCCTGGCCGCAGAAGGGGCGAGTGACCTGATCCGCGAAGAAGGCCAGATGTATCTCTACCGGAATGAGGAGCAGCTTGCGAAGGATAATGCCTCGCTCGCGCTGCGGCAGAAGCACGGGCTGAAAGTGCAAAAGCTGGTCGGGCCGGCCTTGCGCGAATTGGAACCGGAAGTGTCCGAGGATTACCAGATTGGCCTTTATCTGCCTGATCACGGTTCCTGCGTGAATCCCGCGCGGCTCGCTGCCGTGGTGGCCAATGGTGTGCGCCGTATGGGCGGTGAAATTCGCAGCGTTGAAGTGCAGGCCATTCTGACCGAGGGCAAACGCGTGACCGGCGTGCGCTGCGCGGGGGAGGATATTGCCGCCGATCAGATTGTGCTCGCCGCCGGTGCCTGGTCTGCGCGTTTGCTGGCGCCGCTTGGGTTGAAGGTGCCGTTGGAAACCCAGCGCGGTTATCACGTGAT
>JADCEV010000118.1 GCA_020249865.1 Roseomonas sp. | reverse complement strand
GCGCAACATGCACGCCGCCGGCATTGGCGAAGGTCTCCAAAGGGCCGGTCACGGTGAAGCTGCCATTCACGGTCAGTCGCGTTGCGTCACCTTCGGCCACCGCCAGCACATCACCATTCGCCAGCGCGCGCGATGCGCCGCGCTGGTCAATCCCGCGCCCTTCAATGCGGCAGCGATGTGCATCATGGTCATATTCAAGCTTCGCCTCACCACGAAAGGCTGCTGTGGTGGGGCCGAATTTCACCTTGATGGAACCGCGCCAGAGGCCATCACCCGTGGAGGGCGCCAATTGCGCGCCAGGGATACAGGCCGCGACCTCGGCCGGGTCGCTCAGCAAGGGCCAAACCACGCCAAGCGGCGCGGGGATCAGGGTTTGTTCCGAAATATCGGGCATGGTGCTGCGTGGAATCCTGCAAGAGGATCGCAGCCTGCGCAAAGCCGGCGTTGGGCGCAAGCCCGGTAGCACTAAGCGCCTATAGCCCCACCGGCCGCCCTGCGACCACCACTGAAAACGCCTCAGGCTTCAATAGCCGACGCGCCATGCGCGCCGCATCATCGCGGCTGATCGCGCGCAATCTTTCCGATCTGCCATCCAGCCAATCAAGCGGCCGCCCATTGCGCTGCAGCGCCATCAGCGTATTCGCAATGCGTCGGCTATCGGTGAATTGCAGCGCGAGTGAACCCGTCAGGAACGCAACCGCTTCCGCCATCTCCGCCTCGGTTGGCCCATCAGCCGCCATGCGCGCCCATTCATCGCGCGTCACGGCCAGCGCCTCGGCGATTCTGCCATTATCGCTCGCGACACTGCCCACCAGCACGCCGCCGCCAAAACCGGTATCCAGCCCAACGCCAATCCCATAGGTCAGCCCGCGCTTGACGCGCACCGATTCGGTAAGCCGTGAGGAAAACCCGCCGCCACCAAAAATACGCATGACGATTTGCGCAGCTTCGAATTGCGGATCGCGCGCGCCAATCCCCTCATGCCCGAAAATCGCCTGGGATTGCGGGCTATCCATGCCAACCACGCGCTGGCCGAAGCTTGTAAAGCCGGGCAATGAGGCAGGTGTCTCCGGCGCGCCGGCCGGCAGCCCCGCGAAAAGCCGCCCGAGCAATGCAGCCAGATCATCCGGGCGAATGGCGCCAGCCGCGGCGATGGTGAGCCCTTCGCGCCGCAATTGGCGGCCCAATTGGCCGCGCAAATCATCAAGGGTGATGGCCGCGAGGCTCTCCGCCGTGCCGCCCGAAGGCCGCCCCGCCGGATGTGTCGGGAAGGCTGCGGCCCAAAAGGCCCGCCCTGCCTGGCCGCGCGGCGTTTCCAGCGATTGGCGCGCCCCGGCAATGGCCCGCGCCCGCAGCCGTTCAATCGCGGCCTGATCCAGCCTTGGCGCTGTCATCGCCAGCCGCGCCAGGCGCTCAGCTTCCGGCAAGGCATCAATCAGGCAGCGAAACCCGCCATCCACATCATCCCGCCCCGCGCCAAAGGAAAGCCCAATCCCGGCATCGCGCAAAGCATCGGTGAAGGCCGCTGCCGGCATATCCCCGGCCCCTTCCGTCAGCAGCGCCGCCGCAAGGCTCGCGGTCCCTTCCCGCCCCGGCGCATCAAAGGCTGCCCCACCGGGCCAGGACCAGGAGAGCGAGACCACCGGCACGGAATGATCCTCCACCAGCCAGGCGGTCAGCCCATGCGCCAACACGCGCTGAATGGGCAGGCGAAATGGCGTGCTCATGCGCCGGGCAGCAGCCAGGCGGCGGTATTGGGGGCGCTCGGCAAAACCGCCCGCGCCGCGGCTTCCACCTGATCCCGCGTCACGGCACTGATACGCGCCGGCCAGAATTCCACCGCATCCAGCGGCAAGCCTATCGAGAGCGTCCCGCCCACCATGCGCGGCCCGGCGCCAAAGCCATCAAGTGCCAGCATGGCGCCTGCGGTAAGCTGCCGGATGGACCGCGCCACCTCCGCTTCCGTCGGGCCTTGCTGAACAAGGGTCTCGATAACGTTATTCGCGGCCTCTTCCAGCCGTTCCGGCGTCACTCCCGGTCGCGGCATGGCGGAAAGATAAAACTCCGTCATCCCCGCCGCATCGCCATCATATCCCGTGCCAGCCGAGACCGCGAGGCCGCTTTCCACCAGCGCCTTATGCAGCCGGCTGCCCTGGCCACCGCCCAGCAGATGCGAAAGCACCTCCAGCGGCAGCGCATGCGCGCTTTCGCCAGCCGTCAGCGATGGCGCCATCCAGGCCTTCAGGAACAGCGCATCGCGCGTCATCGGATCACGCCGGATCAGCCGAGGCTCCGCCGCCTGCACTGGCGCCGGTGCCCGATCCCGCCGCGCTGCCTGCCGCGCCGGGATACCGCCGTAATGCTGATCCACCAGCCGACGCACTTCATCTTCAGGCACCGCACCGCTGATCACCAAGGTCGCATTGGCGGGCGCATAGAAGCGCGCATGGAACCCCGCCAGATCATCGCGCGTAATGGCGCGGATTTCATCCTCCCAGCCGATGATCGGCCGGCCTGCCCAATGCTGGCGGCCCCAAAGGGCGGCCGTAAATGCTTCCCGGAACCGCGCCCTCGGGTTGGAATCCGTCCTTTGCTGGCGTTCTTCCAGCACCACGCCGCGCTCACTTTCCAGGAATTCCTGCGGGATCAGCGCGGCCGCCATGCGGTCCGCCTCCATCTCCAGGATCATGCCAAGGCGGGAAGCCTCCACCGCCTGGTGATAGGCAGTCACATCGCGCGACGTGAAGGCATTGTCATTGCCGCCTTCCCGCGCCACGAGGCGCGAGAAATCGCCAACCCCCACCTTCGGGCTGCCCTTGAACATCATATGTTCCAGGAAATGCGCCACACCCGAACGCCCCGCCGGGTCTTCCGCCCCGCCTGCGGCGAAGAACAGATATTGCGTGACCACCGGCGCGCGGCTGAAGGGAATAAAGGCAACTTCCAGCCCATTGGCCAACCGCCAATGCTGCGCGCCAAATAACGGCCTTTGCGGCGGCGGCGCGGCATTCTGCGCAAGGGCAGGGCCTGCAGCGCAAAGCGCAGCGGCAGAGGCAAGGGTCTGGCGTCGGGTCAAGCGCATCATGCCCCCAGAAATGGTATCAGACGGGTCGTAATCCAGATCAGGCTAGCTTCAGAAGCCAAGCCTTCTCCAAATGCTCTGCTCTCGCGGCTGCTGGATAGGCGTATCCCCGGCAGTACCCTCAATCCCAAGCGCGGCATTTTCACGAATGCGCTCACGCTCACGCGCCGGATCAACCGCGATCCCAGGCGGCGGCGGATCACGCCAGAAAATCAAGCGATCCGCCAAATCGCGCGGTGGCCGGTCAAGCCTTTGGCTTTCCTCATCCACCTGGCGACGAATATCGCGCGAAGGGGCCGGGCCAGCCGACTGCAACAAGGCAATCTCACCCACACTGCCCCCAGCCGCACGCGGCTGCTGGCGCGGGTCCCTGAGCGCCAGGGATGGTACCAACACCGCCTCCGCCTCCTCACGCGCGCTACGCTCCATCGGGCGCACCGCGCCAGGGCGCGGCGGCGGCAATCCCCCCGCCATATCCGGCGGCATGGAAAGCGGCGCCCTTGTGGTCACGCGGAATTCATCTGGCGCATCACGAATAAAGCCAAGCGAACGCGCGGTATTCTCCCCGCAGCCGACCAGCAGCAGCAGCGAAAAAGCAGGCAAAAAGGTCTTGAGACGCCGAGTCATGCGCTATCTTTAGGCGTTCGGCGTGGCGGCAACAAGGCATCCAACAAAAGCACCCCAACCCCACAAACAATCGCGGCATCCGCCACATTGAACACATACCAATGCCAGCCCCAGGCATAGGTATCCACGAAATCAACCACCGCCCCAAAACGCACGCGATCCACAACATTGCCAAAGGCACCGCCAATCACGGCACCCAGCGCCAAAGCCACCAACCGCCCCTCCGCCCGCGCCAGCCAACGCAGCAGAAACACCGCAATCGCGACCGCAAGCCCGGCCAAAATCAAATGATTCCAAGGGCCATCGCCGGAAAACAGGCCGAAAGTGACACCCCGATTCCAGACCATGGTCAGATCAAGGCCGAAAGGGCCAGCCGAAAACAAGGGGATGTTCTGGCGCTCTGGTAACAGCACTACATCCAACACCCACCACTTCGACAATTGGTCGAAAACGAAAATAAGCCCCGCAAACAATAAACCAAGGCGGAAAAGACCGGGGGCGCTGCCCCCAGACCCCCGCCGGGGAGACAGTGTCTCCCCGGACCCCGCCTTCATTAAAGCGCCTCGACCACTGCGTCGCAGCGGCGGCAAAGCGTGGGGTGGGCACTACATTCACCGACTTCGGGCAGGACGCGCCAGCAGCGGTCACACTTCACACCAGGGGCAGCGCGGAACACCGCAGCAGCATCGGCAACACCATCAGCCACAAAGGCACCCTCGGGCGCCACATCGGACGAAAGCGCGAAGCCCGAGGTGATGCAAAGCTCTGCCCATAACTCAGGCGTCAACAGCGCGGCATCCTGAGGCGCCACGTGCAAGACAGGCGAGGCCTGCAAGGATGAACCAATCTCCTGCGCCACACGCGCACGCTCCAACGCACCCGTCACGGCGCGGCGCAATTCCCGCAAGCGCGCCCATTTCGCGGCCAGCGCCTGATCCTTCCACCCCTCCGGCACAAAGGGGAAGTCGAGCAAATGCACACTCCCCTCCTCATCCGGGAAACGCGCCAACCAGGCTTCCTCAGCCGTGAACACCAAGACTGGCGCAAACCAGGCACAAAGACAGCGATGGAGGATATCGAGTACGGTCCGCGCGGCACGCCGGCGCAGCGCATCCGGCGCATCGCAATAGAGGCTGTCCTTGCGGATATCGAAGTAAAAGGCTGAGAGATCAGTCGCGCAGAATTGATGGATTTCCGGATAAACCCCGGTCCAGTCATGGGTTTCCACCGCACGCCTGATCTTCGCATCCAATTCCGTCAGCCGATGCAGCAACCAGCGCTCCAACTCCGGCAATTCACCGTAAGGAACGATCTCATCTTCCGAGAAACCATCCATATTGCCGAGCAGCCAGCGCAGCGTATTCCTGATGCGCCGATACAGCTCCGCCTGCTGCTTCAGGATTTCGGGGCCAATGCGCAGGTCAAGCGCGGTATCGGAATTCATCACCCACAGGCGCAGAATATCCGCGCCATATTGCTTCATCACATCCTGCGGCGCGGTCACATTGCCCATGGATTTGGACATTTTCCGCCCCTGCTCATCCAGCACAAAACCATGCGTCAGCACGGCCTTGAAGGGCGCGACACCATTGGTGCCAACCGATTCCAGCAGCGAGGAATGGAACCAGCCACGATGCTGGTCTGAGCCTTCCAGATAAAGATCAGCCGGGAAAGGCAGGCCGCGCGGCGGCAACACAAAGGCATGGGTGGAGCCCGATTCAAACCAGACATCCACAATATCCATCACCTGCTCATACGCAGCCGGATCACGCCCTTCACCCAGGAAGCGCGCCGCGGCACCAGGCTTATACCAGGCATCCGCCCCTTCCGCGGTGAAGGCCGCCACAATGCGATCCATGATCGCGGGATCACGCAAGGGCTCGCCCGTGCGGCGATCCACGAATACCGGGATCGGCACGCCCCAGGCGCGCTGGCGGCTGATGCACCAATCCGGCCGCGCCGCCACCATGGAACCGATGCGGTTTCGTCCCGCATCCGGCACGAAATGCGTCTTGGCAATCGCGTCCAGTGATTTGGCGCGGATCGCATTGGCATCATCCATCGCGATGAACCATTGCGGGGTCGCGCGGAAAATCACTGGCTTCTTGGACCGCCAGCTATGCGGATAGCTATGGCTCAGCTTGCCCGTGGCAGCGAGGGTCCCCGCTGCCTCCATCGCCGCATAAACCGCCGTATGCGCCTTGAAGACATGCAAGCCCTCAAACCCCGGCGCGTGATGGGTGAAGGTGCCGTCATCATTCACGGTTTCCGGGATCGGCAGGTTATGTGCGCGGCCCAGATTGAAGTCATCCTCACCATGGCCAGGCGCGATATGCACAAAGCCCGTGCCGGCTTCGGTGGTGACGAAATCACCGGGCAGTAGCGGTACATCGAAATCATAGCCATGCCCGCGCAGCGGATGAGCAGCAATCGCGCCGGCAAGTTCCGCGCCCTTGATCACGCGCTTGATGCTATGCGTGCCGACCCCGGCATCCTTTTCAAACTGCGGCAGCAAGGGCAGCGCCACCAGCAGCCGGTCGCCCACCTTCAGATAGGATTTCTCAGCCAAGCCTTCGACATGCACCAGCGCATAATCAATTTCCGCCCCATAAGCGACCGCACGATTGCCCGGCATGGTCCAGGGTGTCGTGGTCCAGATCACCACATCCGCGCCCACCAGATCAGCGGCATTCGCTTTCAGGATGCGGAATTTCGCATGCAGTGTCGGGCTGATGTGGTCGTGATATTCAATCTCCGCTTCCGCCAGCGCGGTTTTCTCAACCGGGCTCCACATCACGGGGCGCAGCCCGCGATAGAGTGAGCCATTCATCAGAAACTTGCCGATCTCAGCGGCAATCGCGGCTTCCGAGGCAAAATCCATCGTCGCATAGCGATCCGCCCAATCACCGGCGACACCAAGACGGATGAATTCCTCCCGCTGCACTTCAAGCCAATGTTCGGCATAGGCGCGGCATTCGGCGCGGAAATCCAACACCGGCACCGCATCCTTGTCGCGGCCCTTGTTGCGGTATTCTTCTTCAACCTTCCATTCAATCGGCAGGCCGTGGCAATCCCAGCCGGGGACGTAATTCGCATCAAACCCCGCCATTTGCGCGGCGCGGTTGATCACATCCTTCAAAATCTTATTCAGCGCATGGCCGATATGCAGATTGCCATTGGCATAGGGCGGGCCATCATGCAGCACGAATGTCTCGCGCCCCTTGGACTGAGCGCGCAGCCTTTCCCACAGTTTCAGGCGCGCCCAGCGCGCCAACATATCCGGTTCGCGCTTGGGCAAATCGCCGCGCATGGGAAAGCCGGTCTGCGGCAGGAAGACGGTGCCGCGATAATCGCGGGCCTCTTTGGGGCTGTCATTCATGGTTTTGAGCCTTGCGGGCTGAAAGGGGCCACCGGAGCGCGGCGGCTAAGGTGAACGATACGGGGCTGGAGCTTCCCGGCCTTCAGCGGAAGGCCGGGCGGGTAATTCGCGCCGGTATCAACACGATTTTCATGGGGGCGCTTATGGGCGCGGGCCATGCGGGTGGTCAAGCCAGCGCCGCACGGGCATTCGCCACATCCTGTTCAATCGCAACCTTCAGCGTTTCCAACCCGTCAAACTTCGCATCGGGCCTGAGGAATTGCACCAGCCGTACGCCAATCTCCTGGCCGTAAATATCGCCCGCGAAGTCGAAGATATAAACCTCCAACCGCGTCACCTTATCGCCGCCCAGCGTCGGCCGGCGCCCGATATTGGCGACCCCCTTCGCCGTCCCGCCGCCCGGCAGCGCTACCGTGACCGCATAGACACCGCGCGCCGGTTCCAAATGCCGATCGAGCCAGATATTGGCCGTGGGCCAGCCGAGCACCCGCCCAAGCTTATCCCCATGCACCACCGTGCCGCGAATTTCCCAAGCGCGCCCCAGCTTTTCCGCCGCGCGGTCCGGATAGCCATCCTGTAACAGTCGGCGGATGCGGGTGGAGGAAATGGCCTCTCCCCCCTGTTCCACCGGCGGCACAATGGAAAGCCCCATGCCGCGCGCGGCGGCCTCCCGCGCCAGAAAGCGCACATCGCCGCCGCGCCGATTGCCGAAGGCGAAATCAGGGCCGCTCGCCAAATGCTTCGCCCCCAGTCCTTTGTGCAGCACCTGATCCACAAAGGCTTCCGCCGAAAGTGCCGCGAAATCATCATCAAAACGCAGCGCATAGACAAAGCGCGCGCCGGCTTCCGCAAGGCAAGCCGCCTTGGCCGGCAGCAGCGTCAGCCGAAAGGGCGGATCATCGGGGCGAAAGTGTTCGCGCGGATGGGGCTCGAAGGTCAGCACCGCCAGCGGCAGATCAGGCCGCGCCGCCTGCGCTGCCTTCAGCACGGCGACATGCCCCAGATGCACGCCATCGAAATTGCCAAGCGCGACGGTTGCACCACGCGCTTCCTTCGGGATGGAACGCCAATCGGAGAAGATTTGCGCTGCCATCAGGCTTCCCCAGGCTTCAGCCAGCGCGGCACATCTGGCGGCGTGAAGCGTGCCAAAGCATCCAGCGCCGCCGCACCATCCGGCGCCAGCATGGCCGCTTCGCGCATTTCCGCCCGCACAAAGCCTTCCGCCACCATGTGATCAAGTGCACCCATCAGCTTCTGCCAATAGCCGAGTGTGTCCACGAAAACGATGCCCTTGCGTTGAATGCCAAGCTGCAACCAGGTGAGCGTTTCCACGGCTTCTTCCAGGCTGCCATAGCCGCCGGGCAGCACGATGAAGCCATCGGAAAGCTCGGCCATCAGCGCCTTGCGTTCATGCATGGACCCAACCACGCGCATATCCTTGAGCTGCTTGGCACCGGCTTCGCGCGCCACCAGCCCATGGGGGATGATGCCAATCACCTCAGCTCCTGCGGCCTGCGCGGCGGCGGAAACCGCGCCCATCAGCCCAACGCCGCCCCCGCCATAAACCAGGCCAAGCCCGCGTGCGGCGATCTCCTGCCCCAGCGCGGCGGCGGCGGCGGCATATTCAGGGCGGGCGCCGGCGGCGGAGCCGGCAAAGACGCAAACGCGGCGCATGGGCTTACTCCGCTGCCTTGGTAATGGCGGTGCGGGAGGGGACGGAGACATAAGCCTCCCCCTCCAGCACTGGTTCACCCTTGACGAGACACACGGTTTTCAGCGTCGCGCGGTGCTTTTCGGGGTGGAGTGCCGCGACTTCGACAATGGCGGTGACGGTCTCCCCAATTTTCACCGGGGCGCGGAATTTCAGCGTTTGCGACATGTAGATGGTGCCCGGCCCGGGAAGCTGCGTGCCCAGCACCTTGGTGATCAGGCCGGCGGCGAGCATCCCATGCGCGATGCGTTCCTTGAAGATCGAGGTCGCGGCATATTCCGCATCCAGATGCATCGGGTTGGTATCGCCGGTGACGGCGGCGAACAGCACGATATCCGCTTCCGTGATGGTTTTGGAAAATTTGGCGGTCAGCCCCACCGTCAGGTCTTCAAAGAAGTAGATTTCCGCCATGGCCTAGGCCCCCGCTTCGCCGTGCTGCATTGCGAAAGGGTGTTAAAGCATTTTTGAGCCAAGCGAAATCGCCAGACGGCCCAGCTTCAGGCGATGATTCTTCTTGATCTGCGCCAGTTGGGCCGATAAACGCAGGAGCGTGACCGCTGTAGGGAGGCCAGATCCTCGTCATAATCTGCGGAGCAGAGGGGCCTGTCTGGCAGAGCCCCTCATTTTTTTGCCTTGCCTTTGCGGATTTTTCTTGCTGGGCGCCGGGCGCTGCAATAATCTCATCGGTAGAAGGTGATGCTTCACGTTGCCGGCGGGCCTGCCCTGCTAGTAGGCGCGTGCGGCGGCCGAGGGACGGCAGGCGTTCCTCGGCTCACCTTTCCTCCCTTTGCTTTGCAGTGTTTCAGCCAGCCGCCGGGCGCGCGTGATTTAGCGCGAGTAGCGCGGCGAGCGCATCTTCTTCACTGATGGTTGCGGGCCAGCCATAGGCGGCGGCCACGGCTTCATCCAGGCGTTGATGCAGCCCATCAAGCCAGGCGCCTTCAGGGGTGCCGCGCGTGTTGTAGAGCTTGGTCAGGGTGCGCGCCTTCAGTGCCTGCGCGGCGGCGGCATTGCGCGGCAGGATGCGGTCCGGGAAGCCGGGCACGACCTCTGGCACTATTTCCACCAAATCTTCCGGATTGAGCCAGCGGTTACGGGCTTCGACCAAGGCGCGCGCGGCTTCGGCAATGGCCATGGCGCGCGGTTCTTCGGCATAGGATGCGGCGGGCAGGTTTGGGGTCAGGCCATCTGGGAAGGGGAAGGTTTCGAAGCAGGTTTGGTTGTTATAAGTTGGATCATTGCCAACGCCGTGCCGTGAGGCATGGCCGAGCGCCCAGGCTTCATGAAAACGGCTGTGCAGAATGCCGAAACTTGTGTCGTCGTCGCGGGCGATTGCGAAAACGCGACTATCGGGCAAAACCTGCGCGGCAAGCCAAACAAAAAGCCGATGCTTCGCGACCCGGGGTGTTGCGATATAGCGCGTGAATGGTGCCAAGGCGGCGCGCAATCCCGGCACGGTTTCGCCGTGCTGCCACCATTTTTCGGCCCGCCGCCCGCGCCGGTTCTTCTCCCGGAGTGGCTTAACCTCCCGCACTACATGCGCGAAAGGCGCGGCATAAAACGCGGCCGCTGCTTCGCTGAGGCTGGCGAAATCAACAATCCAGGTATCAGAAGAACGCCCGGTGATGTCGGCTGTGTTCATGATGGGCCGCACAACATCGGTATTGGGTTTGCCATTGGCATTCAGCGGTGCGGTAAGCCAGCCCCGCGCTATTGCGCCATCCACATCGAAGGGACCAACCTTTACAGGGCCTTGAAAGGAAAGGCGCATATTCTCCGCAAGGCCGCGCGCCGTGGTCAGGTTCGCACCACCACCTGAAAGATCGGCGTGAATGGTCGGCACCGCAGCGCCATCAAGCATCACTGGCCCGTCATGCTGTTTTGCAAACGCCACCAGCGAAACGCGCACATCGGCACCGTCAAGATTCCAAGGCTCATTACTCCAAGCCTCGAAAATTGTCGCATCCGCCTGAATGCGGTCAAGAACGCTGCGGCTTGCGCCTTTGCGGATCGCTTGCGTCGCCACCAGGCCAACACGCTCCGCCCGTCCGGCGGCCAATTCCTCCCGCGCGCGTTCGAACCAATAGCACACCAAATCCACCCCGCCGGGCAGGCGCCCGGCATAGGCGGCGCGCAGCCTCGTCGTGTAATCCTCACCGAGGGTGCCGATCATCGCCTTGTCACCCAAAAAGGGCGGATTGCCGATAATGGCATCGGCCTTCGGCCAAGGGGCGGGCTGGCCATCCGGCGTCAGCACCGCATCGCGGCATTCAATGGTTTGCAGCGGGCGCAAGACAGGGTCTGATGGCAGCGGCAGCCCATTGCGCCGCGCCCATTGGATATGGCCGATCCATACCGAAACCCGCGCCAATTCTGCGGCATAGGGGTTGATTTCAATGCCGCAAACCGCTTCCGGCCCCACTTGGGGAAATTCGCGCGGCAGGCCCAAAGCCTCAGCCTCCACTGACGCGCGAACTTCAAGATCCTTCAGCGCCAGCAAGGCCAGATAGAGAAAATTGCCGGAACCGCAGGCCGGGTCCAGCACGCGAAAACCCCTCAGCCGGTCGAGAAAAACCTTATAGGCCGCGCTGGCCTCAGCCGCTGCCTTGTTCTTGGCGCGCGTGTTGGTGGCGGCGGCTTCCCTTTCCAGCGCGGCGGCAATGCCGGCCTTCACGCCGGCCCATTCCGCCAGCAAGGGGCGCGTGATGGTGGCATCCACCAGCCGGCCAATCTTTTCGCGGTCTGTGTAATGGGCGCCAAGCTGGCTGCGCTTATCCGGGTCCAGCCCACGTTCAAACAGCGTGCCCAGGATGGAAGGGTCTATTTCCGCCCAATCCAAAGCGGCAACCCGCGCCAGCAGCTTGATATCCGCAAGGTCCAGCGCCAGCGCGGTATCATCATCGAACAGGCCGCCATTGAACCAGGGCACGGGGGTGAAATCAATTTCGCCGCCGGGGTCCTTCATGGCGCGGAACAGGCGGGAAGCGAAATCCGCGAAGCGCGGCGGATTGGCCTGGGCGGCGTGCAGCATGCGCTCAAACAGCCCTTGCGGCAGCAGCGCCACATCATCGGCAAACAGGCAGAACACCAGCCGAATGACGAAATGCGCGACATCATGCGGGTCATGCCCACGCGCGCGCAGCCGGCGGGCAAGTTCGGCGAAATCAGCGGCGGCCTGTTCCGTTAGCGCCTGGCGGGTTTTGGTGGGGCGCAGCCTATCGGGTTCACTGAAGGCGGCTTTCAGCAGGGCGCGTTTGGCGGGGTCCTGAAGGTCTTCCAGCGTCACTTCATGCCGGGCGCTGACCGCATTGGTCCAATTGGTGCGGATGACGATCCGTTCGATATCGGAAGTGATCAGCAGCGGCGGGTTTTCCAGCGCGCCGGCATAGAGCAATAGCTGCCGATGGGCCGCTTCCAAATCCTTGTGCTTGCCCTTGTATTCCCAGCCGAAACAGGCGCGCTTCCAAACATCCGCCCAGCCTTCGCCGCCCGTGGCCTTGGTGGCGCCCTTTTCAAAGGCATAGGTCGCGCCGGTTGGGTCCGTATTGGGTGTTGGTTCGTTCAGCAGGGCGCAGAGGTCAATGAAATGCTCCTGCACCGCGGCGCGTTCGGCGCGGGTATTGGCCTTCCATTTGCGGATGAAGTCCTGCGGCGTCATGGCGCGAGTATTGGCACGGGCTACCGCGCCCGTCCAAGCCTGTGGGTGGTGTAGAGGAGAATAATCTTCCCAGCGCCGCGCGGCATGGAAGCCTTTGGCGAGGGTTTGCTTGAGAAAATAAAATCTTTTTTCTTGATGTTTTTCACGATTTGAGAGAAAAATATTTCCAACAAACCTGGATTTTACCGCCATGACCCTCCGCCGCGACCTGCTGCTCCGCTCTGCCCTTTTCGCCGCCGCCGGCATGCTCACCACCCCGGCGCAGGCCGATACCGTCTGGAACCCAGACCGTACGCTGCGCATCGTGGTCCCCGTCGCCCCCGGCGGCAGCCTGGATATTCTGGGCCGCCTGCTGGCGCGACATTTGACCGAGGCTTTGGGCCAGAATGTCGTCACCGAAAACAAGCCGGGCGCGGGCAGCAATATCGCCTTTGAATTGGTGGCGCGCGCCGCGCCGGATGGGCTGACCCTGTTGGTGGGCTCTGACCCGCTGACGATCAACCCCGCGCTTTACCCGCGGGTTGGCTTTGATCCCGTCAAGGATTTCAGCCCGGTGATTGAAGCGGTCCGCGCGCCGCAGGTGCTGGTGGTGCACCCCTCAGCCCCCGCGCGGGATGTGGCGGGCTTCATCGCCTGGGCGCGGCAGGCGTATGGCAAGCTGACGTTGGCGTCCCAAGGCAATGGGTCCATTGGGCATTTGGCCGGGGCGCTGTTTGCGCAGGATGCCGGGCTTAGTTTCACCCATGTGCCCTATCGCGGTGGCGGGCCTGCCGTGATTGATCTGGTCGCGGGGCATATCCAGGCGCTATTCGTCACCCTGCCGGCCGCCATTGAACATATCCACGCCGGGCGGCTGCGCGCGCTTGCCGTCACCAGCGCCAAGCGCGTCCCCGCCCTGCCAGAGGTGCCCACCATCGCCGAATCAGGTTTTGCGGAATTTGAGGTGATTACCTGGCAGGGCATTCTGGCCCCCGCCGGCACCTCCCCGGCGGCGATCCGGCGCCTGGCTGGCGCCCTGGAACGCATTTTGGCGAAGCCAGAGGTCGCGGAACAACTCACCGCCCAGGGTTTTGAAGTGACCAGCCAAGGCCCCGCCCAATTCGCAAGCCTGATCCAGGCCGAAGCGCGGCGCTGGCCCGCTTTGGTGCGCCGCACCGGCGCGCAACCCGATTGACCCTGAAGGAGAACCCCCATGCCCGATAGCCTGAACCCGATTGATTGGCGCAGCCGCGGCATCAAGCATGTGCGCGCGAATGCAAAAAGTTCCGATACGCCCGAAACCCTTGGCATGAACCGCGAAGTCGCGATCAGCGGCGCGCGCACCGGCTCGGTCGCGCTTTGGGCCGGCACCAATCGGATCGAGCCCAATTCGCGCACCGGCGCGCATCATCACGGCGCGCTGGAAAGCGTGATCTATATCATCAGCGGCACGGCCCATATGCGTTGGGGTGATCGGCTGGAATTCATCACCGAAGCGCGCGCGGGCGATTTCTTCCTGGTACCGCCTTATGTGCCGCATCAGGAAATCAATGCCTCGGCGACCGAGGTGCTGCATTGCGCGCTCGTGCGTTCCGGCACCGAGGAAGTGGTGGTGAACCTGCCTGATCTGGTGCCGGTTGATGAACCTGAATGGATCGCCACGCGTTGAACTGCGCCGCGCGTTTTCTGCGCTTTCACAGCAAAGGACTAGTCAAATGAGCCTGCAACTCGGCCAGATTGCCCCGGATTTCACGGCGGAAACCACCACCGGCCCGATCCGCTTTCATGAATGGAAGGGCGCCGCCTGGGTGGTGCTGTTCAGCCACCCCAAGGATTTCACGCCGGTCTGCACCACGGAATTGGGCGAAGCCGCGCGGCTGAAGCCGGAATTCGACAAGCGCGGCGTGAAGGTGATTGGCCTTTCGGTGGACCCGCTGACCAACCATGCGGGGTGGGAAGCTGACATCAAGGAAACCCAGGGCCATGCGGTGAATTTCCCAATGATCGCCGACCCTGATCGCAAGGTCTCAAACCTTTATGGCATGGTGCATCCCGATACGGGTCCAAGCATCACCGTGCGGACGGTTTATGTGATTGACCCCGCGCATAAGGTGCGGCTCACCATGACCTATCCGCCGAGCGCCGGGCGCAATTTTGATGAGATTTTGCGCGTGATTGACAGCCTGCAATTGACCGATGGCGCCAAGCTGGCAACGCCGGTGAATTGGCGCCCCGGTGGGCGGGCGATCATCCCGCCCTCCATCCCCGATGCCGAAGCAGCGAAGCTTTTCCCGCAGGGCTGGAAGGCGGATCGGCCCTATTTGCGCTGGGTGGAAACCGCCCCCGGCAAGCAGGGTTGAACCCTGGCCGCCGCCCGCCTATCGCCAAGGCCCAACTTCGCGATAATAGCTTTTTCGTGAAGGGGGCGGGGCAAGCCAAACGCGGTTTGGCTGCCCTTGGCAGGCTTGGAGAGGTTTTAGGGTTTTATGGGCGCGCCGCGGTTTCAGATTCTCTATCGCATCACCCCGGATGATGCCCGGCCGATTGAAGCCCATGCCAAGGATATCTGCCTTGAGGAAACGGTCGAAATCCCGGCCGATTGCGTGCCGCTGGCCATTTGGGATGCCGGGATTGTGGGCCAGGTGGAGGCCATTACGCCCTGCGCGCCGCCATCGCGGGCTTTCGATGTCGCCATCAGCTACCGCGCCGATATCGTCAATAATTCGATCCCCAATTTGCTGAATGTCATTTTCGGCAATATCTCGATCAGGCGGGGCATCAAAATCATTAATATCCGCCTGACGCCCGAACAGCTGCGCGCCTTTGGCGGGCCGGGCTTTGGGGTGGTGGGGTTGCGGGAGAAGCTTGGCGTTTTTGGCCGGCCCTTGGCGGCAACGGCGATCAAGCCCTTGGGGCTTTCCGTGCCGGAATTGGCCCGGCTTGCCAGTGGTTATGCGCTTGGCGGGCTTGATGTGATCAAGGATGATCACGGGCTGATGGATCAGCCCTTCCACCCCTTCAAGGAAAGGGTGGCCCGCCTTCAGGAAGCGATCCGCAACGCCAATGCCAGGACTGGGCGGAAGACGCTCTATTTCCCGATGGTCTCAGGGCGGTTTGACCAAATCGAAGACCAAATGGCCTTCGCGGCGGCTGAGGGCTGTGCCGGTGCGCTGATTGCGCCGCTGCTGATCGGGCCTGACACGGGGTTTCATTTGGCGCGCAAATACGGCTTGGCGGTGATGGCGCATCCAAGCTTTTCGGGGACGCATTTCCATGACCCCGAACATGGCATGACGCCGGCCATGCTGCTTGGGCGGCTGTTCCGGGTTTTTGGGGCGGATATCTCGGTCTTTCCCAATGCCGGCGGGCGCTTTACCTTCACCGAACAGGAATGCCGCGATTTGGCCATTGCCATGCAGGAACCCTTGGGTGATGTGAGACCCGGTTTCCCTTCCCCGGCGGGTGGCATGTCCATTGAACGCATTGACAGCATGGTGGCGGCCTTTGGCCATGACGCCGTGTTTCTGATTGGCGGCGCGCTGATGCGCCATTCGCCCGATCCCGAAATTGGCGCACGCGCTTTCATCCGGGTGATCGAAAACGCCGTTGCCGCCGGAAAGGCCGCCGAATGACCGTGCGTCGCTTCAATGCCTTTGGCTGGCAAAACGTACCCGTCCTGTCCTACAAGGAAGGCGGCCCTTACAAGGATGTCACGCGACAAATCCTGTTCGAAGGCGCGGAATCACTCCCCGTGCAGTGGCGCTATTTTGAGGTGCAGCCCGGCGGCCATTCCACGTTGGAACGCCATGAACATATCCATTGGGTGCTGATCCTGCGCGGGCGTGGCGCCTGCCTGGTGGGTGATGAGATCACCGATATCGCCGAACATGATTTGATCGAAATCGGCCCCTTGCAATGGCATCAGTTTCGCGCGGCTGAAGATGCGCCGCTTGGCTTCCTGTGTTTGGTGGCGGCCGAGCGTGACCGGCCGCAATTGCCGGATGCCGCTGATTTGGCTGCCTTGCGGCAAAACGCGAAGATCGCTGATTTTATCAGAACTTAACGCCGCCGCAGCACCGCTTCGCGGGCCAGCGCCATCACCGCAGCGCGGGCAATCGCCTGATCCGGCATGCCCGTTGTCTTGGTTTGGCGTTCCGCTTCCAACAACGCATCACCAGCTGCGGCCAGGGCCGGCGCGGGCCACAGGCGCAGCGCCCTTTCATAAGCCGGACGGCTTTTGAAAAACACTGGGGGCCGCAGGGAAGATAGCGCATCGCCAGGGCTTGCGCCCTTCGCCATGGCAAGTGCGGCCAGATGCAAGCGCTGCACATGCCTGAGTGCCGCGCGCACCACCTGCACCGCCGCCGCGCCTTCGGCAAAGGCCTGATCCAAGGCACGATCCGTGAGCGCGGCATCGCCTGCCGTTGCCGCCAGCAGCGCCTGGTCAAGATCAAGCGTTGAACCTTCAGCGATGCAGGCCATCGCGTCTTCTTCCGTGACGCGTTTGGCGGGGCCGACATAAAGCGCCAATTTTTCCACTTCCTGGCGGATTTGCAGTCGGTTTTCGCCAAGCCGCGCGGCCATGAAGGCAAGCGCGCCGCTATCGGCCGCCACGCCGCGTTCCTTCAACATGCGCCCAAGGCTTGCTTCCAGCTCAGCCCCGGTTTCGGGGTAGCAGGCAATCACCGCCGCTGCGTCATTGGCGCGTTCCAGCGCCGGCCGAAGACCCTTATTGCCGGACAGGGCGCCGGCTTCCAGCAGCACAATGCCGGGGCCCGGACCTGCCAGCGCGGCCTTGGCGGCATTGGCCAGGCCATCTGTCGCATCACGCACGCGCACCAGGCGCCGCCCACCGGTCAGCGCAGGTTGCGCGGCCTCACCGGCCAGGATGCTGGTGTCACGGCTGGCGGCCTCGCGCGGGACTTCCACCAGGCCGAAAGGATCATCACCCACCACGGCGCGCGTCAGGTGATCCACCCTTTCGCGCACCAGCCCCAGATCATCGCCATAAATCAGCACCACGCGCGTGGCTGGCGGAGGATGGGCCAGGAAGCCCGCAATGCGCCGCGCATCAATCTTGGCCATGATCAGGCCGGCGCCGCGCCTTGAGGTGCGGTGCGGAAATATATGGCGAGCTGTTGCAGGATCTGCTGCGCCAATTGTTCGATCAATTGGCGCTCCATGGTGTCGCGGGCGACATCAGCGGCAAAAAACTGATTCTCCGGAATGTCATAGGCATCAAAGGCGCGCTCCGTGCCGCGGGTAATTTCACGCGGCGGCGCCCCAACATCGAAGAGAAGCCAATTGGCCGTTGCAGTGAAGCGCACCCGGCTTGGAGCACCGTCGCGGCGAACGCCCTGAAGCTCGACGGCATAGCCAAGCCCGACGCGTAGATCATATCGCGGCTGCACGCCCTCTCGGCCTTTGGGTGCCAGGCCCTCTTCCAGGCGTCTCCGCATCAATTGTCCCTGGCGTTCGGTGATCAGCCCCACCTTTACCGCCGCGAGCGATGCCGCGACTTGCGCATCCTCTTGCCCATTGCCCGGGCCATACATGGGCCGAAAACCGCAGCCTGCCGCCAGCAGCGGCAGGCCAAGCGCGATAAGGGCGCGTCTAGATGACAAAATTCACCACCCGACCCGGTACATGGATGCGCTTTTTGATGGGCTTGCCACCCAGGGCACGCTGCACATTTTCCTCAGCCTCCGCAGCCGCAAAAATCTCTTCCTCGCTCGCCCCCACCGGCACCTCGATAGTGGCGCGGAGCTTGCCAAGCACCTGCACGGCAAGGGTCACGCTTTCCGCCACCAGCAAGGCGGCATCGGCTTCCGGCCAGGGGAGTTCGGCGACCAGTGCTGCATCATTTGGGCGCAGCAGGGACCAAACTTCTTCGGCCAAATGCGGCATCATCGGTGCGGCAAGCCGCGCCAACATCTCAAGCGCTTCCCGCTTTGCGCCACCCGGCGCATCCTTCGCCGTTTCAATGGCATTGGCGAATTCATAAAGCCGCGCCACCGCGACATTGAAGGCGAAGGTCTCCAAAGCCTCGGTCACCGTTGCGATGGCGCGATGCGTCGCGCGCCGCAGCCCCTTGCCGGCATCTTCTGGCAACGCGCCGGCTGGCGGCAGGGCAGGGAGGGCCGCTTCCACAATGCGAAACACGCGCTGCGTGAAGCGATAGGCACCCGCCACACCTGCTTCCGTCCATTCCATGTCGCGTTCGGGCGGATTGTCGGACAGGATGAACCAGCGCGCCGTATCGGCGCCGTATTTCGCGATGATCGCGCCGGGGTCCACCGTATTGCGCTTGGATTTGGACATGGCCTCAACCCGGCCAATCGTCACGGCTTCCGTGCTGCCCTTCACGGTGGCGCTGCGCGTGCCATCCGCCGCTACGGCGAATTCCACCTCCTCCGGATAAAGCCAGCGGCCATCGGCGCCCTTGTAGCTTTCATGCTGGACCATGCCTTGCGTGAACAGCCCGGCGAAGGGTTCATCCACGGAAAGATGCCCCGCTTCCTTCATTGCGCGGGAGAAGAAGCGCGAATAGAGCAAATGCAAAATCGCGTGTTCAATGCCGCCTATATATTGATCAACCGGCAGCCAACCATCCACCGCGCCTTTCGTCACCGGCTCTGCCGCGCGCGGTGAGCAGAAGCGCGCATAATACCAGGAGGAATCGACGAAGGTGTCGCAGGTATCGGTTTCCCGCCGCGCGGGCTTGCTGCATTTCGGGCAAGCGACATGCTTCCAACTTGGGTGATTGTCCAAGGGATTGCCGGGCTTGGCGAAATCCACATCATCCGGCAGGCGCACCGGCAATTGATCATCCGGCACGGGCACCACGCCGCAATCATCGCAATGGATGAAGGGAATGGGGCAGCCCCAATAGCGTTGGCGCGAAACGCCCCAATCGCGCAGCCGCCAATTCACGATGCCCTGGCCGGCGCCGAGCTTTTCGAGTTCATCAATCACGCGCCGCTTGGCAGCCGCAACACCCAGCCCATCCAGGAAACCAGAATTATACGCAACACCATCTTCGGTATGCGCAACATCGCCCACGCTGAAGGTCGCGGCATCGGCGCCAGGGGGCAGCACCACCGGCGTCACGGAAAGCCCGTATTTGCGCGCAAAATCCAAATCGCGCTGGTCATGCGCGGGGCAGCCGAAAATCGCGCCGGTGCCATATTCCATCAGCACGAAATTCGCGATCCAGACAGGGTATTCGCGCCCGTTGAAGGGGTGCTTGACCCGGAAGCCCGTATCAAAGCCGCGCTTTTCCGCCTGTTCAATGGCGGCTTCGGATGTGCCCATGCGGCGGCATTCGGCGATGAATTCCGCGGCTTTGGCATCGCGCGCCCCAGCGGCCGCCGCCAAGGGATGCTCCGCCGCAACGGCCAGGAAGGACATGCCGAAAACTGTGTCGGGTCTAGTTGTAAACACTTCAATCTCTGAAATATCAGCCGCCGCTTCCGCCAGCTTGAACCGTACTTTCGCCCCTTCGCTCCGCCCGATCCAATTCGACTGCATCAGCTTCACGCGTTCCGGCCAGCGATCCAGCCCGCCAAGCGCCTCCAGCAAATCAGGCGCGAATTTCGTGATGCTCAAGAACCATTGGCTGAGCTGCTTTTTCTCGACCAAGGCACCGGAACGCCAGCCGCGCCCATCAATCACCTGTTCATTGGCGAGCACCGTGCCATCCACCGGATCCCAATTCACCCAGGATTCCTTGCGCTCCACCAGGCCCGCACGCCAGAAATCGAGCAGCAATTTCTGTTGCCGACCGTAATATTCAACATCGCAGGTCGCAAATTCCCGCGCCCAATCAAGCGATAGCCCCATGCGCTGCAATTCCGCGCGCATATTGGCGATATTGTCATAGGTCCATTTGGCAGGGTGGATGCCGCGTTCGCGCGCGGCGTTTTCCGCCGGCAAGCCAAAGGCGTCCCAGCCCATGGGATGCATCACCAAATGGCCGCGCGCCCGCTTGTAGCGCGCCACCACATCGCCGAGCGTATAATTGCGCACATGGCCCATATGGATCTTGCCGCTGGGGTAGGGGAACATCTCAAGCACGTAGTATTTCCGCGCGTCCGCCGGCGGCACATCGGGCACCACAAAACAGGCGCGGTCCTGCCAGGCCTGCTGCCAGCGCGGCTCGGCACGGTTGAAATCGTAACGCGGCGCGGCTTTTTCGGCCGCTATCGGGGCAGTGTTCATGTCAAGCGAAGGCCAATGCGGAAAATGGGATTCTTACCCTTGCTTAGAACAGAAACCGCCCCGGGGAAATCGGCCCCGATCTTCCCGCCTTGGCCCGCCCATGGCATGAAGCGTCCATGCCCTATATCGTCATGTTCCTGGTCCTCAGCTTCCTGACCCTGCTCGCCACCTGCGTCATGCTATGATGCGGCGCAGCTTTGGCTGGCTGGCGCTTTTGCCGCTGCTGCTCGCGGCCTGTGGGGATTTGCCCCAACCCTTCCGCGGCAATCCGGGCGGCCTGGCCGGCAGGCTGGCGGTCCCGCCCCCCTACCGCCTGGCGGTCCCAACGCCCGATGCCGCCATGCTCTCCGCCACCGAATCGGAGGCCCTCGCCCGCGCCATTGCCCAGGCGCTCCTGAAGCGTGAGGTCCCGGCCGTGGCGGAAGACCCGCTGCCGCTCGATTGGCACCTGAAGATGGACATGCGGTTGGAGGGCAATCGCGTGGTGCCGCGCTATGCCCTGTTTGACCCCGATGGCGCCCCGCAAGGGGTGGCCGAAGGCAGCGCCATCCCGGCCCGTGATTGGGCGCGGCCTGATGCGGCGCTGCTGGCCGAGGTCGCCAATGATGCCTCTCGCCGCGCGGCTGATTTGCTGCTGCGGGCGGAAGCGGCGCGGAAATCCACGGCGCCTTCCGCACTCACCGCGTCTGGCCCGCCGCGCATCTATCTGTTGCCGGTGCGCGGCGCGCCGGGCGATGGCAATGAAAGCCTGACGGCACGGATGCGCGAAGCCTTGGGCGATCAGGGCATCCTGGCGCAGGATGTGGCGGATGGTGCGGGCTTTGCCGCGGATGGCCGTGTCAATGTGGTGTCCACCAGGCCGCGCATGCAAAGGGTGGAAATCCTTTGGATCGTCTCCCGCCGTGATGGGCAGGAATTGGGCCGCGTGCTGCAAATGAATGAAATCCCGGCCGGGCTTTTGGACCGGCATTGGGGCGATATCGCCTTTGCCGCGGCGGCGGAGGCGGCGGGCGGGGTGCAGCGTGTGATCGAAAATGCCGGTGGCATGCCAGCGCGCGAAGGGGGCGGCCAACAGGCCCAGACCGGCGCCGCGCCGGGCGGGCTGGCCCTGCCGCCCCGCGCCGCAGAACTGCCCCGGCCTGAGCCTGCACGATGACCCGCCCGCGCATCCTGCTGCTGGGGGCGGGCGGGCATGGCAAGGCGATGGCCGATTTACTGCTTTCAGGCGGCGCTTATGAGATTGCCGGTTTTGTGGATGCTGCGCCCAAGGCTAGGCAGGTGCTCGGCCTGCCGGTGCTGGGCGATGAAAGCCTGCTGGCTGCACTGGCCGGGCAGGGGGTTACGCTTGCCCATGCCGCGGTTGGCGATAATGCCCAGCGCCTGGTTGCTGCTGGCAGGCTGCGCGCCGCCGGTTTTGCCCTGCCAAGCCTGATCCACCCCGCGGCCCTGATCGGTCATGGCTCCAGGATCGGGGAGGGGGCCGCCATCCTCGCCCGCGCCGCGATCGGGCCAGAGGCTGAGATCGGCCCGCTCGCGTTGATCAATACCGGCGCGATTGTGGAGCATGACTGCGTTGTGGGGGAAGCGGCGCATATCGGCCCCGGCGCGGTGCTGGCAGGCGGGGTGCGTATTGGTGCGGGTGCCTTGATTGGCGCGGGCGCGGTGGTGCGCCCCGGCATTTCCATCGGCGCTGGCGCGGTGATTGGCGCCGGTGCGGCGGTGGTGGAAGGTATTCCCCCTGGCGCGCGCGTGGCCGGCGTCCCGGCGCGGCTCGTTCAGGCGCCAGTGATATAACGCGCGAAATCCGGCCCAGGGACACCTCGGCGCAGTGGCACGCAGCCGGGCGGTGGATCGCGGCGGAAATGCCAGCCCTGATCCTGAAGCTCTCCCAAAAAGCGATCGAGGTGCCGCATGGCGCCATTGGGCAGGTCATGCAGCACCAGCATCACCGGTTCACGTGCTGCGCGCAGCATCGCATGGGCCGTGGCGGGCCAGCCATCGGCGTCGCGGAAATCGCCGGGCACGGCATTCCACAGCACCATGGTCGCTTGCGCTGCCATCAAATGCCGCGCTGCCGCACCATTCAGCAAATGTGCGCCCAAGGCACCGCCGCCGCCATTCGGGCGGAAATAGCGCTCGGGCGCGGCAAGAACGCCCAGCAGCACATCAGTTTCCGTGATTTCATGCAAGGCCTCGGCAGCACTGCGCCTGCCGAGCGGTGCGCCATGCGTCAGCGTGTGATTGCCAATCACATGCCCGGCATCGCGCGCCCGCGCCGCCAAGGCGCGTGCCTTGGGGTCACGCAACTTTTCGCCAATCACGAAAAACATCGCGGGGATGCGCCGGCGCGCCAACACTGCCAGCACGCCGGGTGTTGCCTCAGGCTCCGGCCCATTGTCGAAGCTGAGGCAGATTTCCATAGGGGATTTAGTCGCTGATGGTATTGGTGAGCGTACCAATGCCCTCAATGGTCAGTTCCATGACATCGCCAGCCTTGAGTGTTTGCGGCGGCTGCATGGCATAGCCAACGCCTTCCGGTGTGCCAGTCATGATCACATCGCCAGGCAGCAGGGTGAAGCCGGCCGAAAGCTGATGGATGATCTCTGGCACATCGAAAATCATCTTGCTGGTGCGGCTCGCTTGCCGCTGTTCGCCATTGATCTTGAGACCAATCGCCAGATCAGCGGCGCTCAGATCCGCCGTCGGCACAATCACGGGGCCGAGCGGACAGGAACGATCCAGCGACTTGCCCTTGAACCATTGCCCATGGCGGCGCTGCAAATCGCGCCCCGTCACGTCATTGCCGATGGTCCAGCCAAAGACATGGTCAAGCGCCTTTTCCTTCGGAATATCGCGCCCGGCGGTGCCGATAATCGCCACCAGCTCAACCTCATAATCTAGCCATTTGGTCACACCCTCATGCGTTGGCACTTTCGCACCGGGGGCAATCACGCAATCGGCGGCCTTGGTGAAGAATTGCGGGTATTTCGGCACTTCACTGTTGGTGATGCCGCGCGTGCGGTCACCTTCGGCGACATGGTCCATGTAATTGCGGCCCACGCAAAACACATTGCGGCGCGGCTTGGGGATGGGGGCTTGCAGCGCAACACTGGCCAGCGGCAGCAGCGCATTGGCGGGCGGATGGGCGGCGAGTGCGCGGATCGCGGCCAGCATGGCGGCACCGCCATCAATCACTGCAAGCATATTGCGCGCCGGCGGCATGGCGACGGCAAGGTCAAGCACGCGCCCGCCGGAAAGCAGCACGCCCGCGCGGCTTCCGGCCGCATCGGCAAAGGTGATCAGGTTCAAGGCAGCCATTTGGTCTTCCCCAGATTCAAACAAGAACGGCAGGCAAGCCCGGCCCGGGCTTTAGCGCAAGCCCTGCGCCCCGATCAGGGCGCCTCAAACCGCGCGAGGCGCACTGCGGTATGCCCACGCGGCGCCACCGGGGTTGGCATGACCAGCAGGCAATCATCATGGGGTGTGCGAATCTCACGCGCGCCGTCCTGAGCAATGACAGTACCGGCTTCGGGAATGACCTCACCGCCGCGAAATTCCCGCGCGAAGATGAAGTTATGCGACGTGGCGGTGACGGTTTCGGTCACGCGCGCCAGCAAGGGCGGCTCTGGCCAGGGGGCCGGGGCTGGGCCTGCAATACCGTAAGTCCCAAGCGCGCGGCGCGCCGTTTCCGCCATGGCATTGATGGTGGCCTTTTCCCAATGCTGGCCTGCTTCCACCAGCACCGCCGTGGCAGAGCTGCCCGGCTTGGTGAAGCGCGCATGATCCACCAGCCGCCGCCCGGCAATATGCCCTGGATCAGCAACCGTCAGGCGCGGCGTGCCGAGCGATTGCCCAAGCCGGATGGCGCGTTCGTTATCGGCGGCGAGTATCATCGGGTCCGATGGCCAGAGCATGGAATGCAAATCCACCAGCACATCCACAGTTTCGATCACGGGCAGCAATTCCCGCACGCGGCGCATTTCCCGCGAATCGCGCGGGCTTTGCAGCCGATCCTCACCCCAAAGCCGGTTCAGATCCTCATCCAGATAGCGCGTGGCGGTTGGGTTTTCCGGATCAAAGGCCAGGAAGGCATCGGTATTGGCGAAAATCAGACTAAGCCTGCCCCGTTCAGGCCGAAGCCCCGCGCCGAGCATATCCGCCAGCACGGCCGCCCCGGCGATTTCATTGCCATGCGTCAGCGCTACAAGGGCAAGATGCGGGCCAGGTGCCGCGGCGGTGAAGGTCCAAACGCCCGGAATGCCGCCATTGCCGCCAAGCCAAGGACGCAGGTCAGGTACGGCAAATTCCACCGCGAAACGCGGCAGTGCCTTCGCCCCAGCCTCGGCGTTGGTGGATTGCGTGCCCAGCAAACTTCCCCTCAATTATCTTTCTGGCGGCCAAGTTTATACAAGTCGCGCAAGACGTCTATCCTCAGGGGTGTAACGCAATGCTTCAGCCAAAACCGCGCGCGCCGCGCATTGCCATTCTGGGACTTCACCTGGAGGCTAATGCCTTCGCGCCAGTCACGGTGAGGGAAGATTTCGCCCGGCAATGCCTGGAAAGAGGGGAAGCCATCTCTCGCCTCGCGCGCCAGCCGGTCAGCCATCTGCCATCGGAAATTCCGGGTTTCTACAAGCGGATGGATGAAACCGGGCCTTGGCAGCCGGTGCCGATTCTGGTGATGGCGGCCCCACCTGGGGGCCCCATTGACCAAAGCCTGCTCAATGATGCGCTGGATGAAATGCGGGCCGGGCTGGCGGCAGCACTCCCCTTGGATGGTGTCTATGTCGCCAATCATGGCGCGAGTAGCGCGACCGGTGATGAGGATAGTGATGGCACCATGGCGGCGATGGTGCGTGCCATTGTCGGGCCTGTTGTGCCGATCCTTTGCACCCATGATTTGCATTGCAATATCAGCGAAAAGCTGATTGGCGCAGTGGATGCCTTTATCGGCTATCGCACCAACCCGCATGTGGATATGCGCGAACGCGCCGCCGATGCGGCTGATTTGCTGCGTGAAGCCTTGGGTGGTGCGCGATTCGCACGCGGTTTTGTACGATTGCCTATCACGCCGCCATCAGTCAGCTTGCTGACGGCGCGCGGCCCCTATGCGGATCGCATGGCGGAATGTGAGGCGCTGATGGCGCGCGATTCGCGTATTGCCAATGCCTCCATCTGCGGCGGGTTTGTTTTTTCCGATTTGCCCAAATGCGGCATGACGGTGACTGTTACGGCGCGCGGCGGGGATCAGGCGCTTGCTGATGCGGCAGCGCAGGAGATCGCGCGCGCCACCTGGGCGGATCGGCAGCGCTATGTCGCGAAGCTGATGTCCTTGGCCGATGTCACCGCCCGCGCCAAGGCGGCGGGGGAAGGTGCCGCCACCGTGCTGATTGCCGATGTTGCCGATAATCCGGGCGGTGGTGGGCGCGGCAATACAGCCTACGTGCTGCGTGCCTTGCATGAAGCGGGTGTGGCGGGCGTGGTGCTGGCCAATTTCGTTGATCCTGACTTGGCCGAGGAAGCCCATAGGCTCGGGGAGGGGGCGCAGTTCACCGCCACCTTCAACCGTAAGCCGAGCGAATTTTCCGCGACCTTCTCAGCGCCCGCGCGCATCGTGAAACTATCCGATGGCAAGGGTATTGGCCGGCGTGGCACCATGGCCGGGCGCGCCTTTGACCTTGGCCCGGCGGCGCTGCTGGAATTGGAAGGCAGCGGCATTCGCGTGGTGGTGGCAAGCCTGCGCCGCCAATGCCATGAACCGCGCATGATTGAGATGTTTGGGGTGGATATCGCCGCCGCGCGGGTGGTGGTGGTGAAATCGCGCGGGCATTTCCGCGCCGGCTTTGATGAATTCTTCCCCGATGAACGTATTCTGGAAGTGGATGTGCCGGGCCTGACGAGCCCCGTTCTGGTCAATTTCCCCTGGAAGCGCCTGCCGCGGCCGGTTTTCCCGATTGATCCCGGGGCGGGCTGGTCAGGCGCGGCCTAAGGCACCACATATCCCATTACCCATTGAACGGAGAAACGCATCATGACCGCGACCATCATCACCACGCGCGACGGCGGCCCACTGCATCTGAAGGGGGAACTCGCCCTGAAGGGCGAACCGATTGAAGGCGGTGAGGCCTGGCTTTGCCGCTGTGGTGCCTCCAAGAACAGCCCCTGGTGCGATGGCAGCCACAAGACGGCTGGTGTTCCGCTGACCGGCGCGCCGGCCAAGCGCGAAGGCCGCGATATTTCCGGCGTGACCGGCCCGGTCAACCTCGACCCGCAGCCCAATGGGTCAGTGCGCGCCTCTGGCCCCATGATTGTGCAGAATGCCGCTGGCGAGGAGATTGACCGCACCCCGCAGGCTTCCTTCTGCCGCTGCGGCCAGACCGCCAAGGCGCCCTATTGCGATGGCAGCCACAAGAAGGCGGGTTTCACGGCGCCGTAGTTTTGGAGCATTTTCAAGCCAAGTGGTAACACTTGGCGGCTCGGAAAATGCGACCGGAAAAGCGGTTTAGCGACGCGCGCGCCGCGCTTCAGAGACCGCGCGTTCCAGATCTGCCAAAGGCACCGCGCCCGGGATGAAGGCATCGCCAATGATCAGGGCAGGCGTGCCTTCAATGCGGAGCGCGCGGGCCAATTCCATGTTGGTGTCAATGCGTTGCTGCAAGGCAGGATCAAGCATATCCCGCTGCCAGCGCGCCACATCCAAGCCAATCCGCTCAGCCTCGGCGCGCATGGCGGCTTCGGTGGGTTCACCACGCAACGCCATCAGCCGATCATAAAATTCATTGTATTTTCCCTGGCGTTGCGCGGCCAGCAAAGCCCTAGCGGCCACCACGGAGGCCGGGCCAAGCACCGGCAAATCCTTCATCACCACGCGGATATTGCGGTCCTTGCGCAGCAATTCGGCCATTTCGCCCGCAAGCCTTTTGCAAAAGGGGCAGCGCGCGTCGAAGAATTCCACAATCGTGACATCACCGCGCGGATTGCCGCGCACCGGGTCGGCGGGGTTGCGCAACAGCGCTGCCTCATGCGCGCGGATCGCAGCGGCCTGTGAGGCATTCCGCTCAAAATCCTCAGCCGCTTGCAGCGCGGCCAGGCCTTCGCGCAGCAGCGTCGGGTCGCGGCGCAGCGCATCACGCAGAATGGCGAGAATCTCGGCGCGCTGCGCTTCCGTGAAGCCCTGGGCCAGGGCAGGCCCGGCCAGGGTGGCGGCAAGGGCGGAAAGCAGCAGGCGTCGTTGCATGGTGGTGGGGTCCCTGGCGAAGCATTTGGCGCTAGCCAAGCCCGGCGCGGCCAAGGTGGCAAGCCATCATTCTCGACCGGTGACGCTTGGACTCGGCCACTTCTATGCTAATCCCCTGCACGACGCGCTTGCTGGTGCGCGGCTAGTCAGGAAGAATAACCGAATGATGCAGCATGGCGGCAGGTTCAGATGGGGGCGGGCTTGGCTCGGCTTGGGGCTTGGTTTGCTCCTGGCGGGCTGCCAGACGGTGGAATCCACCGTGGACCGCACGGTTGATGCCGTGACGGGTCGTTCGAATATCCCCTTTGGCACGCCGGGCCATGTTTCGGGCTTTCTTGGCGGTGTGGCGGCGGATGAGCCCCGCGCGGCGATTGTGGCGCGCGATATCCTCTCAGGTGGTGGCTCGGCGGTGGATGCGGCGGTGGCGGGCGCCTTTACCATGGCGGTCACTTTGCCTTCCCGTGCCGGGCTTGGCGGCGGGGGCGCTTGTGTTGCTTTGGATGCGCAGCGCGGTCTGGCGCGCGCCATCATCTTCCCCGCCGGCGCGCGGACCGAAATCCCCGCGGGCACCGACCGCCCGGCGGCCTTGCCTGCCATGGCGCGCGGGCTTTTCGCGCTGCATCTCAATGCTGGGCGCTTCAGGATCGAGGATTTGATCCGCCCCGCCGAGGATCTCGCGCGGCTTGGCACGGAAATCAGCCGAACCCTGGCCAATGATCTAGCCGTGGTGGCTGGGCCTTTGCTGCAAGACCCAAGTGCAAGGCAGGTTTTCGCCCGCCCGGGCGGCGGTGTGCTGAGGCTGGATGACCGCATCATCCAGCCGGATTTGAGCGCGACGCTCGCACAGCTCCGCGCCGCGCCGCTGGGCATTGGTGATCTTTATCAGGGCAATCTGGCTGAGAGGCTTGTGGAAGGGTCCATGATGTCGGGCGGGGGCCTGACTGAAGCGGAACTGCGCACGACGCGGGTGCGTGTCGGCGGTCCTGCGCGCTCGGCCCAGGGGGCCGATCTGGTGCTGCTGAGCACCGAGGCATCACCGGGCATGGCGGGGGCCTTGCAAGCCGCGATGGCCGGGCAGGCGCCGACGGATGGCGCAGCCGGGGCAGGGGCCGGCGCCTCACTGGTCACGCTGGACCGCGAAGGCAATGCGGTATCCTGCGCCTTCAGCATGAACAACCTTTTCGGCACGGGCCGCATTGTGCCGGGTACGGGGATTTTGCTCGCCGCCGCACCAGGGATTGGCCAGGTGCAGGCGGCACCGCTGCCGGTGGCAATCCTGGCGCGGCCCGATTTGCGGCGCTTCCGCGCGGCAGCTTCCGGCAGCGGTGGGTCGGCGGCTTTGGCCGCAACCGCCATGCCCTTGGCGGCAGTGCAGCGCCGGGGCGGCCCGGCTGACCCTTATGCCGGGGTGCCGGCGCCGGGGCGCGGCGTGCTGATTTCCTGTGCCGGGCTGGTGCCGACGAATGGCCCGGCTTGCATCGGGGCCGCTGATCCGCGCGGTGGTGGTGTCGCGCTTGGCAGCTTTGGGCGCTGAGCATGGCGCTCAAGATCGGGCGCGGGGCTGAGGCGCCGCCATTTCTGGTGATGGATGTGATTTCGGCGGCCAATGCGCGCGCAGCCAGCCTGCCGCCCGGCGCGCCTGGGATCATCCGGATGGAGGTGGGCCAACCCGGCACAGGTGCCCCGCGTGGCGCGGCGGAGGCTGCGATTCGCGCGCTGAATGCCGGCGCGGCGCTTGGCTATACGGAAGCCTTTGGGCTGGTATCGCTTCGGCAGCGCATCGCGCAGCATTATCTGGATCATTACGGGCTGGTGGTACCGGCGCGGCGCATTGCGGTGACCATGGGTGCATCAGGCGCCTTTCCGCTGGCCTTTCTGGCGGCGTTTGATCCGGGCGATGCCATTGCCATGGCCGCGCCCTTCTACCCGCCCTATGCCAATATCCTGCAAGCGCTTGGCATGCGCCCGCAATTGCTGGAATGCGATGCCACAACACGCTTTCAGCCGACAGTGGCGATGCTGGAAAGGCTCGACCCGCGGCCGGCTGGCCTGATTATCGCGAGCCCCTGCAACCCCGCCGGCACCATGCTGGCGCCCGAGGAATTGGCGGCCATTGCGCGCTGGTGCCATGCCGAAGGGGTGCGGCTGATCAGTGATGAGATTTATCACGGGCTGAGTTGGGGCACGGTCGCGGAAAGCAGCGCGGCAGCCTTCAGCGACAGCGCCGTGGTGGTGAATAGTTTTTCCAAATACTGGTCCATGACAGGCTGGCGCATCGGCTGGCTGGTGCTGCCCGAGGATTTGATCCGCCCGGTGGAATGCCTCGCGCAGAACATGTTCATCAGCGCGCCGCATATCGCCCAAGTTGCGGCAGAGGCCGCCATGGATTGCCGCGAAGAATTGGAAGGCAATAAGGCGGCTTATGCACGGAGCCGCGCTGCCCTTCTGGCTGGCCTGCCGCGTGCGGGGTTTGACCGCATCGCCGCCGCCGATGGCGCCTTCTATCTTTGGTGCGATGTTTCGGCACTGACCAATGACAGCGCGGCGTTTTCGGCTGCCATGCTGGAAGGGGCGGGGATTGCCGCCACCACCGGGCTTGATTTTGACCGCGGCCGCGGCGGGCGATTCCTGCGTTTTTCCTATTGCGGGCCGGAAGCGGATATGGCGGCGGCGCCGGAGCGCCTGGCGCGCTGGTTGGGGCGATAGGGGCGTTTCATCGCCTCGGCGCAGCCTGAGTTGGCGTCAGCCATGATGGTTTCAGGCGATGGCCCTCGTGACATCAGCCACCCCCTGGCGCGCGCCCCTGGTTCGGGCATCATGGGTGAAGGCCGCCCGATCAGCGCGGCAAGGGGGAAACTCAATGGCAGGCGGGAAGCTCCGCGCCACCGGTGTTCTTGCGCCCTTCGGGCAGCGCGGCTTTCGCTTTCAATGGCCGGCTGATCTTGCGACTTCCTGGGCCTTTGAGATGGAGACGATCATCCTTGGTTGGTATGTGCTGACCGAAACGGGGTCGGTCACCTGGCTTGCCATATTCGGGTCCTTGCTGCTGATCGGTACGTTGCTGTCGCCCATGTTTGGCGTGATGGGGGATCGGGTTGGGCATCGGCGCGTGCTATCCGCCATGCGGGCCTGGTATGCGGTGCTGGCGGCGGTGCTAACGCTTTGCGCCATGGCTGGGCTGCTTTCCCCCTGGCTGGTCTGTGGCGTGGCGTTTCTGAGCGGCCTGGTGCGCCCTTCGGATATGGGCATGCGCAATGCTCTGATTGCGGCCGGCATGCCCGCCCCCTTGCTGATGGGTGCCATGGGGATTGAACGCATGAGTGCCGATAGCGCGCGCGTGATCGGTGCGCTGACCGGGGCGGGCCTTGTCGCGTTTCTTGGCATTGGCCCGGCCTATATGGCGGTGACGGCGATTTATCTTTGCGCTTTTGCACTGACCCTGCAGGTGGATGAACCACCGGCACGCGCGGCCCAAGGGGTGGTGATGAAAACGCCCTGGGCTGATCTTGGTGATGGCATTGCCTATGCCCGCGCAACGCCGCCCGTGCTGGCGGCGCTGCTGCTGGCCTGCCTTGCCAATTTTGCCGCCTATCCGCTGAGTGGCGGCTTGTTGCCCCATGTGGCGCGCGATGTTTATGGGCTGGATCGCACCGGGCTTGGCTATCTTTCGGCGAGCTTCGCCGGCGGCGCCATGATGGGATCACTTTTCATCAGCGCGCGCGGTGGCGGGCTGCCACCGGCGCGCACCATGCTGGCGGCATCGCTTTCCTGGTTTCTGCTGCTGCTGGTTTTCGCGCGCCTGACAGACCCGGTGCTGGGCGGCGTGGTGCTGGCGCTGGCGGGGTTTGTGCAAAGCTTTTGCATGGTGCCGCTGGCGGTGCTGCTGCTGAGGATCACCTTGCAGGAGTTCCGCGGCCGCGTGATGGGGCTGCGCATGCTGGCGGTTTATGGCCTGCCGGTTGGGCTGATGATGGCCGGGCCTTTGGTAGGGGAAATCGGCTTTGCAGATGCCGGCGCGCTTTATGCGGGCTTTGGTGCCCTGTGCACGGTTGCGATTGCGCTGTTCTGGCGCGCGCATCTGTTGCCGAGGGAGGTACCGGCGAATGGGCTGCGCAGCCAATAAGCCTTTTCCCCGGTGTTTGGTTTCGGCAAGATCACGCAACGCAGAAAGGAAACGCCGATGACCCTTATGTTTTCCCGCCGTCATGCACTTGCGCTTGCTGGCAGCAGTGCGCTTGCGCCCGCCGCTTTTGCGCAAGGTGCCTTTCCGGATCGCGCGGTGAATATGATTGTGCCTTTCGCGCCTGGTGGCACGCCCGATATCGCCGCGCGCCTGATGGCGCCAAAGATGGGGGAATTACTCGGCCAACCGGTCACGGTTGAAAACCGTGCCGGGGCAGGGGCCACCATCGGCACGCGCGCCGTGGTGCAGGCGCGCCCCGATGGGCATACGATTCTGATGGGCTCCATCTCCTTCCTGACCGCGCCACTCACGGCCGATCCTATGCCCTATGATCCGGTGGCGCAGTTGCGCGTCATCAGCCTGATTTCCACGTCGCCCTATGTGCTGATTGTGCGCGCCGATAGCCCGGCCCGCGACATTGCGGGCTTCCATGCCTGGACGCGGGAGCGTGGCAATAGGCTGAATTACGGATCAGCCGGCAGCGGCACGCCGCTGCATTTGGGTGGAGAGCTCTACAAGCTCATGATGGGCGTGGACCTCACGCATGTCGCCTATCGCGGCAGCGGGCCGGCGATTACCGCGCTGCTTGCGGGAGAGGTTGATATGGTCTTTGCCGATGTGCCCGGCGCTTCAGGCCAGATCAGGGCCGGCACGGTACGGCCCTTGGCGACAATGGTGCGCGAACGGATCAAACAATTGCCTGATGTGCCGACCATGGCGGAAAGCGACCCGCGCCTGCGCGATTACGATGTCTATACCTGGGCGATGCTGGTGGCACCGAAAGCGACACCCGATCGCGCCGTCAATCGCCTGCATGAGGTTGCGATCGCCACTGCGCGCCAGCCCGATATCATGAAGCGCTTTGAGGAAATGGGTTTTGACTATGTCGGTTCTTCACCCGCTGATGGCGACAAGCGGCTGGAAGCGGAACGTGACAAATGGCGCGATGTGATCAGGCGGGCGAATATCAGGGTGGATTTGTAATCAGCCACCCTTACCCCTGCCGCAACCCCGCGCGTTCCGCCGCTGCACGCGTCCAAGCTGTTTCCCGTTGCAGAAAGGCCGCGAAGCCGGGCGGGGTAGCCTCCGCCCCGCTTGCCATCAGGCTGCCCATGCCTTCCAGCCGCGCGCGCACGGCGGGGTCGGCAACGGCGGCGGCGACAGCCTCACCCAGCGCCTTCGCAACAGGCTCGGGCAGGCCCGTTGGCGCCACAATGCCAACAAAGGCTGCGGCCTGATAGCCGGCCACACCAGCCTCATTCGCCGTTGGCAATTCGGGCGCTTGCGGCAGCCGATCCGCAGCCGCCACAGCCAAAATCCGCACTGCGCCTTCCCGGTGCAAAGGCAGCGCGGTCGAAATTTCCGTAATGGCGCCGGATATGGTGCCGGAGACCAAATCAGGCGTCAGCGCCCCCCCGCTGCCATAGGGGATATGGGTAATGCCCGCCCCTGTCGCCGCATTGAACATCTCAAGCGAAAGATGCGCCGTGCTGGCAATGCCGGAAGACCCGAAGCCGAGCTTTCCCGGATTGGCCTTTGAATATGCGACAAGCTCCGCAACCGTTTGCACCGGCAGGTTGCGATGCACCGCAATCACCATCGGCGTGCGTACAAAAAGCCCAATCGGCATGAAATCGCGCAGCGGGTCATAGCCAAGATTGGCTTGCACGGTGGGATTGATCGTGAGCGGCCCATTTGAGCCCAGCAGAATAGTGTAACCATCCGCCCGCATCCGCGCGACCTGCTGCGCGGCGACACTGCCGCCCGCGCCTGCGCGATTTTCCACCACCACGGGCTGGCCGAGCTTCGCCGACATGGCCGGCGCGCAGGCACGTGCCGTAAGGTCCGAATTTCCACCCGGCGCGAAGGGCACAATCAGGCGAATGGGCTTATCGGGGAAGGCGCCCTGCGCGCGCAGCGAAGGCGACACCATTGGCGTCGCGGCAAGGGCTGTCAGCATCGCGCGGCGCGTTGGGGTGAAAGTCATGTTTTCTGTCCGTTTCCCGATGATGGTGGCAAGCTTGCGGCGCCCGGACGGGGCTCGCAAGCCCCTGCGATAATGGCGGCGCCTCAGGGCACGAGCATGTTCAAACCAAACGCATTCAGAGGCCCTAATCGCGCCGCGCCTCCCGCGCAACCACTGCCAGGGCCAGCGATGAAATCGTGAGCTGCCCCAAAATCTGCGTGACGTCGCGAATATAGCCCCAGGTCTCAAATGGCGCCGGGTCCTGCGGCAGCATGACAAGGCTCCCCGGTGCCAGCGGCGGTCCACCGTTCTGGAAGAAACCCTGGCCCGCCGGTGCGGCTTCCCCATTCGGCAGCACCACGAAAACGCGCGATGCATCGGCAAAGCGCTGCGCCCCGCCCGAGGCCTGGATATATTCCGCCGCACGCCACCCCTGGCGGAAGGGCAGGCTGCCGGGGTTCAGCACCGCGCCTACCACTGTCACATCCTGCGGGCGCTTTGGCATGGCCAGCACATCGCCGGGTTCCAGCAAAATATCCAAATCGGGCCGCGCCAGCAGGATCACCGGATTGGCTTCCACCACCACGCGCCCCGCGGCGCGCGCTTCGCGCAGGGTCGCGGCCAATTCGCGCCCTGCCTTCATGGCACCCCCGACATCCGCCGTCCCGCCGCGTGAACCGGGCAAAGCCTGGCCTGAGGCCAATTGCACCAGGCTGCTTTCCAGATCACGCGCGGTGCGCGCAAAGCCTTCCTGCTGGCGCTGACGCACGCTTTCGCGCGTGAAGACGGCGCCATAAGGGAAAGCCTCCGCGGTCAGCCCGCCGGCGCGCGCGATCACATCAGAAAGCCGCTCCCCACGGCGCAATTCATAGCTGCCAGGGTTACGAAATTCGCCCAGCAATAGCACCGGGCCGCTATCCAAAGCATCTTCGCGCCGCGGTATCCGCAGCGCCTGACGCGGTGATACCAGCTTCGCCCCGCCGCCCAGGCTCACGCGCGTCACTTGCCCCGCCAGGGCCGGGTTCGCCACCGCCTGCGCGACATCGGGCGCATTCATATTGCCAAGCGCCGTCACGCCGCCCGCGATGGCCAGCGCATCGGCCAAAGGCGTATTGTCCATCATGGGGTAAAGGCCGGGCGCGCGCACCTCGCCTGTTACCAGCGCGGCGTGATCCATCAGGAAGCCGGCCAATTCAGGCGCTTCCTGGAAAATGCGCGGGCAGCGCGCCTCACCCATTTCGGGAAAACCTGTGGCGCGCGCATGGGCAAAGCGCGCCGGGGATGCCTGCGCGGACTGGGCAAGCTGCGTCAGCGCCAGGCATTCGCCGCCCTGCATTGTGGTGGCCTCACCGCGCAAGGCGCGCTGCGGCGCGCTGCTTGAAAGCCATCGGATATCGGCGCGGGAGAAGACAATCACCTCATCCCCATCGCGGAGCATCGGCCCGCCGCGCCCTTCCAAAGCACGCGCCAGATCGAAGCCGAGCAAATGGCGCTGGCCGCTCCGCTGATCCGGGCGCAGCACCACGGCGAAACGCGTATAGGGATCAGGTCCCAACTGCCGATGATCCGCAATCAGGCCGCGCACCGAAAGCCCTTGCCTGCCATTGGCCGCACGCGTGATGGGCATGGCCACATGCCCGCCCAGGCGGATGGTATTGGCCGCCACATCCGCCCCAGGCCGGACCAGCAGCGCATCACCGCGATTGAGGCTGGCATTAACCCCAAGCTCCGCAAAACTCCGCCGTCCCTGCGCATCGCTTTGCTGCACCAAAAGCCGATTGCCACTGGGGCGGAGCGGGCCGCCCGCCAACAGCAACGCATCTTCCAGCGGCATGGCGCCCTGGCGGGTGGGCAATTCGTAAATGCCGGGCCGCGCGACATCGCCGGCAATCGCAACCACCCCACCCAAGGGGGGCACCAGAATGCGCTCCCCCTCCCTGAGCGTCAGATCGGCCGCGCCGGGCGCATCGGCGAGCAACGGGTAGAGATCCACCTGCCGCGATCCCGCCGGCCCTTCGATCCGGATGGCGCGCAGGGACCCGCTCCGCCGCACCCCCTCAGCCGCTGCCAGCGCGTCCAAAACGCTGGCGAGCGCCGTCAGGTTCTGAAAGCCAGGGCGCATCACCTCGCCGCCCACGAAAACGCTGATCTGGCGAATGGCGCCGATGGAAAGAAAGACCTCTGATCCGCCAAGTTCGCGCGCGGCGCGGGCTTCCATATCGGCGCGCAGATCGGCAAGGCTGCGCCCGGCGGCGGGGATGGGCGGCAATTCGGGCAGCAGCAACATGCCATCCCGCCCGATCCTGAGGGAGTGTGTCTGCCGTGCGCGGCCGCGCAGTGCCACTACCACCTCATCTCCTGGGCCCAAAATATAGGAACCGGGCAGGGCGCCGAAGCTTGGCGGCGGGGCGGCGCCGCCCCGGAAAGTGTCATAGCCGAATTGGCGGAGTTCCGCCTGTTCCAGCCTTTCGGCAAAGAAGGCTTCGATGCTGGAAAGATGGGGCGCCTGGCGCGGCGCAGGGGCGGCGGCTTGGGATGCCGGGGCGGCGGGTTGGGCGATGGCGGCTTCCAGGACTCGGGCCAGGATCTCGCGCTGCGCGCCAGGGGGCAGGCTTGGCAAATTCCCCCCACCGGGAAGGCTGGGCGGCAGGCTGGGCGGGGCCAGGATTTGTGTGCCCGGCTGTGCGGCGGCGATTGGGATGGCGGCCAAAAGCAGAAAAATCAGTGCGCTAAGGCGCAGGCCGCTGGCCTTAAGGGTGATCTCCGTTTTGGCGAAATTCAACATGAACTACACCCAAAAATATTATTGATTTTTTCCTAACACAACCATAGATTGCTTTTCAACATCCTAAATCACCCAAGGAGACGTAGCTTGCCCGGTGATACGGTTCTTGGCGAAACCCGTCAGCCGAAAGCCAGCCTTCCCGCTTGGCAGGGTTGGCGGTTGCGCGCTGATGCGGCTTGGCGGCTTGGGCCGCGGCCGGTGGCGCTTTTCGCTTGGCATCGTCTGCGCCTTGGCCTGGGCCTGGCACATCGCGCCCTGCCCGATCTGCCCGCGCCGCGCGGCCCCTTCCTGCCGGATACTGAGGCCCTGGCTTCGCCCAAGCGTGACTGGCATGGCCCTTTCAGCCCAGAAGCCCATGCTTTGGATGTGCTGGCCCGGCCTGGCGGCGATATCCGCACGCTTTGGGAAACCCATCGCCTTGCCCCGCTGCTGAGCCTTATCCAGGCCGCTACCCGCGACCCCGCGGCCGATCATTTGAACCAGGCGGAAGCGCTGCTGGCAGATTGGGCCAATGGCAACCCGCCCTTTCGTGGCCCGGGCTGGGCCTGTGCGCAGGAAGCAGCCCTGCGCGCGATGGGGATCAGCCTCGCCCTTGCCCTGCTTGGTGCCGATCGCCGCCTGAGCCCAGGGGCGCGGGACTTGCTGGGGCTGCATGCGCGGCGCATTCGCGCCACGCGCGCCTATGGCGCGGCGCAGGATAATAACCACCCGATCAGCGAAGCGGCGGGGCTTTTTGTCTGTGGCCTGCTATTGGGCCGGGTGCGGGATCAGCGCGCCGGGGCGCGGGGCCTCTCATTTTCTGTCGCGCGGCTGGTCTCGCCCTGCGGTGCCTTTGCCCAGGCCTCCCCGGCCTATCACCGGCTGATGCTGGATGTCCTCGCCATTGCCGAATGGTTCCGCCGCAGGCACGGCGCGCCAAGCTTTGCCGCGCCTTTCGCCGCGCGGGCTGCCGCTGCCACGCGATGGCTCGGCCGCGTCATGGCGCCCAACGGCGCCTTGCCGCGCATCGGGCCTTGCGATGATTCGGCCTTTGCCGATCTCTCCGGCCTTGGGGCCGGCGATGCGCGCGCCAGCCTGGAACGCGCTTCACGGCTTTTCCTTGGCGCCAGCGCCGGCTTGCCGGATGATCCCGGCTGCCGCGCCCTTGGCCTTGCAGCCACCCAAAGCTTGCCCAGCAAGAGCCCTGGCCATTGGCGGAGCGCGGGCTGGTTCGGGCTTGCCGGGGCAGGCGGAGCGCGCGGCGTGCTGCGCACCGGTGTGCCGCTCCGGTTCCGGCCTGGACAGGCGGATTTGCTGCATTTCGACCTTTGGGATGGCAATGAGAATCTGCTCCGCGATGGCGGCAGCGGCGCCTATCTGCCGCCACCCGGCTTCGATTGGTGGCAAAGGATGCTGGCCGGCGGGGCTGGGCATAATCTGATCACCTTTGATGATGCCGAGCCCATGCCGCGGCTTGGCCCCTTTCTGTTCGGACGCTGGCCGCGCTGCCGCGCCATTCCCGATGGCGCCAAAACCCGCGATTGGCGCGGCAATCGCCATGCGCGGCGCATCGAATGTCGCGGGCGGCTTTGGCGGGTGGAGGACCAGATCGGGGGCGGTTTCCGGCGCCTTGCGCTGCGCTGGCGGCTTTGCCCTGGCGATTGGCAGCGCATTGCCGATGGTGTGGAAAGTACCAAGGCACGCATTACCCTTTCCGCCGATGCGCCCTTCAGCCTGGAATTGACCCGCGGCTGGGAAAGCCCAGCCTATGGGCGGGTAGAGCCCGTGCCGGTGCTGGAATTCCGCGCCAATCGCCCAATCCGGCGGATTTTCACCGAAATCGCCCTGCCGAAAATGGGGCCGGGGTGATGCCGCTGCCGCTGCTGCTGATGGGGCTTTGGGCTTGGCGTGCCAAATTGGCGCTGATCCTGCTGCTGCTATGGGTGGGGGGTGCGGCCGCCATCCTGCTTTGGCCGCGCGGCCATGTGGCGCGCGCCCAGGTGGCGCCGGCGGAAACCACGGCCTTTGCCATTTCATCCCTGCTATCGGCGCATCCCTTGGCCTTGGGGCAGGGGCTGGATACGCGCCCGGGCGGCAATTTCGCGGTCTATCTCGCTGCGCTGCGCTCGCCCGATGCGGCGCGCATGCTCACCACCGAAACCGCCTTGCTGCAGGCGATGGAGCGCAATCGCCGGGACTCCACCTTGTGGTCCCTCCTGGTGTCGTTTGGGCTTACGCGCGCGCTTGATGCAGATGATGTGCTGGCCTGGATGGAGCGCCATGTCGCGGTCACGCAGAACCTCGGCAGCATTACCTGGACCCTGGAATTGACCCATGCGGACCCGGCGCTTGCGCTACAGGCGCTGATCAGCCTGCATCGTTTTGCAGAAGCCAAGGTGCGCGCTGACCTGGCTGACCAGGCCGCGCGGCGGGTTGCGGCGTTGCAGGCGCGGTTGCAGGGCGAAAGCGACGTCTTCCTCCGCAACAATCTTTACGATCTTCTGGCGCAGCAACAGCGCGCCGGGCTGGTGGTGGCAGCGGATGAGGCGGTGGCGGCGCGACTGATCGCAGCGCCCATGGTGGAAGCCCGCGCCTCTCGCCCCAATCGGCCGCTTTTGCTTGGGCTTTGGCTGCTGGTGGTGCCGCTTGCGGTACTGATGGCGGCAGCCGGGTTGCTGCTGATGCGCCGCAGTTTCCGTGATGCCGCCCTGGTGACGCGCAGCCCCGCCATGCAGGGGGATTGAGGATGCAGGCGGCGGATATGGCGGCAGCGCCGCCCCAGGATGCTTTGGCCTGGCTTGCTGGGGCGGCGACGGCGCTGTTCCATCTTGCCGGGGCCTTGAAATCCATTCCCCTGATCGGCGCCTTACCCATTGATTTTACGATATTGAGTACTGGGCTGGCGCTGCCCCTGCTGGTGCTTTGCGCCATGACGCGGCGCTGGGTGGTCGCGCCCGCGCTCGGCCTGCCCTTGCTGGCCATTGGCGCGCTGTGGCTTTGGCTGGTCCTGGCCGGCTGTTGGAGTGCCTCGGGCGCTGTGCTGACGGCCAAGTTGCCGGAAATTGCCGTGCTTGGGCCGATCATGTTTTTGGCTGGCTTGGTAGTGGCCGGGGATGATTCGGCCTTGCGCGGGTTTTGTGCTGGCGTGCTTGGGGCGGGGGCCTTGGTGGCGGTGAGCCTTGTCGCCAATCTGGCCGGGGAAAGCGTGGCGCTGGGCGGGCTGCCCGGTGCCGATCCCGAGAAATGGCGCATCGCCTATCAGGTGACCGGGCTTGCCATTGCCATGGCGGCGGCCTTGGCAGCGCTGCATTGGGCGGAGGCGCGCCGCATCACGCCACGGCTTTTCTGGGGCGCGGTGGCCCTGGCCCTGGCGCTGGCAGCGCTGCTGCCCGGCGGGCGCGCGGCGCTGGTAGCTCTTGGATTTTGCCTGGCGGTCGGGCCGGTGCTGATCCTGCAGGGGCGAAAAAAGCCTGTGCAGGCAGGGCTTTGGCTGCTGGTTTTGCTTGGGCTTGGTGGCGCTGTGCTTGGGTTTTGGGGCAGTGAGACCAACCAAACTGCCCGCACTCTGGAACGTATTTTCGCGCCAAATATGTTGGAAAGCTCTGGTCGCCTGCCGCTTTGGGGGGCTGCGCTCAGCCTCGCCGGTCAGGCGATGCCCTTTGGGCTTGGCCTTGGTGGCTTCAGCCTGGCGGCGGGTTTTGGCGAATGGCGCGGGCGGCATCCGCATAATCTTGGCATTGAAGCTTTGGTGGAGGCCGGGCTGCCCGGGTTTACCCTTTGGCTGATCGCCCTTGGCGGCGCGGCCTTGGTGTTCTGGCGGCTCGCACGGACCGTGCCTTCCTGGCGGGTGGCGCGGCTATTGATGCTGTGCCTGCCCATGGCGGTGACGCTGCAGGTTTCAACCGATCTCGGCAATCGCATGGCCTGGCTGACGCTTGGCTTGGCGCTTGGGCTTGGGGTTTCCACGAAAGCACCGCTCAGGGGGGCAGGCTATGTACGCGCTTTGGGCTAAGTCCGCGCTTGATCGGGGCGTGGCGGCGCTGGTGCTGGTACTGGGCGCGCCGGTTTTTGCCCTGCTGGCGCTGGCGGTGCTGCTCGCCCTGGGCCGGCCGATCCTGTTTCGCCAGCGCCGGGCCGGGCGGCATGGTGCGCCTTTCACGCTGCTGAAATTCCGCTCCATGCGCGAAGGCACGGCGCCGGATGCGGCGCGGCTTGGTCGCTTCGGGCTTTGGCTCAGGGCCAGTGGCCTCGATGAATTGCCGCAGATGATCAATATCTTGCGCGGTGAGATGAGCCTGGTGGGGCCGCGCCCCTTGCCCTGCGCCTATACGCCCTTGTTCAGCGTGCTGCAGGCTGAGCGGCTCAGGGTCAAGCCGGGCCTTTTCGGTCTGGCCCAGGCGCGGGGGCGCAATGCGCTGCCCTGGGCACGGCGGCTTGCCTGCGATGTGGAGTACGTGCGGCAGCCCCCTGAATTTACGACAGATTTGAAACTCGCCATGGCCTGCGCTGCCCTGCTGCTGCGCGGCCATGGCGCGACCATGCCGGGCCATGCGACCTCAGCCCGCCTTGATGACATGCTTGCCCAAGGCGCGGCGCCGGCGCTGCTGGGGCGCGGGGGGTAATGGCCATGCTTTCCTCCGTCCGGCCAATCCGCCTGCTGCCCGCCCCCCCAAGGCTTGCGCAGGAAGTGGCTGCCCCGATTCTGCTTTCGCCGCCGCATCTGACCGGGCGGGAGATTGCCGTGCTGGAAGCGAGCCTTGCCTCTGGCTGGCTGGCGCCCGCCGGCCCCGCGCCGCGCGCCTTTGAAGCCGCCTTTGCCGAGGCCACTGGCTTCGCCCATGTGCTGGCTGTGGCATCGGGCACCGCTGCGCTCACGCTGGCTTTTCGCGTACTGGATATCGGGCCGGGGGATGAGGTTTGGGTGCCAAGCTTCACCTTCATTGCTTCCGTGGCACCGGCAGTGCAGATGGGGGCAAGGCCGCGCTTTCTGGATGTCTGCCCCGAGAGCTGGACGCTTGACCCGGGGTTACTGGCGGCGGAGCTTTGGGAGGCCGCGCGGCAGGGCAGGCTGCCCAAGGCAGTGGTGGCGGTGGATATTTATGGCCAATGCGCCGCTTTGCGGGCCATTGCCTCGCTTTGCGCCGGATATGGTGTGGCGCTGATATCCGACAGCGCTGAGGGGCTGGGTGCCTCTCAATACGGGCTGGCTGCCGGGCGCGGCGCGCGGCTCGCGGCATTTTCCTTCAATGGCAATAAGATCATCACCGCTGGCGGGGGCGGGGCGCTGGCTTCCGATGATCCGGGGCTGATCACGCATGCCCGCAGCCTTGCCGATCAGGCCAGATCTCCGGCGCCGCATTATGAGCATGCCAGCACCGGTTATTCCTTTGGGATGTCGTCCTTGATGGCGGCGGTGGGCTTCGCGCAATTGGCGAAACTCGGTGATCGCGTGGCACAGCGCCGGGCGATCTTCGCGCGCTACCGGGATGCGCTTGAGGATGTGCCGGGGATCGCCTTCATGCCGGAGGCGTCTTGGGGCCAGTCCTCACGCTGGTTGACCGCCATGCTGATAGAAGCGGAAGCCTTCGGCCTGGACGCCGATGCACTGCGCCGCCTGCTGGCGGCTGAGGGGATTGAAACCCGCCCCACCTTCAAGCCCCTGCATATGCAGCCGGTATTTCGCGATGCGCCGCGCGTGGGCGGGGCAGTGGCGGAGGCGCTTTTCGCGCGGGGGATTTGCCTGCCCTCTGGCAGCGGCATGACGCAGGCCCAGCAGGGTCGGGTCATCCGCGCCATTCGCGCCGCGGCGCGCGGCTGACGCCGATGCATATCCTGTATCTGCATCAGCATTTCAGCACGCCGGCTGGAAGCACGGCCACACGAAGCTTCGCCTTTGCCCGCGCGCTGGTGGCGCGTGGCCATCGCGTGACGCTGGCGACCGGGCGCTACCAGGGGGCGGAGAGCGGGCTTGCCGGCCCCTTCCGCAAGGGAAGGCGGGAAGGGCGCGTTGCAGGGTTCCAGGTGGTGGAATGGGACATCGCTTACGCCAATCCCATGGGCATCGCGGCCCGTAGTGCGGCGTTTTTGCGCTATGCGGCGGCAGCGGCCCGGCTTGCGCTCCGGGAAAGGCCTGATCTGATCATTGCGTCCTCAACGCCGCTCACCGTTGCCTTGCCGGCATTATGCGCCAAGGCGCTACGCGGCATTCCCTTCATTTTTGAAATCCGCGACCCCTGGCCGGAATTACCGCGCGCTATGGGCGTGCTGCCGGCGCCGATTGCGCCCTTGATGGAGGGGCTCGCCAATCTCGCCTGTCGCCACGCGGCTGCGGTGGTGGCGCTTTCGGAAGGCATGGCCGAGACCGCCCGCGCGCGCGGTGCCGATCCGGCGCGGGTGCAGGTGATCGGCAATGGCTGTGACCTTAATCTTTTCGGCCCCCATATCGCCCCCTGGCGTCCGCCTGAAGCGGCGCCTTGGGAGGTTTTGGCGCTTTATGCCGGCGCGCATGGGCGCGCGAATGGGCTTGGTGTTGTGGTGGAAGCGGCACGGCTTTTGGCGGCCCGGGGCGAAACCCGGCTGCGTATCCTGCTGGTGGGTGAGGGGGCGGAGAAAGCCGCCTTGATGCGCGCCGCTGACGGACTGCCCAACATCACCTTCCTGCCGCCCATGCCGAAGCGCGAGGTGGCGGGGCTTTTCGCCGGCAGCCAAATTGCGCTGCATATCCTGGCCGATTGCCCGGCCTTCGCCGCCTGGACCGCACCCAATAAGCTGATGGATGGTCTCGCCGCCGGCCGGCCCGTGATCAGTAATGTCCCAGGCGATGCCGCCAGGCTTTTGACCGAGGGTGCTGCGGGCATTCCTGTTGCACCCGGCGATGCGGCGGGCCTCGCGGCGGTAATGGTCAGCTTGGTGGAAGACCCCGCGCGCCGCGCCGCAATGGGCGCGGCGGCGCGCAGTCTTGCGGTACGCCAGCATGACCGCCGCCTGCTCGCCGCGCGGTTTGTCGCGCTGGCGGAAGCCATTCCAAGCGTTCAGCCCGCGCTCACCAAGCCAGCGCATTTCGCCATCTCAGGAAGGGGCTGATCATGCTGCCCGAACTCCATTTGGTTGCCGCAGCCCGGCCCAATTTGCCCAAACTCGCCGCGCTTTGGCATGCGCTGGCCGAGGGGCCGGAATTCTGCAAACCCGTTTTGCTGCATACCGGCCAGCATGAGGATCCGGCCATGTTCGGCGTGCATTTCGCCGATCTGGGTCTGCCAGCGCCCGATATCGCGCTTGGGATTTCGGGCGGTAGCCATGCGGTGCTGACGGGTCGTTCCATGATCGCTTGTGAAACCGTCTGGAAATCGCGCCGCCCCGCCGCCGTGGTGGTGGCGGGCGATGTGGATGGAGCGCTGGCGGCTGCGCTTGCGGCACGCAAGCTCGGCATCATGGTGATCCATCTGGAAGCCGGGCTGCGTTCGGGGGAGCGTAATTTGCCGGAGGAAATCAATCGCCGCGCCATTGATGCAATCTCCGATGTTCTGTGGGCCCCGGATGAGGCGACGGCGGCGCGTCTCCGCCAGGAAGGCCATGCTGCGGCGGCGGTGCGCGCGGTGGGCAATGCCATGGTGGATACGCAGCTGCGCCATTTGGCGGCGGCGCGCGCGAAACGCCTGCCGCGCGGGCTTACGCGTGGGGGGTATGGCGTGGTGACGCTGCATCGAGCCGGCAATGTGGACAAGCCGGAGCGGTTGATTGCGTTGCTGGATGCGGTTTCCGCCGCAGCGCGGCACCTGCCGCTGGTGTGGCCCATTCATCCGCGCGCCGCGGCGCAGATGAAATCCTTTGGCTTTGTGCCGCCCATCGGTGTGCGCATCACGCCGCCGCTTGGGTATCTGGAGTTTCTGTCATTGCTCTGCCGCGCGCGGCTGGTCGCGACCGATAGCGGCGGCGTGCAGGAAGAAGCGACCGCGCTTGGCCTGCCTTGCCTGACGCTGCGCAGCGCCACTGAGCGGCCCATTACCATTGCCGCCGGCATGAACAGGCTGGCGACGCCTGAGGAATTGGCCCTGCGTGTCGCGGAAATCCTGAAGGCCCCTTCGCTGCCAGTGCGGCCGATTCCGCTTTGGGATGGGCGTGCGGGGCTGCGCATGCGTGAGCATTTGCAGACTTTGCTGGAAGGCGAGGAATGCCGCGCGATGGTGGCTTAACGCCCGTTTGGCTGGCGCCGCCGAAAGTTTTGTTGCTTTCCGCCGCCCATCCGCCTGCCGATATCCGTGTGGTTTTGAAGGAAGGTGCCTGCCTGGCTGAGGCCGGCTATGCGGTCTCGTATCTATGCCCTGCCCCTGCTTCGGGTGTGGCACCCGCGCTGGTGGCCGGCGTCGCGATCAGCACTTTTCCGGCGCGGCGTGGCGGCTGGCGACGGGTATTTGGCATTCCGCGCCTTGCGGTGCTTGCGGCGCGGCAGCGGGCGGAGGTGATCCATGCCTCGGAACCCGATGCCTGGGCGGCGGCGCTGCTGGCGGGCTGGTGGTCTGGAGCGCGTGTTATTCTGGACGTGCATGAACATTACCCTTCGCGCTTGGATGCGAAGGTGCCGGCCTTCCTTCGGCCGGTTCTGCGCCGCCTGCTGCATGGCGCCTGCTGGGCGATGGGGCGCGCCGCCGATGCGGTGGTGGTGGCGAAGGATGGCCTCGGCGCGCCCTTTGGCGGAGAGGCCCGCGTGGTGAAGGTGCGCAATTACGCGCTGGGCGCCGTATTGCCGCGCACCCATGTGCCTGGTCCCGTGATGCTGCTGCATCTGGGCGCACTCAGCCGCGCGCGTGGGGCGATGCAGATGCTGGAAGCGCTGGCTCTTTGCCCGCCCGAAACCAGGCTTTGCCTGATTGGCCGCTTTACCGATGACAGTGAGCAGGAATTTTGGGCGCGGGCTGGGGCGCTTGGCCTGAGGGCACGGATAGCAAGTTTAGGCTGGCTGCCGCATGAGGCGGCGCTGGAAGCAGCAGCGCGCTGCGACATTGCGCTGATCCTGTTTCAGCCCGGGGCGGAAAATCATCGCCTTGCCCTGCCGCATAAGCTGTTTGACGCCATGCTGGCGGGTCTGCCGGTGCTTGCCTCGGCTGAGGGGGTGGAGGTTGCCGCCGTGATCGAAGACGCTGCCTGCGGCGCCTTGGTGGATGCCGCCGATCCAGCGGCCATTGCGGCCGAGGTCGCACGCCTGGCAGACCCGATGCGGCGGAGCGCCTTGGGGCAGGCGGGGCGCCGGGCCGCACTCGCGCGTTTCGCTTGGGAAGGTGAGGCCGCGCGGCTGGTGGCGCTTTACGGTCGGCTGACGGGCTTCATGATGCGTCCCATGGCCGGGGTGAAGTGAAGCGATTCCAACGGGGACGGTTCTGGGCTAGGAAGGGCTTGTGACGCGCGGCCCTTCCCATCGGATTCTGCTGAATCTGGCCCTTGATGGCCTGATTGCGCTGCTGGCGCTGATGCTGGCGGTTTGGGCCATTGCGCCGCGCAACTGGCCATCAGGCGCCTGGTGGGCGGTGGCGGCGCCGGGCGCGGTACTCGCCCTGCTGGCGGCTGGCGCGGTTTTGCGCCTGCCGCAGCAATATTGGCGCTTTGTCGGTTTGCGCGATTTGCTTGCGGTGGCAGGTGCTGCTTTGGGTGGGGCGCTGCTGTTTTGGTTGGGCGGGCAAATGCTCGGCGGTTGGCAGCCGGCCAACCCGGCCTTTCCGCTGATCCATGCGCTGCTGCTGGGCGCGCTGCTGATTGGCGCGCGGGTTTTGGCCCTGGTGCAGGCCACGCGCCATGCCGGTGAGGCAGCGGCCGATGCCCAAGCCGTGCTGCTGGTGGGCGCGGCAGAGGGCACCGATCTTTTCATTCGCGCCCTGGAACGGGATCGGCGCGCGCCGTATCGGGTGATTGGTATTCTCTCACTGCGGGCGCGTCAGGCCGGGCGGCGCATGCAGGGGCATCTGATTCTTGGCACGGTTGAGGAAGCGGAAGCCGTTTTGGATCGGCTGCGTGCGGAAGGGCGGCTGCCGGGGCTGATTGTGCTGTCAGGCCCCGATATCGAAGGCCCTGCCTTGGAGGCGTTGTTGGATGCGGCGGACCGGCACGGCGTGCCGCTGCGTCGCGCGCCCGCGCCAACGCGCCTTGATCCGGCGGGCAGTGACGCCACGCGCCGTGTCGAACTGCGCCCGGTTTCGATTGAGGATTTGCTCGATCGTCCGCAAGTGCCGCTGGACCGTGAAGGCATGGCGCGGCTGGTGCAGGGCAGGCGCGTGCTGGTGACGGGCGCCGGTGGCACGATTGGCGGTGAATTGGCGCGGCAAGTGGCTGCGCTGGGGCCGGCGATGCTGGTCTTGCTCGATCACGGCGAGTTTCTGCTTTACGAAATTGATCTGGAATTGCGCGAAAAGCATCCGGATGTGCCGCGCCGCGCCGTGCTGGCCGATGTGCGGGATGAGGCGCGCATCAGGCGCTTGTTTGAGGATATCAAGCCCGAATTGGTGTTCCATGCGGCGGCGCTGAAGCATGTGCCGATGGTCGAAAATGATCCGCTGGAAGGTGTGCTGACCAATGCTTTTGGCACGCGCGTGGTGGCGGAAGCGGCGCGCAGTGTCGGCACCGCAGCGATGGTGTTCATTTCCACCGACAAGGCCGTGAACCCGACATCGGTGATGGGCGCATCGAAACGCCTTGCCGAGATGTATTGCCAGGCTTTGGACCGCGAAGCGCGCCATGGGCGCGCGGGCATGCGCTGCATCACGGTGCGCTTTGGCAATGTGCTGGGCTCGACCGGCAGCGTGGTGCCGCTATTTCGCCGGCAATTGGAACGTGGCGGGCCGCTGACCGTCACGCACCCCGATATGCGGCGCTATTTCATGACAGTGCGTGAAGCGGTTGGGCTTGTGTTGCAGGCGAGTGTGGTTGGCACGACCGACCCTGCCGATCAGCCGCCGGAATTGGCCGAAGGTGGTATCTTCGTTCTGGATATGGGTCAGCCGGTGAAGATTGTTGATTTGGCGCGGCGCATGATCCGGCTGGCGGGGCTGCGCCCGGATGAAGATGTGGAAATCCGCTTCACGGGGCTGCGCCCTGGTGAGCGGCTTTATGAGGAATTGTTCCACGGCCAGGAACCGCCGCGCCCGACTGCCTTTCCCGGGCTTTTGGTGGCGACACCTCGGACCGCGGATAGCGCCCTGGTCGGGCGCGCGATTGATGAAATGGCGGCCGCGGGGCGGGCAGGGAATGCGCGGCTCGCGCTTCAGCAATTGGCGCGGCTGGTGCCGGAATTCGCTCATGCGCCGGAAGGCACTGTGGCGGCGGGGCCTCGGTAAGGCGTTTTGAAGGTCAGAGGCTGAAAAGCCGCCCCGCGCCCTTGATCATGGCGGGATCGCGCCCGGCCGCGCGAATGGCGCCCCAAAGTGCGACCGCGATGGAATCAAGGATCGGGATGCCCGTTTCAGCTTCGATCCCAACCGCGCCGGGCAGGCCGCGGAAATTGGTGCAATGGATCACAATGGCATCGGGTTTTGCGGCGGCGGCTTCGCGCACCAGCGCATCCACCTTGGCCGCGCTGTGTTCGGCAAAGCTGTAATTGCCGGGGTCTTCCAGATGGCGTTCCACAATGGTTTCCACGCCAAGACCCGCGAAGTTTTCAATAATGGCGGTCTGCACCGTGTTCAAATAGGGCGTGACCAGCCCAATGCGCTTGGCGCCAAGCGCCGCCAAAGCATCGAACAAGGCGAGCGTCGCGGTGGTGCAGGGCGTGGCCGTTTCCCTGGTGATGGTGGCGCAGAGCGCACGATCACTATCAAGGCCAAGCCAAGCGCCGGAGGTGCCATTCCAGCACAGCGCATGCACCTTGGCATCCGCGAGCAACCCGGCTGCATCCGCCATCGGGCGCGGGTCAAACTGGCTGGTGGCATCCGCGCCGAGATTGATCGCCAGCACGCGCAAGCGTTGGAAATGTGCCGTGATCCAGGGGGTCGGCGCGAGTAGCGCCGCCGTGACGGGTTCCAACACGGTGTTGGAGCTTGGCGTCATCATGCCAAGCCGAAGCGCTGCCTCTGTCATGTTTTCAGCCGCCTGCCGCGAGGCGCGGATCCTGCTGGCCGCGCGTGGCCCAGCCGGTGGTGCGTTCTTCGATGGTTACCGCCACCCAATACATCGCAACCCCCATGACGCCCGTGATGATCAGCCCCGCAAAGACCAAAGGCACATCAAAGCGGGAGGATGCGACCAGCATCAAATGCCCAATGCCTTCATTGGCGGCGACGGTTTCACTGATGATGGAGCCTACGAACGCGACGGTGATCGCGACCTTAAGTGAGGCGAAGAAATAAGGCATGGCGCGCGGCAGCCCGACCTTGCGAATGATATCCACCGGCTTCGCGCCAAGCGCGCGCAACACATCGCGCAATTCGGGTTCTACCGTCGCGATACCGGTCGCGACATTCACCACAATCGGGAAGAAGGAAATCAGAAAGGCGGTCAGCACCGCCGGCCAGAAGCCGGCACCGAACCAGATCACCAAAACCGGCACCACGGCGACCTTGGGCACGGAATTGAAGGCGATCAGCAGCGGATAAAGCCCGCGATAGACCAGCACCGAAGACCCAATCACAATGCCAAGCAAAAGCCCGAACAACACCGCCATGGCAAAGCCGATCACGGTGGTGAGCAAGGTGGCCCAGGAATTCGCCAATAAGGGCTGCCACCATTTCATCATGCTGGCCGCAATGGCCGAAGGCGCGGGCAGGATGAAGGGCTGAATCTTGAAGGCCCAGACGGCGGCTTCCCAGATCAGGAACATGCCGCCAATCACCAGCCAGGGCAGGGCATTTTCCAACCGGCGGCGCCGGCGCGCGGCGGCCGCCAAGGCTTCCGGGCTGCGCAAGGCTTTACGGGGCATTCGAAAGCTCCTCGGCATCGCGGGCATCGCTGATGCGATCACGCAGCTCATGCACCAGGTCCTGGAATTCCTTGGTGTAGGTGGTTTCCATGCTCCGCTCTCTCGCGAAGTCCACGCGCCGTTCCGCGATGATGCGCCCCGGGCGGGCGGACATGACCAGTACGCGATCGGAAAGATAGGCGGCTTCGCGCAAATCATGCGTCACCAGAATGACCGTGGGGCGGCGTGCCAACCAAAGCTTTTGCAGTACGGCCCAAAGGTCTTCACGCGTGAAGACATCAAGCGCGCCGAAGGGTTCATCCAACATCAATAGGCGCGGCTGATGGATCAGGGCACGGCAGAGCGAGGCTCGTTGCTGCATGCCCCCCGAAAGCTGCCAGGGAAACTTGGCTTCAAACCCATCAAGCCCAACAAGGGAGAGCAATTCCCGCGCCTGCTGTTCATATTCGGCCCGCTTGGCGCGCAATTGCCGACGATGCGGCTGCACCACTTCCAAGGGCAGCATCACATTGTCCAGAATATTCCGCCATGGCAGCAGGGTGGGATTCTGGAAGGCCATGCCGGCAATGGAAAGCGGGCCTTCCACTTCGCGCCCATCCACGAAAACCTGGCCTTCCGTTGGCGGCCAAAGCCCGGTTACCAGGCGCATCAGCGTGGATTTGCCGCAGCCAGATGGCCCAACCACGGCGACGAATTCACCCTCTGCCACCGCAAGGCTGGTGCCCTTGAGCGCGAGGGTTCCCTCAATGCCGCCATAGCGCATGGCGACATTGGAGATATCCACGAAAGCCTGCGCCATAATGCGCGATCAGACCGCGCGATCGGCAGCGGGGGGCAGGAAATCGGCCGTGTAGATTTGTGCCGCCTGCACGCGGGGCTGCAAATTATAGGCTTCTTCCACCGCGCGAATGCCGGTTTGCAGCCGGCCCATATCCACGGATGAAAGCCCATTGGCGCGCACATTGTCTGACATGATGACGCGCGCGACATTCATTTCATGACGTTCGCGTTCCAGCGCCACATCCGTCAGTGGTTCCACACGGCGGAGGTTGTCGAGCATTTCCTGACCATTGCGCAGCGTATCGCGGAAGCCACGCATCAGCGCCGCCACCGCGCCACGCACTACGGCGGGGTTGCGTTCAATAAAGGCGCGCGTGGTCAGGATGGCGCCGCCATAGAGGTTCAGCCCGTGATCGTAATACATCATCACGCGCTGCGCCGGATGATCGAGCCCGATGCCCTTCAAGGCAAGCGCCGAGGTGGTGACAAAGCCCGTCACGCCATCGGCTTCGCGGCGGACCAGCATGGGTTCACGCAGGGCGGGAGACACTGACAGGAAGGTGACCTTGCTTGCGTCAATGCCGGCGGATTTGGCGAAGGCAGGGAAAAGCTGGCGGCCCGCATCGAAATCCGGCGCGGCCAGGCGCTTGCCTTCCAGGTCCTTGGGCGTGCGAATGGGGCCATCGGCGCGCACAATGGCGCAAAGCGG
>JADCEV010000117.1 GCA_020249865.1 Roseomonas sp. | reverse complement strand
GCCGCGCGGAAATCATGGCGGCGGCGGGGCGGCGATAGACCCAGCGACGCCTCGTTTTTTTTGCTGCAATGGCGCGAAAATTGCTGCAACATCGCGCTATGAAAAGACGCAGCCTGCTTGTCGGCCTTGGTGCCGGCCTTCTTGCCCAGCCTGGCGCCGCTTTGGCCCAGGCTTGGGCACCCAGCCGCCCCGTGACGATCATTCTGGGCTTCCCGCCTGGTGGCGCTTCAGATGCCGCCATGCGCATCATGCAGCCTGTTTTGCAGGCGGCTTTGGGTCAGCCGGTGGTGATTGATAACCGTGCCGGTGCGGGCGGCAATATCGGTGCGCAGGCCGTGGCGCGCGCGGCACCTGATGGGCATACCATCGGTTCGGCCAATATCGGTACACTCGCGGTCAATCCCGCTTTGGTGCGCAATATGGGCTTTGATCCCATGTCCGATCTCATGCCGATTTCTACCATCTTCAACGCCGTGAATGTGCTGGTCTGCCCGGCCAATCGGCCCTTCAGATCGGTTGCTGACATCATCTCCGCCGCCAAGGCGCGGCCTGAGACGATCAGCTATGGCACGGGCGGTGTCGGCTCGCCCGGGCATCTTTGCGGCATATTGTTTGACCATATCGCGGGCACGCGCACCGTACCGGTACCGTATCGTGGTGGCGGGCCGCAAATGCTGGCACTTGTCGCGGGTGAGCATGATTTCGGCTTTTCGCCCATGGGCACGGTGTTGACGCATGTGCAGGCCGGCACCATTCGCGCCTTGGGCGTCGCCACCAAAACCCGTGCGCGTGAATTGCCCGATGTGCCGAGCATGATCGAAGCCGGTCTGCCGGATTTTGAGGTGCTGAATTGGGATGGTTTTGTGGTGCCCACTGGCACGCCCGCGCCCATCCGCACGCGGATGGGTGAAGTAATCCGCGCTGCCTTGACTGATCCTGGCGTGATTGCGGATTTTCAGCGTCGCGGGCTGGAAGCCTGGCCGAGTACGGAAGCCGCCTTCGCCGCGCAATTGGCCGCCGATTCGGCGAAGTGGCAGCCGCTGATCCGCGCGGCGGGGATTGAACCGAGCTAAAAAGGCTTGACTGAGAGCGCTTGGCGTCAAGTGCCAAGTGCAAGCCTTGGGCGCCCCGAATATACTGCATCTCATGCCCTCGCGCCTTTTTCGGGGAAGCCCTTCAAACCGAAGCCTGCTGGGGGCGCCTTGAGGCGTAAGATTAGGAAAAAACAATAAGTAAGTTCAGCATCTTATAAGCTTAATGGCGGAGAGGGTGGGATTCGAACCCACGGTACAGTTGCCCGTACTTCGGTTTTCGAGACCGACCCGTTCGACCGCTCCGGCACCTCTCCAGCGAAACGGGGAAGCTGGCTTCCCCGCGAACGAAGCCCCCCTATAATTGCCCCGGCTTCGCGGCGCAATCTCCGCCGTTGACGGGCCGGACCCGCCCGTCTATATGCGCGCTCTTGCCGGCCCGGCGTTCTGCGCCTGGGGCGGCTGGCTTTTGCCCTGGGGCAAGGGCCGGGCAGTCACGCTTTTGAAAGAGTTTCGGGGCATCCCCATGACCTATGCAGTAATCCGCACCGGCGGGAAACAATACCGCGTCACGCCTGACGCCGTGCTCACCGTTGAACGGCTTGATGCCGAACCGGGGGCGACGGTGACGTTGCATGATGTGCTCGCCATCGCGACCGAAGCCGGGCTTGCCATTGGCGCGCCGACCGTGCCTGGCGCCAGCGTGACCGCGACCGTGGTGGAACAGAGTCGCGGCGACCGCATTTTGATCTTCAAGAAGCGCCGCCGGCAGAATAGCCGCCGCAAGAATGGCCATCGCCAGCACCAGACCGTGCTGCGCATTGCCTCCATCAACGCAGCCTGATCGGAAAGGAACTCAGCCATGGCACATAAGAAAGCAGGCGGTTCTTCGCGCAATGGTCGCGATTCCGCGGGTAAGCGCCTCGGCGTCAAGCTGTTTGGCGGGCAGACGGTGAATGCCGGTTCCATCATCGTGACGCAGCGCGGCACCAAGATGATCCCGGGTGCGAATGTCTATGCCGGGCGCCAGCACAGCCTGCACGCTTCCGTGGATGGCCGCGTGGTGTTCGAACGCAAGTCCGAAGGCCGCGTTCACGTCACGGTTCAACCGGTGGCGCAGGCCGCGGAATAACCCACCCTTCAAGGTATCCTTTGGAACGAGGGTCCCTTGGGGGCCCTCGTTTTGTTTTGGGGCCATGCTGCCCCGCGGATTGGCCATGAAATTCCTTGATGAGGCGAAAATCTGGGTGAAGGCCGGCGATGGCGGCGATGGCGTAACTGCGTTTCGGCGTGAGAAATTCATCGAATTCGGCGGCCCGGATGGCGGCAATGGCGGCAAGGGCGGCAATGTCATTGCCGAAGCCGTGGCCGGCCTGAATACGCTGATTGATTTCCGCTATGCGCAACACTTCAAGGCACGCAAAGGTGGCAATGGCGCGGGGTCTGACCGTACCGGTGCGGCCAGCGACGATGTCGTGCTTAAATTGCCCGTTGGGACGCAGATCTTTGCTGAAGACCGGGAGACGATGATCGCGGACCTTGATCAGCTCGGCAAACGCGTGGTGCTGGCGCAGGGTGGCGATGGCGGCTTTGGCAATGCGCATTACAAAACCTCGACCAACCGCGCGCCGCGCCGGGCCGATAAGGGCTGGCCGGGCGAAGAACGCTGGCTTTGGCTGCGGCTCAAGCTGATTGCCGATGCCGGGCTGGTCGGCCTGCCTAATGCCGGCAAATCCACCTTCCTGGCTGCGGTTTCCGCAGCGCGCCCCAAGATTGCGGATTACCCCTTCACGACGCTGCATCCCCAACTTGGCGTGGTCCGCCTGAACGCGACCGAGGAATTCGTGCTGGCCGATCTGCCTGGCCTTATTGAAGGCGCGGCGGAAGGGGCGGGGCTTGGCACGCGCTTCCTGGGCCATGTGGAACGCTGCAAGGTGCTGCTGCATTTGGTGGATGGCTCGGCCGCCGATCCCGCGCGGGCCTATCACACCATTCGCCGCGAATTGGCCGAATATGGCCATGGGCTGGAAGATCGCCCGGAATTGGTCGCACTCAACAAGGCCGATGCCATGACGCCGCAGGCCCGTTCTTCCCGCGTGAAGGCTCTGTCCCGCGCCGCGGGCAAGCCTGTCATGCTGATCAGCGGCGCGAGTAGTGAGGGCGTGCCGGAATTGCTCCGCGCGCTGGCCGATATGATCGCGGCGGCGCGCTGACAGGTTGGGCTTTCGCGTGGTAAGCGCCAATTCATGATCAACCCGGCTGAGCCCCGCTTCAAGGATGCCAAGCGCATTGTCGTGAAGATCGGCTCTGCGCTGGTGGTGGATAACGCCACCGCCGCGCCACGCGCTGCCTGGCTTGCCTCGGTCGCTGCCGATATCGCGGCACTGCGCGCGCGGGGGGCTGAGGTTGTGGTGGTGTCTTCCGGCGCGATTGCCTTGGCGCGCAAGGCGCTTGGCCTGACACGGCGGCGGCTGCGACTTGAGGAAAAGCAGGCGGCGGCGGCGGTGGGGCAGATTCGCCTTGCCGGCGCCTGGCAGGAAGCGCTGGCCGCGCATGGGTTGAATGCAGCGCAATTGCTGCTGACTTTGGAAGATTCGGAAGATCGCCGCCGCTATTTGAATGCGCGCGCCACGCTTGCCACGCTGCTTGGCCTTGGCTGCGTGCCGGTGATCAATGAAAATGACACGGTGGCGACAGCGGAAATCCGCTTTGGCGATAATGATCGGCTGGCCGCGCGTGTGGCCGAGATGATTCAGGCCGATGCGCTGCTGCTGCTGTCAGACATTGATGGGCTTTACACGGCCGATCCGCGCAAGGACCCGGACGCAGAGCATTTGCCCGTGGTGGAACGCCTGACCGATGAGATCATGGCCATGGGCGGCGAACCGCCACCTGGCTATTCCTCGGGCGGGATGCGGACAAAACTGATCGCGGCGCGCATCGCAACCGGTGCGGGCACGGCGATGGCAATTGCGCTTGGCCAGCGCGACCATCCGCTGCGCGCGCTGGAAGAAGGTGCCCGCTGCACCTGGTTTCTGCCGCTGCCGGAAGGCCGCAGCGCGCGCAAGCGCTGGATTGCAGGCAGCCTCGCGCCGCTTGGTGTGCTGGTGGTGGATGCCGGGGCGGCACGCGCACTCAAGCGCGGTTCATCGCTGCTGCCGGCCGGTGTGCGTGCCGTGGAGGGCGAGTTTTCGCGCGGTGATCCCGTGAGTGTGCGTGATGCCGAAGGTGTTGAAGTGGCGCGCGGGCTTAGCGCTTATGATGCGGATGCCGCGCGGCAGATTGCCGGGCATCGCAGTGAAGCTTTGGAAGAGATTCTTGGCTGGCGCGGGCGGGATGAAATCATCCATCGCGACGATATGGTGCTTTTGTAACGCGCGCCTCGGGCGCTATACGCGCCGCATGCTTCATGGCAGCCTTGATGTTGAGCGCAGCATAAGCCGCGCCGATCAAGGGCAAGCAACGCTATGAAGGAAATACGCCTTCTCTCCACCAGTGCGATTCTGGGCTACGGCTTTCCGGAAGCGAGTCTTCAGGCCGGCATGGCGCGCGCGCCGCATGTGATTGGCGTTGATGGCGGCAGTGTTGATCCCGGCCCCTATTACCTTGGCGCTGGCGTGCCGTTTTGTTCCATCATGGCGATCCGGCGCGATCTGCGCCTGATGCTACACGCGGCGATTGCGGCGCGCATACCGCTGATGATCGGTACAGCGGGCGGTGCGGGTGGCGCGCCACATCTGGAATTGACCGCGCGGCTGGTGCGTGAAATCGCCATCGAAGAAGGCTTGCATTTCCGCCTGGCGCTGATTGAAGCCGAACCGCCGCGCGCGGAATTGCAGCGCCGCCTGGCGGCAGGGCGCATCCGCCCGCTTGGCAAACAGCCACCCTTGACAAGCGAGGCTTTGGATCGCGCCAGCCGCGTAGTTGGCATGATGGGGCCTGAGCCCTTCATGGAGGCTTTGGATAATGGCGCGCAGGTGATCCTGGCCGGGCGCGCCAGTGATCCCGCGCCCTGGGCCGCCGCCGCCATCCGCGCGCAATTGCCGCCCGCCCCCGCCTGGTATGCCGGCAAGATGCTGGAATGCGGCGCGACACCCTCCATCCCCAAGGGCCATGATTGCCTGCTGGTGACGGTGCGCGAAGATGGCGTGGAATGCGAACCGATGAACCCCATCCGGCGCTGCACCCCGCTTTCGATCGCCAATCACTCGCTGCATGAAAACAGCAGCCCCATTCATCACATTGAACCAGGCGGCATGCTGGATACATCCGATTGCCGCTTTGATGCGCTGAGCGATCGTGCGGTGCGTATTTCCGGTATGCGCTGGACACCGGCTGCGCAATACACGGTCAAGTTGGAAGGCGTGGAGTTTGCGGGGCATCGCTGCATTTCCATTTGCGGCACGCGCGATCCGCTGCTGATTGCGCGCCTGCCTTTATTCCTGGAAGAAGTGCGCGGCATTGTGCGCGAAAAGGCAGCCGCCTTTGGTGCGGCGCCGGAGAGCTATTCGCTGATCATTCGCACCTATGGCCTGGATGGCGTGATGGGCGCGCGCGAACCCGCGCAGCAAGTGGCGGGCCATGAGGTTGGCTTCGTCATTGAAGTCATCGCCGAAACCCCAGAAATCGCCGCCGCCGTGCTTGGCATTGCGCGGACCAATATGCTGCATACGGATTTTCCCGGCAGGCTCTGTCGCGAAGGCAATATGGCCTTCCCCTTCTCGCCATCCGATATCCCAGTCGGGCCCGTTTATCACTTCAGCATACATCACGTGCTGGAACTGGATGATCCCCGCGAGATTTTCCCCATCACCTATGAAAATGTTTGAGGACGATCATGCCAAGCATCCGTGAATTGGCGCGAATCTGCAAAAGCAAGAATGCCGGACCGTTTGATCTGACGATTGATATCGTGTTTGACGATCCCGCGCTCTATCAAAAGGTCCGCGCTACAGGGGTGATTACCGAAGCCTTGTTTGCCCGGCTTTATGGCGTCGCGGCGGATGATGTACTGTTGACACCCTATGATGCCGCCATGGCGATCAAGGCGACATTCCCGCGCCTGGTGCCGGCAGGCGGCATCGGCGATACGGATGTCTATGGCTGCCAGCAGCATGCACCTTTGCTTGATTTTGAAATTCCCGTTTGACCTGAAGGGTTTTGTCTGATGCCGAACACCAATCGTCAAATGACCATGGTCGCCTTTTTGCAGGCGCAGAATTGTTCAAACCTGCCGGGGTCCTGGCGGCACCCTGCTTCCATGAGTGATTTTCTGACGCCTGATTACTACCAGCGCATCGCGCGCATTCTGGAAGATGGCAAATTCCATATGGCCTTCTTCGATGATCGGCTGGCAATGCCCGATATCTATGCCAATGATTTCCGCAATACGGTCGCGCATGGCGTGCGCGCGGTGAAGCTTGATCCGCTGACAATTGTGATGATGATGGCGGCTGCCACCAAGCGTATTGGCCTGGGTGCGACCTACTCCACCACCTATTACGAACCCTATCACGTGGCGCGGCTTTTCGCGACGGCGGATCTGATGACGCGCGGGCGCGTGGCGTGGAATATCGTGACGTCGCTGAACAATAGCGAGGCGCTGAATTTCGGCCATAGCGAACATCTTGAACATGATCTGCGCTATGATCGCGCCGATGAATTCATGGAAGTTGTCATGGGCCATTGGGGTGCCTGGGATGATGACGCGCTGATCGTGGATAAGGAATCCGGCGCCTTTGCCAAGCCTGATGGCGTGCGGCGGCTGGATCATCAGGGAAAGTATTTCAAATCGCGCGGGCCCTTTACCGTGCCGCGTTCACCGCAAGGCCATCCCGTCTTGTTGCAAGCCGGCCAAAGCGGCCGAGGCCGCAGCTTTGCCGCGCGCTGGGGTGAGGCGGTTTTTGTGATCTATCCCAATCTGGAAAACGGCAAGAAGCAGTATCGCGAATTCCGCGCCGCTGTCGCCGCCGAAGGGCGCGATCCCGATAGCGTCAAAATCCTGCCCGCCTGCTACGCCATCCCTGCCGAAAGCGCCGATATGGCCGCCGAAAAACAGGCGGTGATTGAAGCAACCGCGCGGCCCATTGATGGGCTGACGCTGCTGTCCGAAGTGCTGAATTGGGATTTGGGCAGCAAGCCCTATGATGAACCGCTGACGGATGATGAATTGGCGGGGCTTTCCTGGCATGGTTTCCGTGATCGCGTGATCATGCTGTCGGGCAAGAAGAACCCCAGCGTGCGCGATTTTGTGGAGGTTTCAGGCCGCGGCACCATCCATGAACATCACGCCTTTGTCGGCACGCCAAAACAGGTCGCGGATCAGATGGAAGAATGGTTCCATGGCGGCGCCTGTGACGGCTTTGTGATGGCCGCCACACATATCCCCGGCGCCTATGAGGATTTCGTGCGCCTGGTGGTGCCGGAATTGCAGCGCCGAGGCGTATTCCACAAGGATTATCCGGGCAGCACTTTGCGCGACATCATGGGCCTGAAACGGCCGAGCGCCGCGGAATGCCGCGCTGCGGGCCGACCAAAAGGGGCATAAACGCCCCTTACGTATCAGCCATGCTGTAGCTGTTTGATCATCGCCAGGGCCCCAGCCGGAAGCGGCCCTTGATTGATCGCGGCCACAGCGTGGTCGAGTTCCGCGATACTCGCCGTGCCCACCAAGACCGTGCTGATCTCGCGCGGCATGGCGGAAAAGCGTAGCGCCAATTCAACAAGATCCTTGGCGTAGCCTGCCGCGATCAGCGGCATCAGGCGCTGCGCCGCCTGCACATCGGCGGCGTAACTAACACCAGAGGCAATCGGTTCCACCTTTGGCACGCCAAGGGGGCTGCGATCTTCCGAGCCACTCAGGGCGCCACCAGCAAGAATGCGGATGGCCATCACGCCCACACCCAGCTTGCCAGCGTGATGAATGACGCCACCGAGATCCGGCATGGAAGACCCTGCCGGCAAGGGCGTAACGCCACTGGGGTTGAGGATGTTGTAGGGCATTTGCGCTGTGGCGAAACCGCCTTCATCCAAAACACGGCGTAGCATGGGCGCATCGCCAAGCCCGGTAATGCCATAGAACCGAATCTTGCCCTGGTCGCGCAGTTTGCGGAGTGCCGGCACAGCTTCCTGCAATATCTGATCCGCCGTGAAACTTGGCGCCTCACCTGCTTGGGTGATGGGTTCGTGCAGGTGAAAGATATCCACGCTATCGCGCCCAAGCCGACCAAGGCTGGCATCAATGGATTGCGCGATGGTGCCGGCAATATCCGCGCGTTGCGACCCGCGGATGCGAACCTTGGTACCCACAATCACTTTTGCGCCCAGCGCTTTCAGCGCGCGGCCCAGATTGCTTTCGGACACACCATCACCGTAAGCCGACGCCGTATCGAAATAGGTGATGCCCTGGTCAATGGCGCGACCAATGGCGCGGTCCTGTTCGGCTGCGCTCCCTTTCACCATCAAGCCGCCGATGGCACCGCACCCATAACCCAAAACGGAAACACTAAGGCCGGTCTTGCCGAGGGGGCGTTGTTCCATCGGTAACTCTCCTGTCATTTCGGCGCGGACTCTGCGGCATGGATGCCATCACGGCAAGCCATGCTTGCCCTTCCTGCGCGACAATGCGAGCCTACCATCGAACGCGCATAGACGCGGTATAGGAGGATACGTAGATGATTTCACGTCGCTTGCTTCTGGGTACGGCAGCATCGCTGACGGCGGCTTCCATCATCCGCAGCGCCATGGCCTTTCCGGATCGACCCATGCGCATGATCGTACCCTTCGCCGCGGGTGGAAATACCGATATCCTCGCGCGTTTGGTTGCGGGCCCGATGGCAGAACGCTTGGGCAGGCCGATCGTCATTGAAAACCGCGCCGGCGCTGGCGGAAGCCTTGGGGCGGAACTGGTCGCGCGTGCGCCGGCCGATGGCTATACGCTTCTTTTCGGCGCAGGCGGGCCGCTCACGGCCAATCCTGTTTTGCAAGCGAATATTCCCTATGACGTAGAACGTGATTTCCGCCCCATTGGCCTGGTCGGTATTCTGCCCAAGATCTGCCAGGTCACCGCGCGTTTGCCGGCGCGCAGCTTGACGGAATTGATTGCGCTAATGCGCCAGCGCGATGGCGCCTTGACTGTCGCAACACCTGGCACTGGCAGTGCGGCGCATCTTGCCTTGGAATTACTGCTGGCGGGGGCGAATGTGCGGGCAACCCATGTGCCTTATCGTGGCGGCAGCGCCATGATCCCGGATTTGATCAGCGGCACGGTTGATGCCGGCATGGTGGAATTGCCCTCAGCCCTGCCGCTGCATCAGGACGGCAAGGCGCCCATCATCGCCATCGCAACACAGGCGCGATCTGCGCATCTGCCGGGCGTGCAGACCTTCATCGAAGCCGGCCTGCCCAATTTCACTGCCGGCAGTTACGGCGGCGTATTGGCGCCGGCTGCAACGCCGGCCGAGATTATCGGCAAGCTCCAAACCACATTGGCCACAGTACTGAATGAGGCCGCAATACAATCACGCATCAGCGAAGTGGGCGCCATTTTGGCGAGCCCTGAACAACGCACATCGGATGGCTTTGCGCAGTTCTTGCGTGATGAATTGAACAATGCACGTCGTGCCGCACGGCTTGCGGGGCTTTCGCCTTCATAAGGCAATGCCGCCAAGGCACGCTTGCTGTTGGCCGCGAAGGATGAATATCCTTGAAGATAAAAACGCATGGGCAGCAGGCCCGTGACGTCGTGTTCTGAGGGAGAAAGCGATCATGCGCATCACACGCCGCGCCGCGCTCGGCCTTTTGGCAGCGCCGCCTGTACTCGCCCAAGGCCGTGACTGGCCGAACCGTCCGCTCCGCCTGATCGTCCCCAGCGCCGCCGGCGGGTATGAGGTTTATGCGCGCATCCTGGCGCCGCGTCTTGGCGAATTGCTCGGCCAGCCGGTGGTGGTGGAAAACAAGCCAGGGGCGAATGGCATTATCGGCATGCAGGATCTGCAGCGCAGCCGGCCCGATGGCAATACTTTCATCTTCGCCCATATCGGCGCGATTTCCATCGGCAGCAGCATTTATCCCAATATGCCCTTTGATCCGGTGGAGGAATTTGCCTCGATTTCTGTCGCCGTCACCTCGCCTTTGGTGTGGTTGCTGAACCCGTCGCAGCCTTTCCGCACCATGCCGGAATTCATCGCCCGCGTGCAGGCGGAACCCGGCGTTTGGCGCTATGGCAATCCTTCATCGGGCAGCATTCCGCATCTGGTCGCGGAAGATACGAAGCTGCGGCACAAGCTGGACATGCCGGGCGTGCCCTATCGCAGCACCGTGCAATCCTTGACGGCGGTGATCGCGAATGAGGTGCCGATCACCGTGGATAGCCTTGGCGCCAGCGGTGGGCATATCGCGGGCGGCCGGCTGCGCGCCTTGGCCATGACAGGCCGCGAGAGATCGGATCGCCTGCCCGGCGTGCCCACCATGATGGAACTTGGCCTGGATGCGCGTGAATGGATCGCCTGGTACGCCTTCATGGCGCCGAAGGGCACGCCGGAAGACATCGTTCAAAAACTGAATGGCGTGATCAATCAGGCGCTCCGCGAAGATGCCATTGCAAACCGCATTCATGATCTTGGTGCCGCGCCGCGCATCACCACACCCGCCGAAATGCTGAGCTTCATCCGCCAGGAACGAGAGGATTTCGGCGCCATCGCACGCGCCGGCAAGATCAGGGTGGAATAGCGCACGGCTAAGCGCTTTCCGTATTTATTTCCTGGAGAGTCAGGCGATGCTGCCTGACTTGAAAATGCGCGAGGAAGCTGTCTGAGAATGCGCTGGCTGCTTTGCCCTGGCGCTACGCTTTCAATTACCCACATCGTCGTTTTGAGCCGATATGTATGCCACGTGCGATATCGTGAAGACGCGTCAATCCGCGCCATATGACCATGTTCCCGGGTGGCGGATCGTGGGTGCGGTTGAGGTACCCGCCGAGCATAGCGATCTGGAGCAAGTAAGCGGCCAAGCTCCGGTCGTGCAGACGCGGGGTAGGCCTGGAAGCGTCAATTTGGTCGAGCACATTGATCTCGGCGGAGGTGAAAACTGAGCTCGGGGTGGCGTCGGGCTTGTTCCTTGCCGTCATTGTGAGAAAAAAGATGCGCCAGCTCACCACCGCAATGAGAGCAAGAAACTTCGCCAGTCGATCAGAAGTTTCAAGCCTCGTCTCCTCAGCCCGGCACCCAGACTTCATGACCTTGTGGAACGTCTCAATTTTCCAGCGCAGAGCATACCAGCCAAGTTTCTAGACGGCGGCTGCGAAGTCAGCGACTGGTAGATTTGTCACCAGTCGCCAGTCAATCGGCGGGCGGCCTGCTGGTGGATCGATCTCAAGAGCGTGGATATAGGTGAGAAGCCGCGATGCATAACGCTTCTGCTTGCCCACGGGCGGCAAGGTCCTGATCGAGGCAAATTTAACCTTCACGACTGCAGCCTCATCTTGGCCGATCAACACGTGATGTTGCCCCGCCCAAGGCGTTGCTGATAGCTGCGCAAATACCCTGTGCGCCGTATTCTTCGCCGTAGTGGCGGGTGTATCGGCAAGGCGGTTTGCCTGCACGCGAACCAGGAAATTTGTGCCAAGATCTTCTGCTAGGCAAAAAAGCTTGTAGATGTCGCTTTCCCGATCGCCCACATGAATATAGCGCTCGGGCTCGCCTAACAGCGCCATAGATTGACGTAAGTTTTCAAGCCATCGATAGCTCTCCTTCGTCTCAATTGGCATGCGTGTCGGGTTCACATGCCGCCTAAGCGCCCAGCTGCCCTTGAACTTCTTTCGTGTCCAAAACTTTGCCGCGGTCAATCCAATCGGCGTGCCGCTCAGGTTCAGCGCCAAGCTGGAATGCATCAACATCCCGCACAAGGTACGCACATTAGGACGACCCGCCTTGTAGCGCCCGCCATTGATGGTTTTGGTGAAGCCGATCATGCCAGGTTGCGCGCGGTTATAAATAAACTCGGTCGTATCCTGCAAAATGAGGATCGGCCCCTCACTCGCAGCAACCCTGGCGGCAGTTGCCGCAAAATGACCAGCCAGAACGCCGTGCTCTGTGACGCGTGGATTATCAAAGAACCTATAGGCCGCCTTGGTCGCCGCCCAGTCGCCACACGCAGCCGGGACAGGTTGGCCAGGCGATGCCGACATCTGATCCAGAAGGCACCGCAATCGCCTCGCCAGCCGCTTGTCCGGCAGCCCCGCCCCAACCACCTCCTGGTCATGCCAGCCGTATGTATTGACTACCTTCTCCCCACTCATCCGTGACGCCTCCGCGAATCGGCGTCACAAACAGAATCACAAATGATTCACTCAGAGCAAAT
>JADCEV010000116.1 GCA_020249865.1 Roseomonas sp. | reverse complement strand
CCCCCAGCCTCCGCCACCTGGCGCGGGCGCCAGATCGCGTCATGCGTCACGCGCGCCACGGGGCGTGTATTGTTCGCCAGCACCAGCGCATCAATCGTGACAATCCTATGCCCCTTGCGGTCACTATTGGCAGTGATGCGCCCGCGCGCGGTCAGGCTTTCACCCAGCCGCGCTTCGCTGTGAAAGCGAAGCTTGCTGCCGATATGAATCCAAGGCCCCAGCACGACATTTTGCATGAGCAGCCAATTGCACATGCGTAACACCAACCCAGGATGGGCAAGGCCCTGTTCCGCATAAAGCGGCGTGGCTTCACGCACATCGCGCAAATAATCCGCCAGCACTTGCGGCGTCAGTTCCAGCGCGCGCGTACCAAGCCAAAGCCCAGGGGCGAGGCTTTCATCGCTCGCCTTCGGGCGTGTTTCGGGCGGAGACGCGGCGGGCCAATCAGTCAAACGCACATTGTCCGGTGCCGCTTCCGGCAAACGCGCAAAGCCAGTCGCACAGGCGACACCTTCGCTTTCCACGGCAAGCGCCAGACCATCGGCTTCGGGCGTCGCGGTTACAGTCGCGATGCGCCCATCATAGACCGGCTTTTGGAAGCCCGCCGAAATCTCGCCCCGCCGCAGGAAATCGCGCCCCCAGCGCTCCACGGCCGGGTGGCAGCAATAAGCGAAAACCTCCACCCCCGGCACCAGCCCGCCGGTAAAGCCAAAGCGCTGCGCGGTCGCATCATCATGGATGCGATTTTCGGAAGCGTGAGAGAGGTTATAGGCCTCAACCCGATAAGTCATGCTCATGACCCTGAGCCTATCAGGCTTCGCGCCGCTTGCCATGACCTGTGAGGGTCAAAGATGCCCTTCGCGCCGGAAGGAATAATGCCTTCCATTGCCTATGATCAGGTGATCATGCAGCACAATGCCCAGCATATTCGTGGCCTGCCCAATCTCGCGCGTCATCTCCACATCCGCCCGCGAAGGGCTGGGATCGCCGGACGGGTGGTTATGCACCAGGATCAGGGCTGTTGCCTGCAATTCCAAGGCACGGCGCACCACTTCACGCGGATAGACCGGTGTGTGATTGACCGTGCCCTTGGCCTGCGCCTCATCGGCGATCAGGCGGTTCTTGGCGTCCAGAAACAGGATGCGGAATTGCTCGATCCTCTCCCGCGATAAGGCCGCGTTCAAATAGGCGATCAGCTTTTCCCAATTGTTCAGCACCGGGCTTTCGCGCACTTCCTCCCGCGCCAATCTCAGCGCGGCCGCTTGAATGCAGCGGAGCGCGGCAATGCCGGCCTCCCCCAGGCCTTCGATCTGGCCGAGTTCCTGCACCGGCGCGCTGATGGCGCCTGCGAAGGACCCGAAGCGTGTCAGCAAGGCGCGGGCGATGGGTTTGGTATCGCGCCGGGGCAGGGCCAGAAACAGCGTCATTTCCAGCAATTCGTGATCGAGCAGCGCATCCGGCCCGGCGCGCAGCAGCTTTTCGCGCATGCGGGCGCGATGCCCCAAATGGCCGGGGGGCGCCTCGGCCACATCGGTGGCAAGGTCCAGCCCCGGCAGGGCGCTGGCCTCAGCGAGGCCCTTGGTCTTGCGGTTAGCCATATTCCAACCTGTTCGCCCCTGCTTTATGCGCGAAACCGGATGGACAAATAAAACCTATGGTAGAATTTTACCAGCCAAAAACAACGCGCCCCATGATCCGCCCAGGCAGCAGGGTGAAGGCCCCGGTCACCAGCAGAGCGCCCAGATAAAGCCCAATCATGGACCTGCGATGCGCCCCGATCCGCCCCCGCCGCGCCAGGAAGACTGCCGCCGCCAAGCCACAAAGTGTGAAGGCCGAAAGCCCGTGGATCCAGCTGAACCGCCCTGGCCCGGCAACCCCGGTAATGCCGATGGATGAAAGCGCCACAACCGCCATCAGCACCACCCAACACCACCCGAGCAGACGATGCGCGCCGTTTCCCTTGGGGCGGGTGAATTGCACCAGGCCAAGCACAATAGCCGCCAAAGCCGCCGCCACATGCGCCTGCACCAGCCAGGGTGCGGCCAGCAGCGGCGCCAGACTCATCCGCTATATGGCGGCTTATGCAGGCCCTTGGGCGAGAGGGTGAAAATCTCCACCCCATTCTCTGTCACGCCAACCATATGTTCGAATTGCGCGGAGAGGGAACGGTCGCGTGTCACCGCGGTCCAGCCATCATCCAGGATTTTCACCTCGGGCCTTCCGGCATTCACCATGGGTTCCACGGTGAAGAACATGCCGGGCTTCAGCTTCGGCCCTTCGCCGGGGCGGCCGAAATGCAGGATATTGGGCGGTTCATGGAAGTGCCGGCCAATGCCATGGCCGCAAAAATCCCGCACCACGCTGAAGCGGTGCTTTTCCACATGCGCCTGAATGGCATGCCCGATATCACCCAGCGTCGCACCGGGACGAATGGCGGCAATGCCCTTCATCATCGCGTCATAGGTGACATCCATCAGCAACCGGGCCTTGGTGGAGGCCTCACCCGCCGCGTACATGCGGCTGGAATCGCCATGCCAGCCATCCAGGATGACGGTGACATCAATATTGATGATATCGCCATCCGCCAGCACACGGTCCCCTGGAATGCCATGGCAGACCACGTGATTGACCGATGTGCAGGAAGATTTGGTGTAGCCCCGATAGCCAAGGGTCGCCGGAATGGCACCGCGTTTCACCATGAAATCATGGCAAATCTGATCAATCTCCCCGGTGGAAATCCCCGGGCGCACATGGGCCGTGATCATATCAAGCGTTTCGGCCGCAAGCTGCCCCGCGCGGCGCATGGCGGCGAAATCCTCAGGCTTGTGGATGGTGATACGGCGAGATTCGCCGCCCTGCTGCTCCATGGGGTCTCAAGGCTCGTGAATGTTGCAGACCCAAAATGCGCTGTGGGGCGGCAGGATGCAAGGCTTCACTCGGGCTTGCCAGCTTTCTCGCCGGTGCTGATTTCTGTCGCGCCTAGGGCATCCGCCAGCCGCGCCGTGGCACTGCCTGGCCGCGCCGGCTTTTGCTGGTTGGGTGAGGGCGCCCAGCCGGTCAGCACCAAAAGCCTCAGCGGCAGATCAACCTCGGCGCCGCCAAGCCGCGCTGCCGCCATTGGAAACAGCGCGCGGGGCGGGGTGCGGCCATCGCGCGCCAGCACGGCATTCGCCTCACCCGCCGCGCGCAGATCAGCGAAAATTCCGAAGGCCGATTTGTAGCGGAGCGCCATATCCTCGGCATCCGCGACCGGCAGCGCAAAGCCCGCGCGCTGCAATAGCGCCGCGCCATCGCGCAATTCCGGGAAGGGGGAGATGCGGGGCGAGATACCGCCGCGCAATTCCGCCTCAACCTCGGCGAGCGCCGAACGCAGCGCGCCAAAGCTCGGCAGGCCAGGCAGGCTGGCCAGGAACAGGCCATCGGGCGCGAGTGCCCGGCGGATTTGGATCAGCGCCCCCGGCAGGTCATTCACCCAATGGAGCGAGAGGGAGGCCACCACCAGGTCAAAGGCGCCCTCCGCAAAGGGTAGGAATTCCTCATCCGCCGCCAGCGCCAGCCCGCCGCCTCGTGTGGCCATGGCCGGCGCCAGATCGGCCGAGACAATGAAGGGAATGCCGCGTGCCGCCAGCTTCGGCGCCACAAAGCCGCGCCCGCCGAGGTCAAGCGCACGGGTGAAGCGGCGCGTGGTGTCATCCAGCCGATCGAGCAGCCTATCGGCGGCTTCCTCCAGGATTGGTGCCACCTGATCCACGCGCGCAGCCGCCCGCGCGCGGCGGCGCGCGACAAGGGCCCGGTCAAAGACGCGCATCTGGTCGGTCATGGGGCCTTGGGATGCACCCTGTTTCCCAAGGGCGCAAGACGGGTTAGGGTTTTCCCCGAATTTGCCTCTGGAGGAAAAAACCATGAACGCCACCGACGTAAAGGCCGCCCGCGCCGCCGCCGTTGCTTCCACCATTGACCGCATTCGCGTGATTGAACGGAGCCAGGGCGTCAGCCGATCCTCGCTTGAAGAGATCAAGGGCGAATTGATGAAGCTCGCCGCGCAGGAACATCTTTTCCCGTCGAGCGAATTCCCCCCGCCGCCGAATGGGGAGAAGGGCAGCCGACGCTACATGCTGCAGGAAGATGAGAATAATCTGTTCGCGCTTTATCTGAATGCGCTCAATCCCGGCAATGAAACCAAGCCGCATGACCATACCACCTGGGCCTGCGTGGTGGCCGTGGATGGGCAGGAATTGAACAAGGTTTATGACCGGCTGGATGATGGGTCTGACCCCACGCGCTGCGAATTGCGCCTGCGCGAAGAAATCATGGTGGAACCGGGCCGTGGTATTGCGCTGATGCCGGAAGATATTCATTCCATCCACACAACGGGCAGCGTGCCGACCCGGCATTTGCACATGTATGGCCTGGCGCTCGAAAAGCTGGATGACCGTAAGGCTTTCGATGCCGAAACCGGCGAAGTGAAGCCCTATAACACGAATTTCATGGCACCGACGGCAACGCCAAAAGGCTGAACCCGCCATGCCCCGGGTGATTGATGCGGCCAGCCTGAAGGGCTGGATCCGCGATGGGCAGGAATTGGCCATTCTGGATGCGCGCGAGGATGGCGAATTCGGCCGGTCGCATCTTTTCTGGGCCAATCCGTGTGGGCTTTCGCGCATGGAACTCCGCGCGCGCGCCATCCTGCCGCGCCTTGCCACGCGCGTCGTGTGCGTTGATGGCGGGGAAGGGCTGGCGGAGCGTCTGGCTTCCTATCTGGAAGGGATGGGCTGCAAGGATGTTTCCGTGCTGCAAGGCGGCACGCCGGCTTGGGTCGCGGCGGGCTATGTCGCTTTCTCAGGCGTGAATGTCCCATCCAAGGCTTTCGGTGAATGGGTGGAACATCATTATGAAACCCCCTCGGTCGATCCCGAGGAGCTGAAGGCGATGATGGATGCCGGCACCGATATGGTGATCCTGGATAGCCGCCCGATGGAAGAATTCAACCGCATGTCCATCCCTGGTGCCGTGGATGTGCCGGGGGGTGAATTGGTCTATCGCATCGGTGAATTCGTGACACGGCCTGAGACAACGGTGGTGGTGAATTGCGCCGGGCGCACGCGGTCCATCATGGGCGCTGAATCGCTCCGCAGCGCTGGCATTCCGAATAAGGTGGTGGCGTTGCGCAATGGCACCATGGGTTGGGAATTGGCGGGGTTTAAGTGTGATCGCGGCAAGACCGCGAGCTTCCCGCAAGGTACGCCGAAAGGTGCCGCTGAAGCCTTTGCGCGTGCGGATGCTTTCGCCAAGCGCCATGGTGTTGTGTTCGGCACGCGCGCTGATCTGGTGCGCTGGCAGGCGGATGCGTCGCGCAGCACTTATGTGCTGGATGTGCGCGACCCAGCCGAATATGCGGCAGGGCATATGCCAGGCAGCCGATCAGCGCCCGGCGGGCAATTGGTGCAGGCGACTGATCAATGGGTCGCGGTGCGCCATGCGCGCATTGTGCTGCTGGATGATACGGGCACGCGCGCGCGCATGACCGGCGGCTGGCTCCGCCAATTGGGCGGCTGGGAGGTGATGGTGCTGACCGATGGGCTGGCCGGCACGCTCGCCACCGGCCCCTGGCAGCCGGAAAGCCCGGAAGCGGCCGCAGTGAAGCCGCCAAGCCTGACGCCGGAAGAACTCGCCGCCGAAAGCGTGAAGGGGAGCGTTGGGGTAATTGACCTCGCGCGATCCATTGATTTTCGCAATGGGCATATCCCGGGCGCGCATTGGGGTATTCGCACGCGGCTGGATAAGCTGCGCGGTGCTTTGGCTGGTGCGCGGCTGGTGGCGATTGCGGCACCTGATGCGGCGCTCGCGCGTCTTGCCGCACCAGAAGCCGCCGCGCTGACGGGCCTGCCGGTCTATATTCTGGAAGGCGGCACCAAGGCCTGGCGTGCGGCGGGGCTGCCGCTGGAAGCGGATCGGCGCAAGCCCGCCGATGCGGACTGCGTTGATTTCTATCTGCGCCCCTATGACCGGAATGACGGGGTGGAAGCCGCGATGCGCGAATACCTGTCTTGGGAGATTGATCTGGTGCATGAGGTGGCGAAGGATGGCGATGCCCCCTTCGGTCATTGGCACTGAATGCGCGCCTCCGGCGCCTTGCTTGGACGTTTCAAAGCTACGCTTGGCCGGGCGCCGGAGAAACTTCTTGATGTCTTGCTGCCGCCGCATTGCCTGACTTGCGATGCGCAGGTGGAACGCCAGGGCAGTTTCTGCGCCACCTGTTTCAGTGGCCTTAACCTGATCTCCGCCCCGTTTTGCGCCCGCTGCGGTGTGCCCTTCGCGCATGAAGGAGAAGCTGAACGAGGTGCCGATGGCGCGCTGTTATGTGCGCCCTGCCTCAACCGCGCGCCGGGCTTCGCGGTTGCACGCGCGGCGCTGCGTTATGATGAGGGCGCCAAGCGCCTGATCCTGCCTTTCAAGCATGCGGATCGTACGGAAATGGCGGTGCCACTGGCGCGCCTTATGGCGCGTGCGGGGGCGGAGATGTTGGCGGCGGCAGATGTGCTGGCGCCGGTGCCCGCGCATTGGCGGCGCCTGATTGCGCGGCGCTATGACCAGGCGGCGCTTTTGGCGCAACGGCTGGGCCGGCTTTCGGGGCGGCGCGTGGTGCCGGATTTGCTGCGCCGTACGCGCGCGACCCTGCCTTTGGGTGACAAGGGCGCGGCGGAGCGCGCGGCGCTGGTGGCCGATGCCTTCAGCGTGGCGCGCCCCGCGCTGGTGGCCGGTAAGCGCGTTTTGCTGGTGGATGATGTCATGACCTCCGGCGCCACGGCGGAAGCCTGCGCGCGAGCCTTGCTGGCAGCAGGGGCCGCGCGGGTGGAGGTATTGGCCGCTGCACGGGTGCCGGACCCACGGCTGCGCGCCGCTTGACCACAGGCACCTGAACGCCAATCTTGCGCGCATGGCCAAGATCGAAATTTACACCACCGATTTCTGCCCCTATTGCTCCCGCGCCAAGGCGCTGCTGGAAAAGAAGGGCGTCTCCTATCAGGAATATGACGCGCCACACGGGTCTGACGCCCGGCGCCGCGCGATTGAAAATTCCGGCGGGCGCACCACCGTGCCGCAGATTTTCATCAATGGACAATCCATCGGCGGTTCGGATGATCTTGTGGCCTTGGACCGCGCCGGCAAGCTGGATGCGCTGCTTTCCGGCTAAGGATGGCTGGGGCGTTGCGGTGATCGAACCACTCCACGGATTGGCTTAGCCGAAACTGGTGGTTGTGGCGGCGCGCGAGAAAACAATTCATCCGAGGGCATCCGCGCGCCTGAAAGCTGTGAGCGAATGCTATAACAGCTTTTAGTATAATAAACACATCACATTAAAAACCAATGGTTGAAGTGAATATCGTTCCTCAAATGCGGAATTGCTGTTCATTATCCTTTAGATTATTTGAATGTCATCGGGAGATTTGATGTGAGTGACGATTCATTCTCAGACGCTCCTGGCTTTTTATTTTTCAGCAATACGCCTCATGGTTTTGTCCGGTCGACTAACAAAGTCGCCATTTAGGGCGAAAGTGCTACTCGCTCGGATCGATTTGGCTGGGTTTGAGGTCGAGAAAGGGTTTTTGTCATGAGTGGTGTCAGCACGATTCTCGGGGCAGGCAATGATTCTTGGCCCGGCCTTGGCGTCAACAACGCGGGCAATGACACCGTCGATGGTCAGGGCGGTGATGACACCATTCTGGGCGGCGCTGGCAATGATTTTCTCGTTGACGGTGCTGGCAATGACTCAATATTGGGCGGTATCGGCATTGACAGCATTTACGGCACTGGCGGCGGTGATGATACCTTTGATGGCGGTGATAATGATGACGTGATTTCCGCCGGCCTTGGCAATGATAGCGTTTTCGGTGGTGAGGGAAATGACAATGTCAATGGGACCGAAGGCGAAGATACGGTAGATGGCGGTATCGGAGATGATACGGTATTCGGCAACTTAGACAATGATCTCTTGTTCGGTGGTGACGGTAATGATTGCCTCCTTGGGCAACCCGGCAATGATTCGATGCTTGGCGGTTCGGGCAACGACACGCTGGATGGCTTCACCGAAAATGACACACTGATTGGTGACCTTGGAAATGACAGCCTGGTTGGCGGTAGTGCTGGTACCGACTGGCTTGATTATTCCGCCGAAACAGGCGCTGTCACCGTCACGACAACGCGTGCCACACTGGCCGGCGGCAACGATAGCTTGTCGGGTTTTGAAGTTTATGTGACCGGTTCGGGTAATGATTCCATCCTTGGCGGCAACACCAGTGAACTGATCTTCGCCAATGGCGGTGACGATACAGTCAGCGCACTAGCAGGTAGTGATACGATATATGGTGGCGCGGGTAATGACCGCCTTTCGTCAACGGGCAGTGCTCTTCTATTTGGTGAAGGCGGCAATGACACCCTTTCCACAGCAGGCGGGAATGATACGTCATCCGGCGGCGCGGACAATGATAGCATAGTGGCCCAAGCAGGGGACGACAGTCTCCTGGGTGACGATGGTGATGATACGATTCAAGGCCAGGCTGGCAATGATACAATCATTGGCGGTAGTGGTAGTGACTGGACCAGCTACGAGTTCCTCAGTGACGCGGTCACGGTTGATCTTAACGCCGGAACCAGCGCGAGCAGCGGGACACTTGGTGGTGACCAACTCTCCTCCATTGAAAATGTCCTTGGCGGCAATTTTAATGACAGCATCCTGGGTGATAGCGTTGCTAACATCCTTGATGGCGGCAATGGCAATGATACGCTGAATGGTGGAAGTGGTGCGATTGCTGACACACTGATTGGCGGCAATGGAACTGATCTGGCAAGTTACGCCAATGCTGGCAGCGCGGTGACGGTTAATCTTGGCGCGGGCAGCAGCGCGGGCGCGGATGGCAATGACAGCCTGGTAGGGATTGAGAATGTCCTTGGCGGCAATAGCGGCGACAGCATCCTGGGTGACAGCCTTGCCAATATGCTGCGTGGCGGCCTTGGCGATGACACGCTGGATGGCGACGCGGGAAATGATACACTCTACGGCGAGAATGGTAGTGACAGTCTGGTTGGCGGCGAAGGCAATGACAGTGTTGATGGCGGAGACGATGCTGACACTGTAGATGGTGGTTTGGGTGACGACCGCTTATACGGAGGTGGTGGCACCAATACTGATCTGGATTGGGTAAGCTATCAGAACGCTACTGGCGCAGTTTCTGTAAATTTGGGTTCTTTGATAGCCACCGGCGCGAGTGGAAACGATATCCTGCTCGGATTTGAAGGTGCCTTGGGTGGGGAAAATAATGATACCTTGGTTGGTAGCGTAGGGTCCAATGCCTCGGGCGAAACCCTGGCTGGCGGGAATGGTGATGATTCTCTGAGCGGTCTTGACTTCGTAGACCTGCTCCTTGGCGGCAGCGGGAATGACACACTGCTGGGTGGCAGCGGCGATGACACGCTAATTGGCGACAATGGGACTGACTGGGCCAGTTACGCGAATGCTGCCAGCGGTGTCACAGTCGACCTGGGCGCCAACAGCAGCGCGGGGACGGATGGCAATGACAGCCTGACCGGCATTGAAAACGTCCTTGGCAGCAACGGCGATGACAGCATTCTGGGTGATAGCCTGAATAATGTCCTTTATGGCGGCAATGGCAATGATACCATTAGCGGTGGCGCCGGTAATGACAGCCTGGATGGTGGCGCCCATACCGGGCAAGGAGATCTAGTAACCTACGCCAATGACGCGGGGTCGGTCACGATTGACCTTGCCGCTGGTAGGGCAACTATAGCTGGCGGTGACATAGACACACTGAGCAGGTTTGAGGGTGCATTTGGTACGTCGGGCGATGACAGCATTGCCGGCGATAGCGGCCATAACGTGCTGCTCGGTACTGGCGGCCGTGATACATTGCAGGGCCGTGAGGGTGATGACACGATCTACGGCGGCAATGATGCAGATCTTGTAAGTTACAGCGGAGCGACTGCGGGCGTTACGGCGTGGTTGGCGTTTGGCGCTGGAGAGAACACAATCTCGGCAGGTGGTGCGTCGGGAGGTGCTGGGAACGATGTGATTTATTCAACCCAGGGCCTGATTGGTTCAGACCATAATGACAGCCTGTTTGGCAATAATGGAGCCAATACCCTTCTGGGTGGTGACGGCAATGATACGCTTGATGGTGACGCAT
>JADCEV010000115.1 GCA_020249865.1 Roseomonas sp. | reverse complement strand
TGCCGATCAGGCGCGGCTTGAGGAATTGTATAAGGCGCTCGACAAGGAACGCGGCATTCGCGCCGAGCATGCCGAGCGCGTGCAGCAGATTGACGCCCTGGCCGCGCGTGGCGCGAACGAGGGCGAGGAAGCCGCCCGGCTGCGCACCGCCGCCGGCAAGGACCGTGACGAGGCGCTGGCACGGCTGGCGGAACGTACCGAGACCACCCGCGCCGCGACGGAACGCCTGACCGAGGCTGAGCGCGCGCATCAGCGCCTGGTGGAACGCGGCACATCCTTGGTGGGAGGTGCAGCGACCGAGCAGGAGAAATACGCCGAACAGGTCAAGGCTTTGGATGCCGCGCTGGCCGCCGCGCGTATCACGCAGGAACAATATAATCGCACCCTGACCCAGCTTGACCCTGCCGCCCGCGCCGCACGCGAAGCAGCAGCGAAAGCCGAGCAGGAGGCAGCACGCTTTGCCGAACGCTCGCGCGAGGCTCTGGCGAGCATTGGTGAGACAGCGCTTGATCGGATCGGCAATGGTCTGGTGAATGCCTTTGCCGCCGGCAAGCAGGCGGCGATTGATTTCGGTTCCATCGCGCGGCAGGTGGTGGCGAGTGTTGTCACCGACATGGCGAAGCTCGCCATCGTCAATCCGCTGGTGAATGCGGTGTTCGGCGCGTCGCGGCCAAGCCTGATGGGGGCCTTTGGTGGTGCTGCGCCTGCGGGTGGGATAACTACCGCCACCACGGCAAGCGGCAGCGCCGGCATGTTCAGTTTTGCCCCTCTGCCGTTTCTGAACATGGGTGCATCCAACCTGTTCGGCGGCACGGGCGGCCTGGGTGAGGCTCTCGGCCTGACTGGTGCGGGCGGGTTCCTCTCGACCCCGATCTACACGCCAACAGCCTTTGGCGCGACGCAGAGCAACTTCTTTGCCGGCACCGCATTGCCGGGTGAGGCAGGCTTCTTTGCCGGTGGTGGCGGTGCGGCAGCGCCCGTCACGCTGGGCAATCTGCTGGGTGCCGGTGCCATGGGCTTTGGCCTGGGCATGGCGGGCGGCACCATCTCGGGCAGTCTGCGCGGCACGGCGGATCCCATGCCAGGCACTTTGATTGGCACCGGGCTTGGCATGGGGCTCGGCTTTCTGGTGGGCGGGCCGCTTGGCATGATGGTCGGCGGTGCCATCGGCGGCACGGCTGGCGGGCTGTTTGGCCCGACGCGTAGAGGCATGGCAGCGCGCTCCGGCGGAGATGTGTTTCTGGGCGTGGATGATGCCGGGCTGCTCACCATCACCGGTGCGCGCGGCAAGCGCTGGGACCAAGCCGGCGCGGTGGCCGAGGTGCAGCAGCAGCTTGACGTGATCAATCGGCAGATCAGCGCGCGCAATCTGATCTTTGCTGCACCGGGTCAGCATGCCGTGGGCTTTGGCCCGGCCTCAGGCTCGCCGCGCGAATTGTCGATGACCGCGCTGGTCGGGCAATTGCGCAGCGACAACGCCAATCAGATGACCGCCTTTGGCACGCTGGCCGGGCGCGGTGGTGATCTTGAGGAAGCGCTCTCGGCCGCGGATTTCGTGACCCAGGTGTTTGAGCCGCTCGGCCGCGCAGTGGAAAAAACCAGCGCTTTTAAATCGGCGATGGAATCGCTGACCAAGACCTATGACGAGGCCATCACCAGGGCGCGTGATCTTGGCCTGTCCGAGGCCGATCTGAATTCCCAGCGCGCCGAGCGCATTGCCAAGCTTGAAGCCGACCGCGCGCGGGACCTTGATATCATTGACCGCAGCCTTGGCATTCGCCGCATGGCGCTGAATGGCGATAGCCGGGGTGTGGCACTCGGCCAATTCGATCTGAGGGCCGAGGCGGAGCTGCGCGCCTTTCGCGAACAGCTATTCCAGCTGGGGCTTGAGGAGACCGGCGAAGAATACATCCGCCGTGTCGTGGCGCTGGAACAGACCATTGCGGACGAACGCTTGGCGGTGATGCGCGAATTCGATCGCCAGGCGGAAGCACTCGCCGCCCAGATGCGCGGCACTGCACGCAGCCTATTGGAAAACCTGACCATGGGCGATCTCGGCGGCCTGCCATTGGAGGCACGCTATGGCGCAGCACTGGCCTCGCTATCCGCAGCGCAGCAGCCCTTGCTGGATGGCGCAACGCCGGAGGAACTCGCGGAATTCTCCCGCGTTGCGCAGATCGCCTTGCCCATCGCCAAGGATTTCCTCGGCATCTCCACCAGCTTTGCAGAACTGGTCGCCGATGTCGCGCGCACGCTCCGCACCGCTGCCCCCGGCAGCGATCCCGCCAATCTGGGCGCCTTGCTTGAAGCGCAGGTGGCGGGGGCTGATCGGCTGGAATTGGCGGTGCTGAGCACAGGCCAAACACAGACAGACGTGCTGCGCAGCCTGCTCTCAGAACTGCGCCGCCTGACCGCGCAAAACGAAGCCATCCTGGCCCGCGCCAGCACATGACGGGGTGAGACATGCCAATCATCGCCTATCGCGCCAAGCAAAGCACCGATACTGCCGGCACCGGCACGCTGGTGCTGAACGGTGCCAGCAGCAATGCCCGCAGTTTCCAGGCAGCCTTCGGGGCTGCGACGCGGCGCATTCAATACTGCATTTCCTGGCAGACCGGGTTTGAGATCGGGCTTGGGGATTTTGATGGTGGCTCACCAGGGTCACTGACGCGCGCGACCATCCTGGCCTCGTCCAATTCCGGGGGCTTGGTGGCACTACCGGCTGGCACCAAGGATGTATTCAGCGTCGTGGATCCTGCGGCGCGGGAAGTGATTGCCATTGCTGCCACCGCTAATTTGGCGCTGGCGGATATCGGCAATACCGTGGTGTTCTCCGGCGCGGCGGCAGCGACGCTCAATCTGCCCGCGGTTTCCGCGGTGGCCTCCGGCGCTGGCTGGCTGGTGATGAACCTTGGCAATGCGGCGCTGACGATTGATCCCAATGCCAGCGAGACCATCAATGGTCAGGCGATGATCGCCCTGCAACCAGGCATGACGGCGAACATCCTGCGCTTGGGTGGTGCGCAATGGGTGGCGAGCATTTATGGCCATGGCCGGTTGATCGGCGAGTATGTGCAAGTGGCCGGGCCCAACCTGCCGCCGTTTTGTGTGTGGCCCAATGGGCAGAACCTGTCACGCAGCGCCTATGCGACGCTGTTTGCCGCACTCGGCACCACCTATGGCGCAGGGGATGGCAGCACCAGCTTTGGCACGCCGGATGTGCGGGGCCGCGCGCTATTCGGCCTGGATAATCTGGGCGGGGCGGCGGCCAGCCGCATCACCAGCGGTGTTTCGGGCATCAATGCTGCCGCACTTGGCAATGCAGGTGGTGATCAGCGCATCGGCACGCATGGCCACGCCGCAACACAGGCAGCGCATAACCATACCGGCTCGACCGATACGCGCGGGGGTGCGGGGAGCATTTTTGGGCTGCGCTATACTGATCTGCGCGGCACGAATGGAATTTTCAGCTTTGCCGCTGGCGGCAATAGCTGGGATGCGAATAACGGGCAGTCCAATACCTGGTCGGCAAGCCTGGATACGACGCATGCCCATAATGTCACGATCGGCAATGCCACACCGCCGATCACGGTGAGCGATTTCGCCGGCGGCGCCTCAGCCAATATGCCGCCGGCGCTGATTTGTACCGTTGCGCTGTTTGCGGGGGCGTGAGGGCTTCAAGCCAAAAACTCGAGGAGGCCAATCATGGACAATATCATTGAGGATTCCATCCAGGCAGCAGCGATGCAGCCAGAGGAAGGTGCGGATAACTTGTCGGCGCCACGGCTGCGCATTGCCGCCGAGGTCGTCGCAGCCTTTGGGCCAGCGCTTGCTGATCGCGTTGCAGCCTATGCCGCCGCGCTGGAGGCGCATCGGTTCAGTATCGGCGAACCCCGCCCGGTGGAACACCCACTGGTCGAGGCCATCGTCGCGGCGGGCGGGATGGAGGGGGTCGAGATCATCCCCGATCCTCCAAAGCCTGAACCCGTTCCGGTGGTTGAAGTGATAACAGTACCTGAGGAACCACCGCCACCACCCGCACCACCGCCTGGCGAGATCACCAAGCTTCGCCTCGTCGAAGCCCTTGGCGCTGCAGGCAAGCTCCGTGATGCCATGGCGCTGCTCAAGCTTGAGGCACCTGCTACCGATCTCACCGATGCGGAATTACTGCTGCGCGAACGCTGGTTCGCAGCCCAATCGCTCAATTTGCACGCTTCGGAAGTGGCCACGCTGCTTGAGGCCATCGGCGTCGATCCCGCCAGCCTGATCGCATGATCGCCCCCGATGCGCCTGCCATGGACGCGCCCGCCTTTCTTGGCGGCAGCATGTCCAATGCGGCGCTGGCAACGCGGCCTGGCCTGATCCTCGGACCGCAGCCAAGTGCGGCCGTGCTGCTGCTGGAAATCGCCATTCGCACCGCGAAGGATGTACTGCCCGAGCCACCACTGCCGCCACCGCCCAGCATCATCACCGATGGACTTGCGCTGCATTTCGATATCGCCAATCCGGCATGCTATCCCGGCGGCGGCCTCGCCTTCACGGATCTGAGCGGCAACGGCAATCACGGCACCCTGACCGGGCCAACCAATATTGCCGATGGCGCGATCAATTTCGATGGCACCACCAACCTCACCACCACCAACCTTGTTTCCAATCCGCAGAGTTTCACCATTGGCGTCTGGTTCCGCACCTCTGCCGCCCTTGGTCGCAAGTTGATCGGGTTGGAATCATCGCAAATCGGCGGCTCCAGTTCCTATGATCGGCATTTCTATGTCGATACCGCCGGCCAATTGCGCTGGGGCGTCTGGAGCCCGGGCACATCCACTTTCCTCTATGGCAATGTCACCGACAATCAGTGGCGCTACGCCGTGGTCGCGTTCAACAATGGCGCCATGCTGCTCAGCATGAATGGGCAGGTCATTGGTAATGTCGTCGCGGCATCACAGCCCTTTGATGGCTATTGGCGCATTGGGGGCCAGAGCGTCGGTTTCTGGCCCTCGGCCGCCGCCGGCTTTTTTGTCGGCAGCGTAGCGGCGGCGGAGATCTATAACCGTCCGCTGGTGATCGCGGAGATCGAACAGAATTTCAACATCAACCGGGGGCGCTTTGGGCTATGATCGGCTTTGACGCCCTTGGCATGTTGGCGCCGGCCTTTCTGCCGGACGCCTTTGTCGCCCCCGAACGCATCGCGACCCTACGCCTGGCCTCGGCTGGCTTTGTCTCGGCGCCAAGCGACACGCCGGCGCTGGCATTCTATGAACCGCGCATCTTGGAGGATATCGAGATTGGCCAATCCGCCGCGGATGCGCTGGCGGTCGGTGGCAGGGTAGCGCTGACGGTCTCGGAAATCGCGCTGGCCGATGGTGATAACTTCGCCGCCGACCTTGCGCGCTATGGTGTCGCTGATGGGCGCACCGTGCGGGTACTGAGCCTGCCGGTGCTCAATCCGCGCGCGAGTGATTTCGGCACCAGCCTTGCTGCCGCAAGCCTGCCTTTCACGGGCATACTGCGCGGCGTGGAACGCGGCGGAGATTTCCGTGCCAGGCTCGCGCTGGGCGATGTGACGGAGCGGATGGCGACACCCCTACAGCCGGTGCTGTTTCAGGGCACGGGCGGCCAGGAAGGCGGCCTGGAATTGAAGGGCCGCCCAAAGTCGGTGACGCTTGGGCAAGTGTTCAATATTGCGCCGGTGTTTTTGGGCAATGTGGATCTCGGTGCTGGCAGCCTGCCGACTTATCAGTCGCATTGGCGCGCGATCGCCGGGCATGACGCCATTCGCATTCGTGGTGTGGCGCAGGCCATCATCACTTCCGGCTCACCTTTGGTTGGACAGGCGCGGGATCATCCGGCGCTGGGCATGTTCCAGCTTGGTGCGGCGCCCGATGGCGATGTCACTGCTGATCTGCGCGGAGACACTGTGCCGATCTATGTGAACAGCATCGCCGGCATTCTGCGCCGCATGCTGGAAAGCCTGGGCCTCGCTTATGATGCCGCCGATTTCGATACCACCGCCTGGGCGTTTGCCGAGGCCGATTTGCCTGGCATTGTCGGCTTTCACCAGGGTGCGACCGGGACCACCACGCTCGCGGCCGCTGAGGAAATCCTGGCCGGCTCTGGCGCGATGCTGGCAGCCGGGCGCGGAGGAAAGCTGCGCCTCGCCGACCCTCTGGCGACCGATGCACCGCAATTCGACCTGCCCTCGGCCTGCGTGCTGGCCTGTGAGCCCTTGCCATTACCGGCAAGCCTGCGGCCCCTGCCGCGCGCTATTGCGGTGCGCTGGGGGCGCAACCATACCCCGCTTTCCAACATGGCTGGCAGCGTCGCGGCGGCGGACAGGCAGCGCCTGTCGCAGGAAGGCAGCTTTGCCCGTGCGGAAAGCAGCCTGATTACTTCGCGCGTGGCGCAGCAGCGCGAAATCTCATTCCCCGCCGCTTACTGGACCGAGGCGGAGGCGCGGGCACGCGCCGAGAAATGGCGTGCCGTCCTGGAGGCCGGGCCGCGCATGGTGCGCGTGCTGACGGACCGGTTCCTGGGGCAGATCGAAATCGGGCAGATCGGGCGCATCACCTATCCAGCCTTTGGTTTTGATGAGGGGTTTGTCGGTGTCGTTGTCGGCTGGCGCGAAAGCCTGACAGCGCGTCGCGTCGAAATCACACTCTGGGGGGCGGGCTGATGCCAGGGGCGTTTTTGCAGCAGGATCGGATGGTTACGGGCAGCGTGGCCTC
>JADCEV010000114.1 GCA_020249865.1 Roseomonas sp. | reverse complement strand
GCGCGGGCGCATGGCGGATGTGAAAAGCTACGCCAAGCCCGTGGCTTTGGGCGCGGTGATGGAAGGCCAGACCGCCGGCGTGGTGGTTGCTTCCCGCCATCCCGATTTCAAACCGGGCGAGACCGTGCTCGGCGGTTTTGGCTGGCAGCGCTTTTCCGTGGTGGGGCCGGAACGCCTGTTCAAAGTGCCCGAAGCCGATCCGCCGCTTTCCTCAAGCCTTGGTGTGCTCGGCATGCCCGGCCTGACCGCCTGGACCGGGCTTGCCGATATCGGCCAGCCGAAAGCGGGGGAGACGGTGGTGATCAGCGCGGCCTCCGGCGCTGTTGGGCAGGTTGCGGGGCAGATCGCCAAGATCAGGGGCTGCAAGGTGGTGGGCATCGCCGGTGGGGCGAAGAAATGCGATTTCGTGGTGAAGGAGCTTGGCTTTGACGCCTGCCTTGATCATCGCGGCGATCTCAACGCGCAATTGGATGCGGCGGTGCCTGAGGGCATTGATGTCTATTGGGAGAATGTGGGCGGTGCCGTGCAGGCCGCCGTCTTCCCGCGCTTCAAGGATTTTGGCCGCATGGTGATGTGCGGCATGATCGCGCAATACAATGAAGCGCCTGGCGCTGATGCGGCCGGCGCACCGCCCGGCCCCAATCTTGGGCCTGTGGTGCGCAAGCGGCTGCGCATCCAGGGCTTTATTGTGAGTGACACGGGCTGGCCGCGCTATCCGCAATTCCGCGCGGAAATGCTGGGCTGGATCAAGGCAGGCAAGCTGCGCTGGCGGGAAGATGTGGTGCAGGGCTTGGCCAATGCGCCCAAGGCTTTCATCGGCCTGCTGAAGGGCGAGAATTTCGGCAAGCTGGTGGTGAAGGTGGACTGAAAGCTTGGCGGCGTCGGCGGGAGCGTTTTCGAGCCAAGTGGAAACACTTGGCGACTCGGAAAACGTGACCAAACAAAGATTTTGAGCGGTTCCCGTGAACGCAGGTGAACGGGAACCGTTCAAACCCCGGCGCCCCGAATTCAATACCGGCGGAGCAAGCCCACCAGCTTACCCTGCACGCGCACGCGATCCGGGCCGAAGATGCGGGTTTCATGCCGCGCATTGGCGGGCTCAAGCGCGATGGAATTGCCGCGCCGGCGTAGCCGCTTCAGCGTCACCTCATTCTCATCCACCAGGGCGACGACGATGGTGCCGTTCTCAGCCGTGTCGGTACGGCGGATGATGACGGTATCGCCATCCATGATGCCGGCTTCCTCCATGGAATCACCGGCGACTTCCAGCGCGTAATGTTCGCCATTGCCGAGCAAGGCAAGCGGCACTTCCACACTCGCGCCATTATCGCGCAGCGCTTCAATGGGCAGGCCGGCGGCGATGCGGCCATAAAGCGGCAGATGGACCGCCGCCGCTTCGGCAGCGACGCGGGCGGCGCTGGCAGGCAGGTTATTGGCGAAATTGCCGCGAATGACATTGGGCGCGAAGCTCGGCGCTTCGGGCTTCGGCGCCGCCTCCTTTACCTTGGGGGTCATGGCTTCGGGCAGGCGCATAACCTCCAAGGCACGGGCGCGATGCGCGCGGCGGCGCAGAAAACCGCGATCTTCCAGGGCAGTGATCAGGCGATGAATGCCCGATTTGGACCGCAGATTGAGCGCTTCCTTCATTTCCTCAAAGGAAGGGGAAAAGCCGGTCTCCCGCAGGTGCTTGTCAATAAACATCAGCAATTCATGCTGCTTACGCGTCAGCATCTGATCCTCCTGCGCCGGGAACCCCCGCGAATCGGGGCGAACAAATCGGCAACTGAGTGGATGTTCTAGAAAAGTTCCAAAATCACAGTCAAATGTTTTTTGAGGTGGATAAGTGGTTTAGGCGAAAAATGTTGCGTAACGGCTCAATTGCGGGGTGCCGCCGCCCGCGCCAGCCGGTCATTGATGGCCGCCCCCAACCCGCTTTCCGGGATAGGCATGGCGGCAATGCGCGTCAGGCCCCGCTGACCGCCCTCGGCATCCAGATGGCGGAGCCCCGCGAAAAGCCGCGCGGCGGCTTCGCGCAGATCGCCGGTTTCCGAGAGCTGCCAAACCAGACCAGCGCCGGGCAAGGGCGGGCCAAAGGCCAAAAGCGCCTCATCCGCCGCCACAGTCACCGCGCCAAGGCGTACCGGCAGGCTTGGCGCGTAATGGGACAGCATCATGCCGGGGCTACGGAGGGTGCGGGTTTTCTCGGCGGCGCTGATCGGCAAGGGGCGGGAGACCGGGCCGATCACCGCTTCAATCGCTTCCACCGGCGCGCCACCGGGGCGGAGCAAGGCGGCACCGCCCATCGCCACATCCAATACGGTGCTTTCCACGCCAACATCGCAAGCCCCGCCATCCAACACGGCGGCGATGCGGCCCGATAGCCCTTCCAGCACATGATCCGCCGTGGTGGGGCTGACGGCGCCGGAGCGATTGGCCGAAGGCCCCGCCACCGGGATCGCCGCCGCGCGCAGCAATTCCAACGCCAGCGGATGCGCTGGCACCCGGACCGCGAGCGTATCCAGCCCTGCCCCGGCCAGCAAATCAATCCGGCATTCCGCGCGGCGCGGCAGCACCAATGTCAGCGGCCCGGGCCAAAAGGCGGCGGCCAAGGCGCGCGCGCGGTCATCGGCGATAACCTCGGCAAATGCGGCCTCAGCATCAGGGAAATGGCAGATCAGCGGGTTGAAATGCGGCCTTCCCTTGGCTTCAAACACGGCAGCCACCGCGCGGCCATTGCGCGCGTCGGCGCCCAGGCCATAGACCGTCTCGGTCGGGAAGGCGACGAGTTCACCTGCACGCAGCAAGCGCGCCGCTTCCGCGACCTGATCCGCCCCAAGCCGGCGTGTCATCCCGGCAGGCCCTCACAGACAAAGCCTGGGTTTTCAAAGCCCGGCTTGGCGTAGAGCAAGGGCGCGCGGGTTTCCAACACCAGCACGCGCCCGCCAGCCGCTTCCACCACCGCCTGCGGGGCGGCAGTATCCCATTCCATGGTGCGGCCAAAGCGCGGATAGAGATCGGCGGCCCCTTCCGCCAGACGACAGAATTTCTCGGCCGAGCCGATATTCAACACGCGCGCGACATGGCGGCCTTCCAGGAAGCGGCCCATCCGCGGGTCATCGGCATAATGGTGGCTGCCCATGACCACCACACCCGTGGCGGGCGGCGTGCGGGCGTGGATGGCGCGCGTGCCGGCGGCATCACGCTTCCAGGCGCCAAGGCCAACGCGGCCCCAAAAGATTTCACCGGATGCCGGCAGCGCCACCGCGCCCAATACCGCGCGGCCGGCTTCCACCAGGCCAATATTCACCGCGAAATTGTCGCGCCCGGCAGCGAATTCCCGTGTACCATCCAAGGGGTCCACCAGCCAGAAACGCTCGGCATGGGCGGGCGCAGCGCCGGCGGCGACTTCTTCTTCGGCAATCACGGGAATATCAGGCGTGGCGGCGCGCAGCCCTTCCACAATCAGCGCTTCGGCGATGCGATCAGCCTCGGTCACCGGGGAATGGTCGGATTTCCGTTCCACGGCGAAGCCCGCGGCCTTGATCGCCATAATGGCCGCAGCCGCCTTGGCCACGAGGTCACTGGCAAGCGCCAGCAGCGCATCATCTTTCATGCCCCTGCTTTGGCCGCATGGGCGCCGCGCCGCAAGCCCTGTTTTGGCGGCGATGCCTCTGTTAAGGTGCGACGACATTTTCTCGCCCCCAAGGAGCCTCGCCATGCCCGATATCACCTTCGTGAAGCCCAGCCTGCCGCGCAGCGGTGCCCTGGTTCTATTGCTGGCGGAAGGCGCGGCGCTTTCGGGCCTGGCCAAGGCGGCCGAGGAAGCAACCGGCGGCGCGGTGTCTCGCGGCTTGGAGGCGGCGAAGTTCAAGGGCACCAAGGGCCAATCCTGCACACTTTGGGCGCCGGGTGCGGGCCTCACCAAGATTGTCGCCATCGGGCTTGGCAAGGCCGATGCGCTGGATGCGCAGGGGGCGGAGAATGCCGGCGGCAGTGCGCTGGTTGCCGTGCAGCAGGAACGGGACGTGGTGATGGCTGCGGATGGGCTGACGCCCGCTCTTGCCGCAAGCGCTGCCATGGGCGCGCGGCTGCGCAGCTATCGTTTCGATCGCTACCGCACCACGGAAAAGGAAGAAGACAAGCCAAAGCTGGAACGCATCGCGGTTGCGGCCGCGGAGCCCCCCAAGGCCAAGGCTGCCTTTGCGCCAATGCAGGCGGTGGCGGATGGCGTTTTCCTGACGCGCGATCTGGTATCCGAACCGCCCAATGTGCTGACGCCGGCGGAAATGGCGGAACGCTGCAAGGTGCTCGAAAAGCTTGGCGTCGTCGTGGAAATCATGGGCCCACGTGAGATGAAGCGCCTTGGCTTTGGTGCACTATTGGGTGTGGCGCAGGGCAGTGCGCAGGAACCGCGCATGGTGACCATGAAATGGATGGGCGCGCCCAAGGGCAAGAAGCAAAAGCCGCTCGCTTTCATCGGCAAGGGTGTCACTTTTGATACGGGCGGCATTTCCATCAAGCCGGCGGGCGGCATGGAAGACATGAAATGGGACATGGCCGGTGCGGGCACGGTGATCGGGCTGATGGCCGCCCTCGCAGGGCGCAAGGCCAAGGCGGATGTGATTGGCATGGTGGGCCTGGTGGAGAACATGCCATCCGCCACCGCGCAGCGTCCGGGTGATGTGGTGAAATCCTATTCCGGCCAGACCGTGGAAGTGATCAATACGGATGCGGAAGGACGTTTGGTGCTGGACGATGTGATGTGGTATTGCCAGGAAAAATACGATCCGCGCTTCATGGTGGATCTGGCGACATTGACGGGTGCCATCATCATCGCGCTCGGCCATGAACGCGCTGGGCTTTTCAGCAATGATGATACGCTCGCGACCCATGTTAAGGAAGCGGGCAGTGCAGTGGGTGAGAAAGCCTGGCGCATGCCACTCGGTGATGCCTATGACAAGCAATTGAAATCCGACATTGCCGATATGAAGAATGTCGGCGGCCGGCCGGGCGGGTCCATCACTGCGGCGCAATTCATCCAGCGCTTTGTCAATGGCAAGCCCTGGGCGCATTTGGATATCGCCGGCACGGCCTGGTCTTCCAAGGATGCGCCCACCGTGCCGAAAGGGGCGACCGCTTATGGCGTGCGCATGCTGGATCGCATGGTGGCGGATCATTACGAAGGCTGAAGCCGCGCTGCTTTTGTGCCCATGGTAAAATTGGTCCTGCAACGAAGCACCGAAGCGCTGCGCCGCCACGCGAAGCGCAGCGCTGATGGCGCGTTAATCGTGCCGTTGATTGAAGGCGCGGCGCCGGATGATCCGGCGCTTGCGGCGGCGGCCAAGGCAGCGCGCTTTGCGGGCAATGCGGGCGAGGCGCTTGCCGTGCCGGGCGCCCAAGGCTTCACCATCCTGGCGGGTATCGGTGCCGGGCAGGCCATCAGTGATTGGGAAGCGGGCGGCGGTGCCGGCATGGCCGCGGCGGCAGGCCGTGCGCAGGCGGTATTGCTGGCGGAAGGCGCCTCGCCAGAACAGGCGGCGAGTTTCGCGGCGGGCGCCATGCTCAACGCCTGGCGCTTCAATGCGCTGCGTGACGCCAGCAAGGACAAGGATGCACCACCCGCCGAGGTAACGCTTGCCGTTGCCAACCCCGCCAAGGTGGAAGCCGCCTGGCAGCGCGCAGAAGCAACACTGCGCGGCGTGCTTTACGCGCGCGATCTGGTGGCGGAACCAGGCAATCGCTTGAACCCCGCAAGCTTCGCCGAAAGGCTGCTTGAGCTACGTGATCTTGGCCTCAAGGTTGAAGTGCTGGAAGGCAAGCGCCTGACCGCGCTCGGCATGGGCGCGCTATGCGCCGTGGGCGGCGGGGCGGAACATGGCCCGCGCCTTGTCGTGCTGCGCTGGCCGGGCAAGCTGAAGGCTGCGCCGATTGCCTTTGTTGGCAAGGGGATTTGCTTCGACACTGGCGGCATTTCCATCAAGCCGGCTGCGGGTATGGAGGAGATGCGCGGCGATATGGCGGGCGCGGCAGCGGCAGCAGGTGCAATGCTGTGCTTGGCGCTGCGGCAATCGCCCGCACCGGCGGTCGCGGTATTGGCGCTGGCCGAAAATGCCATTGGCGCGGCTTCCTTTCGGCCCGGCGATATCCTGAAGACCCATAGCGGCAAGACGATTGAGGTTTTGGATACGGATGCGGAAGGCCGCCTGATCCTGGCCGATGCGCTTTCCTATACCGCCAAGCGCTTCCGCCCGCGCGCGATGATTGATCTGGCGACGCTGACGGGCAGCATCATCACCGCGCTCGGCCATCACCGCGCCGGCGTCTTCGGCAATGATGAGGCACTCACCGCCGCGCTGATGGCAGCCGGCGAAGACGTTACCGAACCGCTCTGGCCCATGCCGATTGATGATGAGCACAGGGAAGTCCTGAAAAGCGATATCGCCGATCTGCGCCAATGCGCGCCGGCGGGCAGCGGCGCCTGGGGCGGGCGCTTCCTGTCCGATGCCTGCCATGCGGCGGCCCTCCTGCGTGAATTCGTGGAAGGCACAAGCTGGGCGCATTTGGATATCGCGGGCGTTGAGGCGCGCGAAGAAGCGGCACCCCTCGGGCCGAAAGGTCCAAGCGGCTTTGGCGTGCGCTTGCTCGATCGTTTGGTTGCCATGCGCTTTGAACGCGACGCATGACCGAAATCGGCTTCTACCATCTGACGCGCAGCAAATTGCAGGAAGCGCTGCCGAAATTGCTGGGCCGTGTCCTGGATGCCGGCGGGCGCGGCCTTATCCTGTGCGCCGATGCGGAACGCGCGCGCGCCTTGGATGCGGCGCTCTGGCTGCCTGCCGATCCGCCTTGGCTGCCGCACGGCCTGGCGGGCGGGGAGCATGATGCGGCGCAGCCCTTGCTGATTGCGGATCAGGATATCCCGCCCGCCAATGGCGCGCGCTTTCTGGTGCTGGTGGATGGCGCGGCCAGCGCGCGGCTTGCCGATTATGATCGTGTGCTGGATCTTTTCGATGGCGGCGATGAAGCGGCGGTGGCAGCGGCGCGGGGGCGCTGGCTTGCCGCCAAGGAAGCCGGGCATAGCCTCACCTATTGGCAGCAAACCGCCCGCGGTTGGGAGAAGAAGGCAAGCCACCCGCCGGCATCTTGACCCTTGCCGCCGCCGCCCCCTACACGCCAATCAAAATCACAGGATCGCCTTTCATGACCGATACCGCCCAGGACCAGATGGAAATCCTGGCAGGGGCCCTGCCCTTCCTGAAGCGCTACGATGATCAGATCGTCGTGGTGAAATATGGCGGCCATGCCATGGGTGAAGAAGAAACCGCGCTGCGCTTTGGCCGCGACATCGCGCTGCTGGAACAGGTGGGCGTCAATCCGGTGGTGGTGCATGGCGGCGGGCCGCAGATCAACGCCATGCTGAAGCGGCTGGATGTGAAATCCACCTTTGTGCAGGGGCTGCGCGTGACCGATGCCGCCATGCTTGATGTGGTGGAAATGGTGCTTGCGGGGCCGGTGAACAAGCAAGTGGCGGAAGCCATCACCCGCGCCGGCGTCATGGCGGTTGGCATTTCCGGCAAGGATGGCGGGCTGGTGCGTGCACGCAAGCTTACGCGCACCTATCGCGATCCTGACAGCAATATCGAAAAAGTGCTTGATCTCGGTTTTGTGGGGGAACCGGAATCCATCAATCCGCGCGTGCTGGAATTGATGATTGGCGCGGATATCGTGCCCGTTGTTGCCCCTGTTGGTGTGGGCGCGGATGGCCAGACCTATAACATCAATGCCGATACCGTGGCGGGGGCGATTGCCGGCGCGCTTGCCGCCGAGAGGCTGTTGATGCTGACCGATGTGCGCGGCGTGCTGGGGCCTGATGGCAATCTGATCCCGGAAATGACGGTGGCTGAGGTCAAGAAAGGCATCGCCGATGGCTGGATTTCCGGCGGCATGATCCCGAAGGTGGAAACCTGCATCTACGCCGTTGAAAAGGGCGTGAAGGGTGCGGTGATCCTGGATGGCCGCGTGCCGCATGCGGTGTTGCGGGAGCTGTTCACCGATGGCGGGGCAGGCACGCTGATCCGGCCGTGAATGGCGGCAGCTAGAATCTTGGCCCGTTGTTATCCGTGCGCCAGACCATGGATTTCGCCGGAAAGCCCTTGCTGACCGGGTCAATCTGCCGGCTGCTCATGCCGGCGGGCAGATTGGGCTGCGGCAAGCCCAGGCGATCCGCGATGCATTGGCGAAGGCGAAACAGCAGCGCCGGGTCCACATCCTGACGCTGCATCAGCGGCCGCAGCAAGGTATCGGCGACAACGCCCGCAAGCCGAATGGCGGTATCGGGCGTGAGCGCGGGTCGCGCCATCAGGCTTGGGAACCATTCCGGATTGAAGCGCGCCCTGTTCAGTACATCTTCCATGCTGGCGATACGTATCTTGGCGCTGGTGTTTTCCAGCATCAGGCCAATGGCGGCACGATCACCATTGGCGATCAGGGCATCCGTCACTGCCTCCCCAATACCGTTACGGCGCGCCACGGCTTGCAAGGTGGCCGCTGTCGGCGGTGAGGCAATCAGCAGCAGCAAATCTTCCTCGGTAAGAAGGGGCGAGAGGCGAATGACCGGCTCTGCCACACGAATTTCCGTATCCATGGCCAGGCGCAAGATGGCTTCGCGCGGCACGGTGGAGAGATTCTTGGCGGCATCCGCAATAATGAAGCGGATTTGGGCAACAGCATCCTCAGCCAGCTTCAAAAGGATCGGGTGCAGCACCTGTGTCAGACGATCTTGGCTCGATGAGGTGAGGGTTGGCATAATGTCGGCGACCCGCTTCGCCAGGGCTTCCCTGACAGCGGCGTTTTCATCCTCGGTCAGGGTCTGCAAGACGGAAAAGGGTGCGCGCGTATTTGCGATCACGCTCGCCCTCACGCGCGGTTCGTCATCCTTTGAAAGAAAGGCCAGCACCTCATGCGGCGTGGTGGCATTGCGCGCCAGCATGGCCCGGGTCGCGGTATCACTCTCCCGCGCGAGGCGCAGCAGGTTTTCGACCGTACCGCTCATGCGGAAGCCTTGAGCAATCGGGCACGGGAAGCCGCGCGGATGTCGCGAAGGGGGCGCATGGCCGCATATTCATCATCGCCACCTAATCTTTCGTTACTGGCCAAAGTTGACAGCGCCCCCGCCCCGCCGCAAGGAAAGGGCGCTTTGCCGGAGGACCCCCGCCCCATGAACATGACCGCTCTTCAGGCCCGCATCGAAGCGCTTTGGGCGCGCCGCGACCAGCTTTCCCCTGCAACCACGGGCGCGGATCGCGCAGCGGTAGAAGAAGCCCTCGAAATGCTCGATTCCGGCCAGGCCCGCGTGGCGGAGCCCGATGGGAACGGCGGGTGGAAAGTCAATCAATGGTTGAAGCAGGCAGTGCTGATGTCCTTCCGCCTCGCCGATTCCGCGCCGATGGAAATTTCGACCGGCGCCTATGACAAGGTGCCGCTGAAATTCGAAGGCTGGGGTGAGAACCGCTTCCGCGAAGCGGGTTTTCGCGTGGTGCCGGGCGCGGTGGTGCGCCGTTCCGCCTATATCGCGCGCAATGTCGTGCTGATGCCATCCTTCGTGAACCTTGGCGCGCGCGTTGAGGAAAACACCATGGTGGATACCTGGGCAACCGTTGGTTCCTGCGCGCAAATCGGCAAGAATGTGCATCTTTCAGGCGGCGTTGGCATTGGCGGCGTGCTGGAACCGCTGCAAGCCAACCCTGTTGTGATTGAAGATGATTGCTTTATCGGTGCGCGGTCCGAAGTGGTGGAAGGCGTGATTGTTGAGCGTGGCTCCGTGCTTTCCATGGGTGTTTTCATCAGCGCCACCACCAAGATTGTGGACCGCACCACCGGCGAGATCTTCATGGGCCGCGTGCCTTCCTATTCCGTGGTGGTGCCTGGTTCCTTGCCGGGCAAGCCACTGCCGGATGGCTCACCGGGGCCGTCGCTTTATTGCGCGGTGATTGTGAAGCGCGTGGATGCGCAAACCCGCGCCAAGACCGCAATCAACGAATTGCTGCGTGACTGATCCGCTTCCCCTGCTGCAAGCGCTGATCCGCTGCCCTTCCGTCACCCCGGAAGAAGGTGGCGCGCTTGGCGTGCTGGAAGCGGCACTGACGCCGCTTGGCTTCACCTGCACGCGGCTGAAATTCGCGGAAGTTGATAATCTTTTCGCCCGGCGTGGGCGCCATGGGCCGCATTTCTGTTATGCGGGTCATACGGATGTGGTGCCGGTAGGCGACCGCGCCGGTTGGAAGCATGATCCCTTCGGCGCGGAAATCGCCAATGGCATGATCTATGGGCGCGGCGCTTGCGACATGAAGGGCAGCATCGCCGCCTTCATTGCGGGCTTGACCGATTTCCTTGCGCTGCGGCCGGATCAGCAGGGCAGCATCAGCCTGCTGATTACAGGTGATGAGGAAGGGCCTTCCATCAATGGCACCGCCAAGGTGCTGGAATGGATGGCGGAGAATGATCAGATCCCCGATATGGCGCTGGTGGGTGAGCCCACTTCCAAGGTGAAGCTTGGCGATACGCTGAAAATCGGCCGGCGCGGTTCCATGACGGCGCATATCACCGTGCATGGCATTCAGGGCCATTCTGCCTATCCGGAACGGGCTGATAATCCGATCCATCGGCTGATGCGCGCACTGAATAGGCTGACCGCCGAGCCCTTGGACAATGGCAGTGATTGGTTCCAGCCAAGCACGCTGCAAGTAACCGGCTTTGATGTCGGCAATAGCGCTTCCAATGTCATTCCGGCGGCGGCCAAGGCGTTTTTGAACATCCGCTTCAATGATCTGCATAAAAGTAGCGGGTTGACCCAGCGCATTCGTGCCGTGCTGGAAGAAGAAGCGCCGAACCATGATCTGAAAGTAACGGTTTCCGGCGAAAGCTTCCTGACCGAACCGGGGCCATTTGTCGCCGGCTTGCAGCGCGCCATTGAACGCGCCACGGGTGCGCGAGCCAAGCTTGATACGGGCGGCGGCACTTCGGACGCGCGCTTCATCACGCGCTATTGCCCCGTCGCGGAATTGGGCGCGGTGGGTGCGACCATGCATAAGGTGGATGAATGCGCACCGATTGATGAGCTGCGTGACCTTGCGAGCCTTTACCGCATGGTGCTTGAGGAGCTGGTCGGCTGAGCAGCGCCCCGCAAGGTGGTGTGGCGCGGGCACTCGCGGGTGCGTTCATGCTGGCGCGCGGGCGTGCAGCGGGGCTGGCGGCCTTTGAAAACACGCTGCCTGTGGCGGCCTATTCCTTTCGCGCAGCGGCGATCTGCCTGCCGATTTTCATGTTCTTCAAGGATCAGACCAGCACACCCGATGATGTGGTGCTCTCGCTTTTCGTGGATTTGCTGCTTTTCGCCGCTTCCTGGGCAGGGTTTGCCCTGGCGTCACTTTATCTGGCGAAGGCGCTTGGCGTCGCTGATTCCTGGCCGCGTTTCATTGCTGCCTGGAATTGGTCGGCTGTGGTGCAGTATCTGGCACTCGCAGTGCTGAGCCTGCCGGGATTGCTGTTGGACAAGGGCGGTTTGCTCGACCTCGGTGGGTTATTGGCGCTGTTTTACGCGCTTTGGATGGAATGGTTTGTCGCGCGCCATGCGCTGCGGCTGAGCGCACTCGGCGCGGCAGGGTTTGTGGCGCTTGATCTTGGCATTGCCGTATTCCTCGGCGGCTTTGCAGCGCGCATTACAGGGTGATGATCGCGGCCTATTGCAGGAACTCAGGCGAAATAAGCTTCGGCAGGATCAGCGACACATCCGGCCAGACAATCACCATGGCCAAAACCGCCAGCATCGGCAGCAGCATGATGATGGTATCCTTCAGCGCATCGCCTATTTTCATGCCCGCCACATGGCAGGCGATCATCAGACATAAGCCATAAGGCGGCGTCACCAAGCCGAAAGCCAGGCTCACAATCCCGATCATGGCGAAATGCACCGGATGAATGCCAACCTCCATCGCCAGCGGTTGCAGAATGGCACCCACAATGATGATGGCCGGGATGGCGTCCAGGAAGCAGCCCACCACCAGGAAGACGCCGGCGATGAAGAATCCTGTCATGATCTTGCCCATGCCCCAGGCAGAAACGCCGGTCAGAATGGCTTCCGGAATTTTGTAATAGGCGAGCAACCAGCCAAAGGCCGAAGCTGTGCCAACACAAAACAGCGCCACTGCAGCGAGCCTACCGGTTTCACCCAGCGCGCCGTAAAGCCCTTTCAAATCCATCTCACGATAGACCACCAGCGAAAGCACCCCGGCATAAAGCACGGCGATGCAGGCGCTTTCGGTTGCGGTGAACCAGCCGAAAATCTTGCCGCCAATGATGATGAAAGGCGTCATCAGCGCGGGCAGTGAAATCCAGGTGGCGAAACCAACTTCCTTGAGGCTGGCGCGCGGATAGGTGGGGTAGCCGCGCTTCTTCGCATAGGCATGCACGGTGGCCATTTGCACCAGGCCAATCAGCAAGCCGGGAATGACGCCCGCCAGAAACAACGCGCCGATCGAAACCGTCAGAACACCGCCCCAGACAATCATCAGAATGGAAGGCGGGATGATCACCGCCAAAACGGCAGATACAGCCGTGATGGCAACCGAAAAACTGTCATCATAGCCTTCGCGCCGCTGCGCTTCGATGAAGATCTTGGATTGCGATGCGGCATCGGCCGTGCTGCTGCCGCTGATGCCCGCGAAAAAGATCGAAAGCACAACATTGATCTGCGCAAGCCCGCCCGGAAAATGCCCGACCAAAGCGCGTGATAGCCGCACCAGCCTATCCGTAATGCCGCCCACATTCATCAGATTGGCGGTCAGCAGAAAGAAGGGCACGGCCAGCAGGATGAAGGAATTATAGGCGTTGAAGGTTTCCTGCATCAGCGTCATGGCACCAAGGCGCGGTTCAATCAGCATCACCGGCAGGCAGGCCATGCCAAGCGCCACCGCCACCGGCACCCGCAAGGCGAGCAGCGCAAAGAAGCCACCAAACAGGATCCAGGCGGCTTCACCTGGCGCCAATACATTGCCGCCCATCATGGCGCTTCGCCCCCGAAGAGTGTGGCAAGATCATCATAGAATTTGAGGCCGCCAAAAATCAGCCAGGAAAACCCGAGGATGGGCCAGGCAAGATGGATCAGCCAAAGCGGCAATTCCGCCAATTCGCTGATACGAAACCAGGCGAAATCCACGAATTCGATGCCATACCAGAAAAAGGCAGCCGAGAAGGCCAGTACGAAAACACCCGTCACCAGATCAAGCGCGGCGCGGGCGCGACCTTTCAAATCCGGCCAAAGGTCCACGTTGAAATGAATGCCTTCCTTCAACCCCACCATGGCGCCGATCATGATGGTCCAAACCAGCAGGAAGCGCGCCATTTCCTCGGTCCAGATGTAATGCGGCAGGAAATCCGTAAAGCGCGCGAAAATCTGCAAGGCCACCGGGAAGATCAGGATGAAAACGCAAAGTGCCAGCATTACCGACAGGAACCGACCATAAAAATCAGCGATTCGCTGCACGGCGTGGCGGAACCCCATCTCGCGCATGATGCGCCCTCTCCTGCCCCAGCTTTCGAAACTTTTTGTTTTTGGAAATCGCCTTCCAGCAGCGCCTGGCCACTGGAAGGCGAAACCACTTACGATGTCAGCGCATTGATGCGGGTGAAGATGCTCTCAGCACCCACTTCCTTGGCATAGGCTTCCATCACCGGATCAACCGCGCGCTTCAGCGCAGCACGATCTGTGAAGGGAATCCGCCGCAGCCGGCCGGCGCTTTCCAGCGCGGTCAGCTTCTGCCCATCCTCACTGCTCTCTGCCTCACGCCCGAAGGCGCCGGCTTCACGGCCTGCGCGACGGATCGCTTCCTGCAAGGCAGGTGGCAGGCGGGAAAGCGTTTGGCTCGAAAAACAGATCGGGCGGATGGTGATGGCGTGTTCGGTCATGATCAGGTTCGGCGCCACTTCATAAAAGCGCATCGCCTCCACGCCCGCGGCCTCATTCTCACCAGCTTCGATCACGTTATTCTGGATGCCGTTATAGACTTCATTATAGGCAATGACGGAAGGCGACATGCCCGCTGCCTGAAAGGTGCGCGACCAGATCGGCGCGCCCTGCACGCGCACCTTGAGCCCACGCAGTTCCGCCATATTGGTGATGCGCTTATTGGCGAAGATATTGCGCACACCGCCGCCGGCATAG
>JADCEV010000113.1 GCA_020249865.1 Roseomonas sp. | reverse complement strand
GGAATTTTGTGATGCGCAATTCGGCATCACCTTCCCCATGGCCGCACTTTCCCGCGTCAGGGGGCCGGAAGCCCATCCCTTTTTCCGATGGGCCGCGGCCCAGGCGGGCGGGGAGCCACGCTGGAATTTTCACAAATACCTAGTCTCACGCGATGGGTGGCAGGTGCAAGGTTTTCCGGCGCGGGTTGACCCGGATTCCCCCACCCTGAAGCGCGCCGTGGAACAGGCCCTGGCAGCAGCGTCTCCCGCCAGTTGAGGCTGATCCCGGCTTGACGCCATCCGGCCAGCCCCAGCTTGGTTTAGTAGCGACGAAAAAACTCGCGCATTGGTAGTAAAATCCTGTAAGCTTGCCGCATGACGAGACGATACCTTTCCCGCTCGCGCGGCTCCTTCCGTCCCTCAGCCGCCGGTAAGGGGCTATGCGGCGCCTTTGTCCTGCTTCTGGCCCTGCTGCTTGGCCCGGTCTGGCCCAATGCCGCTTTGGCCCAAGGTGAAGCGCCCATCCGAATGCGCATCGTCGGCGGGCTTGCCGATGTAAGCCAATATCTCCGCTATGAGGAACCCTTCTGGCGAGAGCGTATTGCCCAAGCGACCAATGGGCGCATAGTGGCCGAAATCGCCCCCTTTGATCGCAGCGGCATCCGCGGGCAGGAAATGCTCTCCCTGATGCGGCTTGGCGTGGTTTCCTTCGGTACAGCCTTGCTGGCGGTGGTCAGCACGGAAGAACCCGAATTCAATGCCATAGACCTGCCTGCGGTGAACCCGGATATCGCGGCACTGCGCCGTTCGGTTGCCGCCTTTCGCGGACATTTGGGCGAGACTTTGCGGGAGCGATATGATGTTGAGCTGCTTGGCGTTTATGTCTATCCGGCGCAGGTGGTGTTTTGCCGTCGGCCGTTTTCGCGCCTGGCCGATCTTGCCGGGCGACGCGTTCGCACATCCTCTGTCGGCCAATCCGAAATGTTCACCGCCCTTGGCGCAACGCCGGTCGTGATTCCCTTTGCCGAAATCGTTTCCGCAATCAGGTCAGGCGTTGTGGAATGTGCCGTGACGGGGACATTGTCCGGCAATGATATTGGCTTGCATGAGGTCACAACCCATGTCCATGGCATGGCCATCACCTGGGGGCTTTCCATTTTTAGGGCCAATCTTGGTACCTGGCATGCGCTGCCGACATGGGCACGCGATACCATTCGGAGCGAAGTCGCCAAGCTTGAAGCCGATATCTGGGACGCGGCGGACCGCGAAACAGGTGAAGGCCTTGCCTGCAATGCCGGCCAGCCAAGCTGCCAGAATGGCCGGCGCGGCACCATGGTGATCGTTCCGGTCACCGAAGCTGATGAACAGCGACGGCGCCAATTGCTGACTGATAGCGTGCTGCCCGGCTGGGTGCGGCGTTGCGGGGCCGACTGCGTGGACGCATGGAACAAGACACTCGCCCCGGTACTTGGGATAAGGGCGCGTCCGGAATAGCGCCATGTTTCCCACGCGCTTCCTTCGGTATGCGGTCCTTTTTGCCTCACTGGCATTGCTGATCGCACAAATTGTGGCGACCATGTTGTTGGTGAACCGCGCGAAGGAAGCACAAATCGCTGCGGCGGCTGATTCACTCAACAAGATCGGGCGTTCTACCGAAGCCGCAATCAATCGTTCCTTCGTTCAGGTTGATGCCATGCTGGCAGGCCTGCCGGCGGTACTGGCGCCGTTTCAGCAAGATGGTCGGCTGGAAGTATCGCAGGTCAATCGTGTTTTGCGCGAATTGAACAACCAGAACTTCACCTATCGGGATATATTGCTGATCGGTCAGGACGGTCTGCCGGTTGCCACTGCCCTGCCCGTATCGCGCCGCCGGCGTTTGTCCTTGCCAAGCGCTTCCTCCTTTGCCGAAGTCGCTGCTCGTGGTGGTAGTGTTTTGATTGGCGGGCCAGTACTGAATGCCAATACCGGCGAATGGACGCTTTTCTTTGCCCGCAACATCGTGCTGCCGAGTTTGGGGCCCGTGATGGCCGTGGCCGAAGTCCCCGTGCCCGTGGTGCAGAGCATCCTGTCGGGCGCTGGGGAAAGCCTTGGGCTTCGCGTCACGCTTGAGCGGGATGACGGGACCTTGCTTGCCTCCGTGCCGCATGATGAGACACGGATCGGGCAGAAACTTTCCCCGACGGCTGCTTCGCTTCGCGGCATTGCGACTGCGGAGCAGATCAGAAGCCGTTTCTCGCCGGAGACGGTCTTTGTGGCCGTGCGCCCTACCCTCTATCCTGCGTTGACCGTTGCCGTAACGCTTGAAGTGAATACCGCCTTGAGTGGCTGGTACGCGGACCGCAGCCGCGCTTTCTTGGTCTCGGGCACGCTTGGGCTCATGATACTTCTTGTGACGGGCGCTCTCATGGTTGGGCTTCGGCAAAGGGAACGCGTGGAAGATGAACGCGCCATGGCAAGACGCACGCTTGAAAATGCGCTTGAATCCATGTCGGACGGTTTTGTCATGTTCGATCCGGATGATCGGCTGATTGCCTGCAATAGCCGCTACAAGGATTTCTATAAGATCAGCGCGCCCTTCATTGTGCCCGGCGCGCTATTTGATGACATCATGCGCGAAGGTGCGCTGCGCGGGCAATACCCGCAGGCGCAGGGCGATATCGAGACTTTCGTGGCGCAGAGCAAGGCCTTTCACCGTGGCAATCATCCGCCCATGGAAAGGCTTCTGCCTGATGGGCGCTGGGTCCTCATTACGGAACGGCGTACACCTGATGGTGGCGTGGTCGGCATCCGAACGGATATCACGCCGCTCAAGCGCGCGATGCAGGATTTGGCCACAGCGCGTGATACGGCGCGCGCCGCTGGGGAAGCCAAGAGTCAATTCCTGGCACGCATGTCGCATGAATTGCGCACGCCATTGAACGGTATCCTGGGGTTTTCGGAACTGCTTCTTGGAGACCCGCGTTTGGCTGATGACCAGCGCGAAAAGATCCGCACCTTGTACAATGCGGGAAAGCATTTGCTGGAATTGGTCAATGGCTTACTTGACCTGTCAAAAATCGAATCCGGTCGCATGGAATTGGCGACGCGCGCCTTCCCCTTGCAGGAAGTGATTCAAAGCTCTGCCGCTCTGGTGGCGCCCGATGTTACGCGCAAGCAGTTGGAATTCACGCTGAATTTTGACCCCCGCTTGCCGAAATCCGTGCTGGGTGACCCGACAAGGCTACGGCAGGTGATCCTCAATCTCCTATCCAATGCGGTGAAATTCACTCCGTCAGGCGGCAGCATCTATTTCCTCGCGAGGCAAAAGGAACCTGAAAGGCTTCGCATTGAGGTACGCGATACGGGTCCCGGTATCTCACCGGAAAACCAGCGTCTGATCTTCGAGGATTTCGTGCAGATCGCTTCCATGACCCAAAGCGAAGCGTTGGGCACAGGGCTTGGGCTTGCCATCACATCCCGACTGGTCAAGCAAATGGGCGGTGAGATCGGCTGCCAAAGCAATTCCGGCGCTGGTTCCACCTTTTGGATCGAAATTCCGCTGGTGATGGCCGAAACTCCCGAAGCACCGGCGGAAACGCCAAAGCCCGATCTGTCCCAACCGACAGGCCAAGAAAAGCTTCGGATTCTGGTGGTGGATGACGTCAAGGCCAATCGTGATGTGGCCGGGGCGCTATTGGCCAGTCTTGGCCATGAGGTTGCCTCTGCGGGCGGCGGAGCGGAGGCGCTTGAGAAATTGCCAAAGGACCAGTTTGATCTGGTGCTATTGGATTTACAGATGCCGCAGATGGATGGTTTCGCGACTGCACGCACCATCCGCGCCATGCCCGCCCCTTTGGGACAAGTGCCGATTTTTGCGTTGACCGCTTCCGTAATGCCTGAACAGATCGCGGCAGCGCGAGAAGCCGGCATGGATGGCCATATCGGTAAACCATTGAGTCGCGAAGCACTTACCAACGCTCTTGCTGGCTTGCGCGACCTTGACGCCAAGAAGCCGCGACGTCTTGAGATACGCGCGGAGGCATCCACCCTTTCCGATATCGCGACCGTGGATCAGCGCGTTCTGGATTTGCTGAAAAGCGAATTGAAAGGTGCGGCGGCGGGCGTTGTCCGCGAATTCATGGTGGAAATGCAGACCATTCGCGACCAATTTGCCGCAGAATTGGCTCAGGCCGCCCCGCGCGCCGATGTGATTGCGCAGCATGCCCATCGCTTGCTTGGTGCAGCGCGTACCCTGGGCACGATGCGGCTTGCGCAGCGCGTGACAGAATTTCAGAAATTGCAGCCGCGTGACAGCGGTATATTGCACGCCCCGAACAGGGAAGTGCTGAAGAACCTCATGGTGGAAATTGATATTGCCTTGGACGCTTTGGAAGCCTTTTTCCAGGCGGCGTTGATTGGCGCAGAGGCAAATGCCTGATCTGGGTTAAATCACTTGATCAGCGGGGCAAAGGTCGGCTTGCGGATATTTAGGCCTTCTCAGCGATACCCAGCATACGCTTGAAGCCCACCCATTGCTGCGTAAACCAGCCACCGGTCGCCGTCTTTTCCGGGGCGTCCGGGTCACCGGTACGCGGATAGACATGGCGATTGAAATCAGCGGTTCCAAAAATCCAATCCCAGATTGGGAAAAGCACTGCATAATTCTTGCCATGTTCAGCGACCGAAAGCACCCCATGATGCAGACGATGAAAACGCGGCGATACCAGCAGGCGTTCACCGATGCGCCCAAAGGATAGGCGGATATTGCCATGGGAAAAGGCTTCCACCATGCGCATCAGCAGCAGCAATAGCGGGAATTGCGCTGGCGATACGCCTATCAGCAGCGCGATGGTGCCGAACCAAAGCGCGGCAATCGCCTCATCCAGGATATGATTGCGATCATCGGTCCAGAAGGTCATCTGCCGCTGCGCGTGGTGGATCGAATGCAAGGCCCACCACCAGCCGATGCTGTGCTGCAGGCGATGGCGCCAGTATTCGCCGAAATCAAGGATAATCACATAAATGAAGAAGGTGAGCAGCGGAACCTGATGCAGAAAGGGGAAAATCGATTCCAGCGTTGGGGAGACAAAACCCGTATCCGCCAGCATCCCCTCAAGCCGGCTTTGCATGGCGGACAGAAGAATAAAGGCCAGCAGCGGAAAAATGCCTAGCTTGGCAAGTAGGGTGTAGATGATGTCAGTCCTGATAGCGCGCCGATCGGTCACGGGTTCCACCGGGCGCCAGGCTTCAAGCGGGCGACAAACGATATAGGTCACAATGATCCCGAAAATGCTGAATAGGGCGAAATCTGCCCATTCCAGCATCTCATCGGCGATGTTCATCATATCCGTGGCGTAAAGCACGGGCTGGAGAAATGTTTCGAAAATCCAGCCCGTGAGCTGCGTGTGCCAATCATCAAGGGTCTTCAACATGGATCAACGCCTGCCTTCAGCGCTCAATTGACCGAAACAGAAGCCCCTGGCCTGCAAACCGGCCAAGACGTCATCAAGAACATTTGCGTAGGGCTCCTTTCGGCTACGCACCCCCCAATGCATGACCAGCACCTCTCCATCCCTGATGCTCCTGATCGCCCGGTCCCGCAGCACGGCATTGGGATGGGTGTCACTGTTCAATTCATCGCCAAGAAAGCCGTTGGATGTCCAGCCCTGATGGCGAAAGCCGCAGGATTCAGCCATGCGTAGCGCGTTGGGTGTCGTAATGCCGCCCGGCGCGCGCCAGAGTGGCAGTACCACCGCATCCGGCACAGCAGCGCGCAGCCTTTCGATCGGGGCATTCAATTCGCGGCACATGGCGGCCTGGTCCAGGCGCTCCTCATTCTTGTTGTTGAATGAAACAAAACGCACAATGCCCGGTGCGGGATCGCCGCGGAAATACCAATGGCGATCCGTATGGCTCGCGAAAACATGGCCTTCTGCTGCGCGGGCACGCCAGAACTCGGCCCAGCCTGGTTCAAGACTCCTATCGCCGCGATGTGTCGGTTCGTTGGCTACAAACAGGGTTGCGCGTATGCCGCGGCGCTTCAGGATTTCAGCGATTTTTTCTGCTTCACGGCCCCAGCCCGTATCAATCGTGAGATAGAGTGTCCCGGCGCTGCAAGGTGCTGGTGTCCTTGCATCAAGCCCAGCAGGTGCCAGCATCGCAATGGCCAGCAACCCTGCCAGCATCCGGCTGACAGCCCTTATCATGCCCGCTGCGCCATCATTGGGCGGCGCGGGGTTGCACGAAAATACCGTGCGGGCTGCGCCCAACGCGGATGGTGGATACCTCGCCAGAGGTTGGGTCCAGTCTTGCGATCCGGCCAGCCCAGCGAAGCGTTGCCCAAACCGCGCCATCAGGGGCAAAGGCAAGGCAATCCGGCCCGCCCGGAACCTCATGGATGCGGCGCACCTGAAGCGTATCCGGCTCTATCTCGGCGATGCGGCTTTGCACGCGGCTTGTGGCCCATAATGTTCTGCCATCGGGGGAGGCGAAAATCGTATGCGCCCCGCGGCCCACGCGAATGGTACTTTCGATCTGGCGGGTTTCAGGGTTGAGCACCGCGAAATGGTCCCGGCCCATAATGCCAATAATCAGGCGGCCGCGATGCCAGAGGATGCCGGCAGGCTCGGGCCCGACATCCACCTGCCAAACAATACGCCTTTCTTGCAGGTCAATCGCCATGACGGTGCCATCGCCCTGGATGGTGATATAGGCAAAGCGTGAATCGGGGCTGAAGGCGATGTGGGATGGCTTGTTGCCCGCACGCAATCTTTCCAGCAGCCTTGGGCCGTTCGCGTCATAGATATCCACCTGTCCGCGCCTCAGGCTTGCAATAACCAGCAGCCGGCCATCGGGCGAAAAATCCAGATGATAGGGGTTGGAAATACGCTCCCGGCGCAGGATGTTACCGGTCGCGGGTTCGACGAAGAGGATTTCATTGCCGACCGAATCGGCGATCAGCAACTCCTTGCCATCGGGAGACAAAACCAGGTGATGCACTTCACGCAGGCCCTCAATCCGCCGGAGCTCCTGGCCAGTGCGGGAGTCGATTTTTACGACGCTTGGGTCGGTTGAATTGAGCACATAGACCAGATCGGCCCGCGCAGGCATGGCGCCGAGAAGCATAAGGCCCATCAGGTAGGTGCCGTGTAATGCCAAGCGCAGGCCGCGCATTGGAAGATGACCATAACGGGTTACATGGCGCGGAAGCATATGCCGAAGCCTCATGACTTGTCCGCGCTTTCGAAGGACATTGCCGCACCATTCATGCAGTAGCGCAGCCCGGTTGGTGCTGGTCCGTCCGGAAAAACATGGCCCAGATGCCCGCCGCAATTGGCGCAATGCACTTCTGTCCTTACCATGAAAAGTGTCCGATCAATCTGCGTGCCCACAGCACCTTCCAGAGGGGCGTAGAAGGATGGCCAGCCCGTACCGCTTTCATACTTGGTCGCGGCATCAAACAAAGCCTGGCCGCACCCGGCGCAATGGAAATGCCCAGGGCGCTTTTCGTAATTGAGCGAAGAAGAACCCGGTCTTTCGGTGCCATGCTGGCGCAAGACGCGGTAGGCTTCGGGCGAAAGGCTCGTACGCCATTCTGCATCCGTGCGCTCAAGGGGAAAGCTTTTGTCCTGAACCGGGGTCTGCCTGAAGAAAGCCATCTAGTCTCAATTCCCTCCCTGGGGCTTCAGCGATGTAGCGAAAGACTTCCGAAACTTGGCGAGTTTCGGCGCAATCACGGCTTGGCAATAGCCCGACCAAGGGTTGCGGGCAAAGTAATTGTCATGCTCCGGCTCCGCAGGCCAGAAATCTGTCAATGGCACGATTTCGGTTACAATTGGGCGTGGCCAGAGCCCCGCCGCGGTGGTCTCAGCCATCACGGCCTTTGCCGTCGCTTCCTGATCGGCGCTGTGGGTCAAGATGATGCTGCGATATTGCGGGCCGATATCCGCGCCCTGCCTGTCCTTGGTGGTTGGGTCATGGATGGCAAAAAACACCTTGAGCAGATCGGCAAAGGTTACCTGCCCGGGATCGTATGTGATCTGCACAACCTCAGCATGCCCTGTTCGCTTGCCGCAGACTTCCTCATAGGTGGGGTTGGCCACATGACCCCCGGCATAGCCGGATTGAACCGAAGTGACGCCCACCATTTCCCGAAAAACCGCTTCCAGGCACCAAAAGCACCCGCCGCCAAGTGTAGCCTTTTCCATCTCGCCCCCCCGCCTTAAGCCGTTTGGGGGATACAGGCCTCCCGCCGCAGGCTAAGTCCAGCCATCGAACAGGGCCATTATATCGGTCAGGCTTTGGCCACCTGCAAGGATAACATCATTGCCTGCCCCGCCCTCAAACCCGTGGCCCAAGCCATTGCCGATCATGATGTCATCCAAATCACGGCCAACCAGATAGAGATTGATCGCGCTCTCACCCACCATAAGAACCTCGACATGTGAAGGCATGACAAGATCAGACATGGTGATGACTGTATCATTGCCGCTGGCTGGCGCTTCCAGGATCAGATCCTCTGGGTCAACAATCAGGTAGAGATCATCGCCTGAACCGCCTGCCATGGTATCCGCATTGGCGCCACCGATGAGCGTATCATTCCCTTCGCCGCCGTCGAGGGAATCTTGGCCGGCCCCACCCAAGGTATTATCTGCCTGATTGCCCCCAGCTAAAATGTCATTCTGTTCGCCACCTTCGAGCGTATCAGCGCCATCACCGCCTTCGAGCGTGTCATTGCCACCGCTGCCAAGCAGCTCATTGGCATTGGCATTTCCGATCAGCCGATCATGACCAAGCCCACCCTCGGCACGGATTGCCGTGCTGCCTGGCGCCAGGATCAGGACTTCGACTTCGGGAGGCAGGTAGAAATCAAACGCAGCGACGATGCTGTCATTGCCGGAGGCGTGCGCCTCAATCACCAGGTCATCGGCACTATCAAGCGCATAGAAATCATTCCCCACACCACCGGCCATGGTGTCAGCGCCCTCACCGCCGATGAGGGTATCATTGCTGGCACCCCCGTGAAGGGAATCATCGCCGGCATCACCAAAAAGATTATCCGATTGGTCTCCGCCGCTCAAAACATCGTTCTGATCGCCACCTTCGAGGGTATCGGCGCCATTACCGCCTTCGAGCGTGTCATTGCCATCGCCGCCAAGCAGTTCATTGGCATTGGCATTGCCGATCAGCCAATCATGACCAAGCCCGCCTCCGCCGCGGATTGCCGTGCTGCCGGGCGCGAGGATCAGGACCTCGACTTCAGGGGGCAGGTAGAAATCGCAGGCGGCGATGATGGTGTCATTGCCGGAGGCATGCGCCTCAATCACCAGGTCATCGGCGGCTTCAACGATATGGTAATCATTCCCTGCGCCGCCCTCCAGAATATTCAGGCCTGAACCGCCGCCAAGTGTGTCATTGCCGTTGCCACCCTGCAGAATGTCATCGCCAGCCGCACCTAAAAGACTATCGTGGCCTTCACCGCCCATCAGGATGTTTTCTTGGGCCCCGCCCATAAGGGTTACGGCGCTGCTTGACGCGGATGCATTTACGGCTTCGAAGCGGGCCAGCCAGGCGCCAGCATTGGCCTGATTTTCCGCCACGCCCAAATTTACGGACAGGCCATTCGCAATTACCAGCCAGTCGAAACCATCCCCCCCATCGAGAGAATCTGTGATTCCTCCATAGACAAGGATGTCATTGCCGCCACCGCCGCCAACGCTATCGGCGCCATTTCCACCGATCAGACTATCCGTGCCAATGCCGCCGAGAAGCGTGTCATTGCCAAAGCCCCCTTCAAGCGTGTTTGAGCCATCACCCCCCGAAAGAAAATCTTGGTCTGAACCCCCAAGAAGCCAATCGGCCGCGAGACCGCCGTAAAGGGAGTCATTGCCAGCCTCTCCTTCCAGCCGATTTGTGGCGTCCGGGTTGTCTGTTTCCGTGGGGCTTGGGCCATCGGCATAGAGTGCGTCATTTCCATTACCGCCCAGCAACCAATCATCGCCACCGCCACCCCAAAGCTGATCATCGCCGTTATCGCCGGCGAGCGTATCCTGCGCGTCACCGCCGGAAAGCCAGTCAGAACCACTGCCGCCCAAAAGAACATCGGGGCCGCCAAGTCCGAAGAGCCGAGAGCCGGCAGGCAGGGCTTCCAAAACCTCTCCGCCCGCACCGCCAGCCCATCCAAAAAAACTTCCTGTCTCAAAAGCGCGGAAGGCCCTATCTGGCGTCAAGTCAAAGGCTTGCAACCTGAACACCACATCTGCTGCGCCTAGCGACCCATTCTGATCGAGGTCGATGACAATCCAGCCGCCGCTGGAGGCCATTTGGGACGATGGGATCAATAACCACGCCTGAATGTATCCGACCCCCAGATCGTCACCGGGCAGGGCGAGGCCTGTTTGCGGACCATCAGGCGCCACAAGACTCCCACGCCAAATGAGCGACGCCACGCCATTCGGACCGTTAACTTGGCCGTCCACGAGTCCAAAGGATAAGATATCGCCCTCTGCGAGCGAAAAATCCGCGATTGTATCGGCAGCATCGAGGCTACTGATCAGGGACAGGCTCGCGGATAGGTCAAAGAAGAACAGATCGGCGCCTGCGCCACCGCGCATTGAATCCGCACCAATTCCCCCTGAGAGGAAATCGGCATCATTGCCACCATCCAGCGTATCGCTTCCGTATGCACCAAACAGTGCATCATCGCCATTCTCGCCAACCAGAAGATTCCGAGAGGTCTCATCATCGCCACTGGTACCGGTCGGGTCATCGGCAAAGAGAACATCCCAGCCATTGCCGCCCCGCAGCGTATCATCACCCGCATCGCCTTGCAGGATATCCGCCAGATCGCCGCCATCAAGCGAATCATTACCTGTGCCGCCAAAAAGCTGATCCACGCCGCCGAAGCCAAGCAAGGTATCATGACCGTCCAGCCCGAAGAGACTGTCATCCGTGATGCCAGGTATTGAGAGAAGATCATCACCAGGCGTCCCGATAGCTGGTGCGGTGCCGCTCATGGCACTGCCCTAGCGACTGCTGCTATTGCCGAGCGATAGGCAGTTCTCTCCAGCAATAATCCACTCACAATTATGTATGTTTCGTTAAGAGTGGCGCTACCGAATGGCGTAACGCTGCGCTCCACCAGCACAGAGTTTTTCTGGGATGTGAACATTTTTTGCTCCTCATCCCCCTTTTTGCCAGGGTAAGATTTACATTTGGAAAATGCGCACGTTTGTTCTGGGGGTGGATTGCCTGAGGCGGGCATTTTGGGTTATAGCCATATGGGAATAACGGAGGGTTTTGATGCATCGTCGCCTCTTGCTGGCTTTGGCGGCGCTCCCATGCGCGCCCGCGCGTGCTTCTGTGCTGGAGCGCCCATTGATCGCCGCGGCCGCGAGCTTGCAGCCGGCGCTGGAAGAAGCAGCCGCGCTCATCACGGCGCAAACGGGCATCGCGCCGCGTTTCGCTTTTGGTGCCAGCGGCAATCTGGCGCGGCAAATCGCGCAAGGCGCGCCCTTTGAAATGCTGCTCGCGGCGGATGAGATCAGCATCCAGAAACTCGCCGAAGCGGGACATACGCGCGATGCGGGCCATGTCTTTGCACTTGGCAGGCTGGCGCTATTCGCGCCGCGCGGGTCAGCGCTTGACCCCGCTGGCGGGCTGGAAGCGCTCCGCCCCTTATTGGCGGCAGGGCGTGTGCAGCGCTTTGCCATCGCCAATCCGGAAATCGCCCCCTATGGACGTGCTGCCGAGCAAGCCTTGCGCCGGCTTGATCTATGGGAGGCGCTGCGCCCGCACCTGGTTTTCGGCACCAGCATCGCCCAGGCAGCGCAATTCGCTACAACCGAGGGCGCGATTGGCGGCCTTGTTGCGCATTCTCTCGCGCTGTCCCCCGCGCTCATGGCGCGCGGCAGCTTCAGCCTGGTGCCGGAGGATTTGCATGAACCGCTCCGTCACCGCCTGGCCCTGACCAAGCGCGGCAGTGAAGCGGCGTTGCGTTTGCAGGCCTGGTTGCTTTCCCCCCAGGCAGCGGCGGTTTTCGCGCGCCATGGCTTGCAGGCGCCCTGAAGCATGGATTGGCCCGCCTTTCGTCTTTCGCTCTGGCTTGGTCTTGGCACGGTGGTGATCCTGCTGCCCTTGGCGCTGTGGCTTGGGCGCTTTCTGGCGCTGCGGCGCTTTCGCGGGCGGGGCGTGGTTGAAGCCGCGGTGGCGTTGCCGCTCGTACTGCCGCCGACTGTGCTTGGCTTTTATTTGCTGGCCGCCTTTGGCGCCGGCACCTGGCTTGGTGGCGCTTTCCAAGCGCTATTCGGCCGGACGCTCGCTTTTTCCTTTGAGGGACTGCTGCTGGCGAGTGCCATCGCCAATATCCCCTTTGCAGTTCAGCCAATCCAAAACGCTTTCGCCGCCATCCCGGCTAATTTGCGCGAAGCGGGTGCCACTTCCGGCATGGCGCCCTGGGCGGTATTTTGGCGTGTTGAAATGCCGCTGGCCTGGCCCGGCATTGCCACCGCCATAGTGCTTACTTTCGCGCATACGCT
>JADCEV010000112.1 GCA_020249865.1 Roseomonas sp. | reverse complement strand
GAAATGGTCTCGGCCAAGCCGTTCCAGACATCCTGCTCAAACTTCTTGCGGGTTGTGATATCCTCAATCATGCAAAGGCAGGCATTCTCGTTACCGGATGACGCAATGCGCGAAATGCCTACCTTCAGCCAAAGCCGCGTACCATCTTCACTTTCAAATTCCGTTTCCACATAGTCATCGCCATGCTCGCTGCCCTCACCCCACACGGTTTCCATAAAGAAATCATAAGCCTGCTTGTCGGACAGGATGCGCGAAACAGGCTCCCCCACCAAGCTTGCCATTGGGGTTGCCAGAATTTCAGTGAGTTTCGGATTCGCCTGTTTAATGAAGCCATCGGCTACCATCATCAGCCCAAGCGGGACGGAATCGAAAAAGGCCGGTTCCTGTTGGAGCAAATTGACGAAGGTCTGGAAACGCGCCCTGGCTGCCAGATGTTGTTGTCCGTGGCTACTATTCGTAATGTCCTCAAGGGTGGCGATCACAATCCGCCCATGGCGGGACTTATCCAGACGGCCGCTGAACAATAAAAGTCGCACGCCCGCCGGGGTCTTGCGCAGCAATTCGACCGGACGACATTCCCCTTGCGTCAATATGTCTTCCAGCGCGATCGCCAGTTTGCTCTGGCTCGGCTTCTTGAACAAGGTGACAAGTTCAACCTCATTCGCTGGCGCTTCCGAGGGTGCCAAACGGAGGAGGTCAATCGCCGCCGCCGATAACTGCAACCCATCCACCTCGGCATTCCACTCCAGCCAGGCATGGCCTTCCGAGGCAGGCATGGGTTCCGCTGGCGGATACTGTGACAAGGTGATGGTCATGGGATGACTGCCTAATCGAATGATATCAACAAAGGATTGAGAGGGGTGGCGCGCGCGCCTTCCTTCAATAACGGCCCGCACCAGAGCGCTTTCCGGGATGGGGCGTTGGGCCAGATCAAAGGCGCGTTCTTCATGGGCAGGAATCGATTTTTTCGTTGGGTTTGAAACCTATTCAGGCAATCGTGAAGTAAGCTTTAAGAACGGGCCGCTGTCCCCGCTCAGGCAGCCCCAAGCATGCTGTTCTTGCGGCTTGACGTAATCCCAGCGCGGCGCAACGTTAATCTTTCATTGACCGGAGGAAAACGGGCATGGTTAAACTCAAGGCGTTGCTTCTGGCGGCCGGCTTGTTGGGATTGTGGGCGGCGCCCACCCATGCGCAACGCAACCTGACCATCGGTGCGCAATCCGCCCCTTCGGGCATGGACCCGCATTACCACTCATCCAATCCCAATAACGCCATTTTGCGACAGATTTTCGAAACCCTGGTGGATTTCGATACCTCCGGCCGTCTGGTGCCGCGGCTGGCCGAATCCTGGCGTGCGATTGATGACCTGACGTGGGAATTCAGGCTGCGCGACGGCATCAAATTCCATGACGGCACGCCCTTCACGGCTGAGGATATTGCCTTTTCCTATGCGCGCGTGCCGACCATCGCCAATAGCCCCGGCCCCTTCACGCCTTTCGTGCGCAGCATCGCTGCCATTGAAATTCCGGAACCGCGCCGTATTCTGATCCGCACACGGGAGCCGAACCCCTTTCTTGATTGGGATCTGTCAAATATCATGATCCTTTCGCGCAGCCTGCATGCGAATGCAGGTCTGGCTGATTTCAATACAGGCCGCGCCATGATCGGCACCGGCGCCTATCGCCATGTCAGCTACACGCAGGGCGAGAGGCATGAAATCATCCGCAACCCGGCCTATTGGGGGGAAGCACAGCCTTGGGAAAGGGTGGTGACGCGCTTCATCAGCAATGCCGGCGCGCGTGTTGCAACGCTGCTATCCGGCGATGTGGATTTGATTGATTTCGTCCCCGTGCAGGACGTACAGCGCCTGACCAATGATGCGCGTCTGTCTGTTTTTGGCGTCGCCAGCAATGGCACCGCCTATCTTTTCCCCGATGCGGCGCGTGATCCATCATCCTTCGTGACCGACAAGCAGGGGCGCGTCCTGGAACGCAATCCCCTGCGCGATGCGCGGGTGCGGCGCGCGCTATCACTTGCCATCAATCGCCAAGGCATTGTGGATCGGTTGCTGATGGGCCAAGGCATGCCGGCGGAACAATTCGCGGCCCCCGCCGTTGCTGACCGTGCGCCCAATATGCCCCCGCCGCGTTATGATCTGGATCAGGCGCGCGCTTTGCTGCGTGAAGCAGGCTATCCGGATGGTTTCCGCATCACCATCCATAGCCCCAATGGCTGGTTTGCATCTGATACGGATGTGGCGCAGGCCATCGCGCAGGGCTGGACGCGCCTTGGTATTGAAACGCGGGTGGAGGTTCTGCCGCCCGCCAATCTTTTCACCCGTGCGACGGCGCGGGAGTTTTCGATGTTCATGACCACCTATACCTCCTCCATCGCGGCCAATACTCTTCGGCAAGTGCTGATGACGCGTAATAGCGAAACCGGCGCCGGCCCCTTCAATCGCCAGCATTATTCAAACCCGGCGATGGATGCGCCCTTGGCGGAGGCTTTGCGCACCATGGACACCGCGCGCCGCAATGCGCTGACCGCACAAGCCATGCGGATCGGTATCGAAGATGGCGGTGTCATTCCGATTTTCTATCTGAAAGTCTCCTGGGCGGGGCTGAGGAATAAGGTGAAGTATGATGCTTCGCCTTCCTGGTACACCAATGCGCTGCTGGCGAGCCCGCCCTGAACGCAGCATGAGACACTCGTTAAGGAAAGAATGATCAGCATGGCCGATAAGGAAGCCGTGGCGCGGATTGCCGCCGCCATTGATGCGAATTTCGACAAGCAGGTGCAGTTCCTGGCGGAGCTGGTGCGTTTCCCGAGCCTGCGTGGCCGCGAAGCGCCCTTGCAGGATTGGTTCGCGCGCCAGATGGCCGCACGCGGCTATGCGGTGGACCGCTATACCCTGGCTGATGTGCCGCCGCATCCGAAAATGGCGCCCATGGTGGAATGCGATCCCGCCAATAGCGTGCAGGTGGTGGCGGCCTATCGCGCGAAGAACCCCACGGGCCGCAGCCTGATCCTGCAAGGCCATATTGATGTGGTGCCGGAAGGCCCCGCCGATATGTGGACCCACCCGCCCTATGCTGCCGTCATCCGCGATGGCTGGATGTATGGCCGCGGCGCGCATGACATGAAATCGGGCGTCGCTTGCATGGTCTATGCCATGGATGCCATTCGCGATGCCGGCTTTGAACCCGCCGCCGATGTTTATGTGGAGACGGTGACCGAGGAAGAAAGCACCGGCAATGGCGCGCTTTCCACGCTGCTGCGTGGTTATCGCGCTGACGCTGCGCTGGTACCGGAACCCACCGGGCACACCATCACCCGGAGCCAAACCGGCACCATCTGGTTTCGGCTGCGCGTGCGCGGCATTCCCGTGCATGTCGCAGTGGCGCAGGATGGCAGCAATGCCATCATGTCCGCCTATGTGCTGATCCAGGCGCTTTATGAACATACGCGCAAATTGAATGAGGCTGCGCGGGCCAATGCTTGGTATACCGACATCAAGGACCCGATCAAATTCAACCCTGGCATTATTCGCGGGGGCGATTGGGCATCTTCCACCCCCGCCTGGTGTGAGGTGGATTGCCGCATCGGCCTGGTGCCCGGCACCACGCCGGAACAGGCCATGGCCGGCATTGAAGCCACCGTGCGCGCCGCCGCGAGTGGTGATGGCTTCCTGGCCAATAACCCGCCGGAGATCGTCTGGACCGGCTTTCAGACCGACCCGTACGTGCTGGAACCGGGCAGTGAGGCGGAAGCCGTGCTGGCCGCCGCCCATGCCTCGGTCCATGGCGGCCAACTCCCGGAACGGCGCACCACGGCGGTGAATGACACGCGCTATTACGGGCTATATTTCGACATCCCCGGCCTGTGCTACGGCCCGAAGGGGGAGGGGGCGCATGCCTTTGATGAGCGCACCTCGATCGAGGATTTGCGCAAATGCACGCGCACCATCGCGACCTTCATCGCTGAATGGTGCGGCGTCAGGCAACGCGGCTGAAGCCTTGCGGGGCGCCCTGGCGAGGAAGGGGCTTGGCCTTGGCCGCGGTCGCGTTCATGTTATGACAGTGAGGCTGGTCTCGTCCGGCTTGCAGAACCTTTGGGAGATTGAAGAATGAAGAGCTTTACCCGCGTCCTGTCCGGCGCGGCCTTGGCGGCACTCATGGCCATCACCTCCATGCCGGCCATGGCGCAAGCACCGGCGGCCGATACCATGGCGGCCATTCGTGCCCGTGGGCAGTTGATTTGCTCAACCTCGCCTTCGTCGGTTGGTTTCGCCTTGCCGGATAGCCAAGGCGTTTGGCGCGGGCTTGACGTGGATTATTGCCGTGCAGTCGCTGCGGCGCTGCTTGGGGACGCCAATCGGCTGCGCATCGTGCCGTCTTCGACGCAGCAGCGCTTCACCATGCTGCAATCCGGTGAAATTGACATGCTGTCGCGCACCACGACCTGGACGCTGGCGCGCGAAGCCTCTCTTGGCCTCGCCTTTGCGGGCATCAATGTCTATGACGGCCAGGGCTTCATGGTGCATACCGATAGCGGCGTCACCTCGGCAAAGCAGCTTGATGGCGCGACGGTATGCGTCCAACCTGGCACCACCACCGAACTCAATATGACCGATTTCTTCCGCACCAATCGGCTTCGCTTCACCCCCGTGGTGATCGAAAATATTGAGGAAATCCGGAGCGCCTTCATCAATAAGCGCTGCGACGCCTATACCACGGATGCGTCCTCACTCGCTTCTTTCCGTGCGGCGCAAGGGGCCAATGCGGGACGTTTCCTGCTGCTGCCCGAAATCATTTCCAAGGAACCGCTTGGCCCCGTGGTGCGCAAGGGTGATTGGCGCTTCTTTGATGTGGTGCGCTGGGTGCATTTCGCCCTGGTGACGGCAGAAGAAATGGGCATCACCCAGGCCAATGTCGGCACCTTCACCAATAGCACCAATCCGGAAATCCAGCGCTTCATGGGCCAGACCGGTGATCTGGGCCAAATGCTTGGGCTTGATCGGGACTGGGCGCCGCGCGTTATCCGCGCTGTCGGCAATTACGGTGAGATCTGGGAACGCAACATGACGCCGATTGGCTTTCCGCGCGGCATCAATAACCTCTGGAACAAGGGCGGCCTGCAATACGCGCCGCCGATGCGCTGAGCCCTTCAAGGCAAAAGAAAAGGCGGTGGAAATCCCACCGCCTTTTTTTTGTTGCGCAAGGCTTGTTCAGCCAATCGTCAGCCGCCGTTCCATGATCTGCTGACGCATGGATTTCTGCAGCTTTTCGAAGGCACGGACTTCAATCTGGCGCACGCGTTCGCGGCTGATATTGTAGTGCTGCGAAAGTTCTTCCAGCGTGGTCGGTTCTTCCTTCAGCCGGCGTTCGATCAGGATATGCCGTTCACGCTCATTCAGCGTCTTCAGCGCACCGCTCAGCAATTCGCGGCGGTTTGACATGTCCTGATGTTCGGCGAGTTCCTGTTCCTGGTTCTCGCTTTCATCCACCAGCCAATCCTGCCATTCGCCTTCGCCATCGGCGCGCAAAGGCGCGTTCAGGCTGTTATCGGCGGCGGCAAGGCGCCGGTTCATCGAAATCACGTCCTGTTCCGGCACTTGCAGCACATGGCTGATCTTGGCCACCTGTTCGGGCTGCAAATCGCCTTCTTCCAGGGCGGACATTTGCGCCTTCAGCCGGCGCAGGTTGAAAAACAGCTTCTTCTGCGCCGCCGTGGTGCCCATTTTCACGAGCGACCAGGAATGCAGGATGTATTCCTGAATGGCCGCGCGGATCCACCACATGGCATAGGTCGCCAAACGGAAGCCACGATCAGGGTCGAAGCGCTTGACCGCCTGCATCATCCCGACATTGCCTTCGGAAATCAGCTCCCCCACCGGCAGGCCATAGCCGCGATAGCCCATGGCAATCTTGGCGACCAAGCGCAGATGGGAGGTGACGAGCTTATGCGCCGCAGGCTCATCGGCATTGTCGCGCCACCGGCGCGCGAGGCTGAGTTCTTCCTCAGCCGAGAGCATCGGGAATTTGCGGATTTCCTGAAGATAGCGTGAGAGGTTGCCCTCAGTCGCCATCGGAATGGCCAGAGACGAAGCCATGGTTTCATACCCTCCTGCACCGGCCTGCTCTGCCCCGAAGGCGGCATCCTGGGCCGATCATTAAACTTTTGTCATCTCCCCCAAAGCCCTGACTGGACGCCTGCCCCTGAGGGGGCCTTGGCCGGCCGGGTCGCTACTGGCGCCCTGAGGAATCCGACACCTCGTTAATAGCGGGAATAGGGGGGGAATGCAAGAAAAACCGACTGAAATAGTCGGGTTACTCCGCGTTACGAGCCAGTAATGTTATCAGGGCGGCCATGTCCGGCGGTACCGGGCGTTCGAAATGCAGCGGTTCGCCGCTGATGGGGTGGCGGAAGCCAAGGCTCGCGGCATGCAAAGCCTGGCGTGGAAAGGCGAGAAGCGCATCGCGCACCGGGGCCGCCAGGCTGCGGGCAGTGGCTGGGGTACGGCGCAGATAGACCGGATCCCCCACCAAGGGATGGCCAAGATGGGCCATATGCACGCGGATTTGATGTGTCCGCCCGGTCAATAGCCGGCAGGAAACCAGGGCGCAGGCTGTCCCCCAGGACCGCAGCACCTTATAGCGCGTGATGGCCGGCTTGCCGCGTTCCACCACCGCCATGCGCTTGCGGTCCGCCGGGTGCCGGCCGATTGGGGCATTGATCTCGCCCTCCAGGGCCGCGGGCAGGCCCCAGCAGAGCGCCAGATAGTGCCTTTCCAGATCACGTTCGGCGAAGCTTTCGGAGAGGCGGCGGAGCGCCAATTCCGTCTTGGCCGCGACCATGACGCCGGAGGTGTCCTTGTCCAGCCGATGCACAATGCCAGGCCGCTTTTCCCCGCCAATACCGGGCAGATCATCCCCGGCATGGGCCAAAAGCGCATTCACCAGCGTGCCATCCTGATTGCCGGGCGCTGGATGCACGACCAGGCCCGCGGGCTTGTCGAGTACGATCAGGTCCGCATCCTCATGCAATATGGTCAGGGGAATATCCTGCGCTTGGGGCAGGGCAGGGATGGCGGCCGGGATGTCGAGCGCGTAAAGCGCGCCGGGGCGAATGGCCTCGGCGGGTTCGCGGAGCGTCTGTCCATCCCGGCTGGCATGGCCCTCGACAATCAGGGCCTTGACGCGGGAGCGGGAGAGAGAACCTATCGCCTCAGCAAGGAAGCGATCGGCGCGCATGCCGGCCGCTTCCGGGGGCGCGCGGATTTCGTGGCGTTCGGCGTTCAAAAGGGGGTTTCCGTGCGGTTTCTCAAGGCTTTGGTCATAGGGATGGGGGTGCTGATCGTCGTGGCAACCGTGACGCTGGTTGTGCTGATCGTCCAGCGTGCAGGTGGTTCGGCGGTCGCTTTCAGTGCGGCAACGCTGGGTCAGCCCGCCGGCACGCGCATTGCTGGCATAGCTGGGGTGGAAAAGACAATCGCCATTTGGGTGGTGCGGCCTGATGGCGAAAGGGTCCTGCTGTTCGATACCGCGCGCGGGCGTGTGGTTGGCGAAGTCCGGCCAGGGGAATAGGCGTGGCGCATCGCAAGCCCAATTTGCCGCAAAAGCTTTGCGCCGCCTGCAATCGCCCCTTCACCTGGCGCAAGAAATGGGAGCGCGTCTGGGACGAAGTGCGCTATTGTTCTGACGCCTGCCGTGATGGGCGCCGGGCCGCCAGCATCCAAAAGCGCAAAGGCTGAAGGGGGCGGGGGGCGCTTCAGCTTCGTGGCGCCGGGCGCATCATGCCGAGAAGTGCGAGGAAAAACGCCCCAAAGGCCATTTGCAGGCCAAGCAGCATGGCGGTGACGGAAGCAATCGCAAGGCGCATGACCTTGCCGCCGGAAAGCGCGCCGAAATCCTGCGTGCCCCATTGCGCAACCGCGAAGAGGCCAAGCCCAAGGCCGAGCAGCAACAGCACTCCTGCCACCACCAGCGCGGCTTCCAGCCCGAAGCGCGACAAGGCGCGCGTCAGCCTTTGGGGTTCGGGCAACAGCCCCGTCACCCCGCCGTAAAGCCGGGCGAAAACCCAGAATTGCACGGCCTGAAACCCCATCACCACCGCGCCCGAGGCATAGAGCAGGCTATGCACATCAAGCGTAATGCCGCCGAGGCGCACGGGTCCTGCCAGCAGCGCTGCCATGGCCAGCGCACCCAACGCGAAAAGCACCGCGCCGGGATAGAAAAAGAGCCAGCGCGGGCAGAAAATCAGCAAAAACCGCAAATGCCGCCAGCCATCGCGCCAGGACCGCAAATGCGGCGGGCGCGACCTTCCATCGGGGGAAAGCGTGGTCGGCACTTCCGTAATGCGAAGCCCGCGCATGGTGGCCTTCACCACCATTTCCGAGGCGAATTCCATCCCCGGTGCGCGCAGATCAAGTGCTGCGATGGCGGCACGCGAAAATCCGCGTAACCCGCAATGGAAATCGCGGATCGGCCCGCCAAAGAAAACCCGCCCAATGGTGGACAGCACCGGATTGCCCAAATAGCGATGCAAGGGCGGCATGGCGCCAGGCGCAATGCCGCCCTTGAAGCGATTGCCCATCACCAGATCATGACCATCGCGCAGTTTGGTGATGAAGGGATCAAGCGCGCTGAAATCATAGGAATCATCGCTATCGCCCATGATGACATAGCGACCGCGTGCGCCCGCAATGCCCGCAATCAGCGCCGCGCCATAGCCTTTTTCGGGCACATCAATCACCCGCGCACCAAGCCCGCGCGCAATGGCCTGGCTGCCATCCGTGCTGCCATTATCGGCAATCAGCACTTCGCCCGCCACACCGCTTCGCGCCAGATAGCCCAGCGCCTTTTGGATGCAGGTCGCGAGGGTTTCTGCCTCATTCAGGCAGGGCATGAGGATGGTCAGTTCAACCGCCGCCGCTTGGCCGATGCCTGTTGTGGTTGTGGTTTCGACCATATTGCTGCCCGGATGCCTGCTGCTGCGCTTGTCGCTTTACGCTTGGGTCATACTCTACACCGCCAGCCAGGGCGAGATGAAAATGGCGCAGCCGCCGCGCTTGCCAAAGCCGGGTTCTGCCGGAATGATCCCCCGCATGATGCAGCACGCCATACCCGAACCGCTCACCATGTTCGACAAGATCTGGATGCGTCACCGCGTCCTGGAACGCGAAGATGGTCAGGTTTTGCTTTATGTTGATCGCCATTTCATCCATGACGGCACCGCGCCAGCCTTCGAGATGCTGCGCAAGCGCGGCGTCACGCCCCGTGCGCCGGAGCGGATTTTCGCAACACCCGATCATTATGTGCCCACCGATACGCGCAAGGCCGAAGATATCGCCAATGCGGAATATCGCGGCATGGTGGAATCGCTGGAACGCAATACCGCAGAACATGGCATTCGGCATTTCGGCCTGCAGGATGGCCAGCAGGGCATTGTGCATGTCATCGGCCCCGAAACCGGCCTGAGCCAACCCGGCATGCTGCTGGTATGTGGTGATAGCCATACCTCGACCCATGGCGCCTTGGGGGCGCTCGCTTTCGGCATTGGCATGACGGAAGTGGCGCATGTGCTCGCCACGCAATGCCTGTGGCAAAGGCGCCCGCGTACCATGCGCATTACGGTTGAAGGCGCGCTTGGTTTTGGCGTAACAGCCAAGGATGTCATTCTGCATATCATCGCCACCATCGGCACCGCAGGTGCTACAGGATGCGTGATTGAATATGCCGGTTCGGCGATACGCGGGCTTTCGATGGAAGGCAGGCTGACACTCTGCAACATGTCCATCGAAGCCGGCGCGCGGGCTGGCATGGTGGCGCCGGATGAAAAGACCTTCGCTTACCTGGCCGATAAGCAATATGCGCCAAAGGGCGCGGAATGGGATGCGGCGCTGGCACGCTGGCGCGCCCTGCCAAGCGATCCCGGCGCGCAATTCGATCATGAGGTGATGATTGACGCCGCTTCCATCGCGCCCATGGTGACCTGGGGCAATAGCCCGCAGGATGCGCTGCCCGCCGATGGCGTGATCCCCGACCCCGAGGCGGAGCAAGACCCGGCGCGCCGTAAGGCATTGGAAGATTGCTTTGCCTATATGGGCCTTTCCGCTGGTATGCCGGTGGCGGAGTTGCGGATGGATCGTGTATTCATCGGTTCCTGCACCAATGGCCGGATTGAAGATTTGCGCGCCGCAGCCGCCATTGCCCAAACCGGCAAGGTCGCGGATGGCGTGACCGCCTGGGTGGTACCTGGCTCGGCGCCCGTGAAGCGTCAGGCGGAAGCCGAAGGGCTGGATGCGATTTTCAAGGCAGCGGGCTTTGAATGGCGCGAAGCGGGCTGTTCCATGTGCCTTGGCACGAATGGTGAAATCGGCAGGCCGGGGCAGCGCATAGCCTCTACCTCCAATCGCAATTTTCGCGGTCGCCAGGGGGCCGGGGTGCGCACCCATCTCATGAGCCCCGCCATGGCCGCCGCTGCGGCTTTGGCTGGGCATGTTGTTGATATCAGACATGTGAAGGGCGCGGGGTAAGATTATCATGGAACCCTTCATTTCACTCCGGTCCAATGCCGTGCCGCTGGCGCAGGACAATATAGATACGGATCAGATCATCCCGGCGCGCTTTCTGGCGCGGCCACGCGATGATGATCACGGCATCAATTTCTTTCGTGATTTGCGCTTTGATGCGGCGGGGAATGAGATTGCCGAATTTCCGTTGAACCGGCCTGCCTGGCGCGATGCGCGCATCATTCTGGGCGGGCGCAATTTCGCCTGTGGTTCATCGCGCGAAAATGCGGTTTGGGCGCTGCATGGCTGGGGCGCGCGGGCAGTGATTGCGTCAAGCTTTGGCGATATTTTTGCGATCAATGCGGTGAAGAATGGCGTTCTGCCCATCATTCTGCCGGCCGAGGCCGTCGGCGCGCTGATCGCAGCCAGCATCGCTGAACCGGAAGCCGAAATCGCGATCGATCTGCCGGCACAAACCGTCACCGCGCCGGATGGCACGGTGCATCGCTTTGACATTGACCCTTTCGCCAAGCGCAGCCTGCTGGAAGGTCTGGATGAATTGGCCTTCACCATGACGCATGAGGAAGACATCGCTGCCTTCGAACGGCGCTTTGGCCGGGATAACTTCTGAGCCCGCCTGACACAAAACACGACAAGAACTGGGGAGGAATACCATGATCAAGCCAATCAATCGCCGAGCGATCCTCGTGGCCACACTGGCCGCGCCCTGGCTAAGCAAGGCGTCGCGGGCGCAAGGCGATTGGCCCAATCGGCCGATACGTTGGCTGGTTGCCTTCGCCGCCGGTGGTGCTGCCGATACCGCTGCTCGCGCGCTCGCTGCTGATATGCAGGAAGCGCTGGGGCAGAATATCGTCATTGAAAACCGCACCGGCGGTAATGCCATCATCGCCGCCAATGCGCTGCTACAAGCGCCGCGCGATGGCTATACTTTCCTGGTGGATGCGGCCAATCAGCTTACCAACCCCGCGCTGATGCGCGATATTCCGTTTGATTACGCCACCGCCTTCACCCCCACCACCTTGATTTCGGTGTTTCCGCAAGTGATTGCGGTGAAGCATGATTTCCCTGCCAAGGACATCAAGGAATTCATCGCAGTCGCCAAGGCGCGGCCTGGCACCATCACGGTCGGCACACCACCGGCAGCGGGCATGGCGCATTTGGCGCTGGCTGCCTTTGAAAAACGCGCGGGCATCCGGCTTGTGCATGCGCCTTATCGCGGCGGTGCGGATGCGGCGCGTGACATATTGGCGGGCAGCATTGATGCGGTGCTGATCACCTCATCTTCCGTGCGCCCGCCGGTGCAGGCGGGCCGCGCGCGCATTCTGGCGGTGACAAGTCTTGAACGCATCGCCACACTGCCGGATGTGCCAACCCTGGCGGAATCCGGCTTTCCGGGTTTTGACATGAATGATTGGAACGGGCTTTTCGCTGCCGCCGGCACGCCGCGTGCGGTGGTGGACCGTATGGCGGCCGTCGCTGCTGTTTCGGCCAAATCGGCCGCGGTGCGCGCGCGCATGGACCCGGCCGGCGCGATCATGATCGGCAATGCGCCGGATGTTTTCGCCCGCTGGCTGACCGAACAGCGCCAAGGCGCGCTTGAGGTGATCCGCGATGCTGGCATCACGCTTGGGTGAAGGGGCCGCGGCTTGGCCGCCCCTGCCCTGAAGCCGCCCGATCGAGGGCCTTCCCCGCCCGGCATGGTTTCTTCAGCCCATCGCTTGCGGGGATGATGCAGCAAAACTATGTCCATGCCCTCAGGGATGAGGCATTCTTCGCCAACCCCCTTCGCCAACGGGAGTAGTCGCCTTGGATCAGGAAGACGTGAAGCTGGAAGGCCAGATCCGCGAAAAGCTGGTGCGTACCAAGGAGCGCTGGGCCGAAGAAGGCCGCCTGCTGACCGGCACCACCGCCGATCCCATGCGCGAACGCCTGCCGCCTGGCCAGACTTTGGTGAAGGATTGGCCGGTGCTTGATCTTGGCGTGCAGCCGGATGTCAGCACCGCCAAATTCCGCCTTCGCCTTGAAGGCTTGGTGGAAAACCGCCTGGCCTTCGATTGGGAAGGCTTTATGGCGCTGCCGCAGACTGAGATGGTCTGCGATATCCACTGCGTCACGCAATGGAGCCGGTACGACAATCGCTTTACCGGGGTGAGCACCGCAACGCTGCTGGAATTGGCACGCCCGCGCCCCGAAGCGCGCTTCGTGTCCATGACATCCTATGATGGCTATACCACGAACCTGACGCTGGAAGCCTTCGCCGCCGCTGATGTGATGGTGGCGCATTCCTGGGAAGGGGCGCCGCTCACGCGCCAACATGGCGGGCCGGTGCGGCTGGTGCTGCCGCGGCTTTACTTCTGGAAAAGTCCGAAATGGCTGACGCGCATCGAATTCCTGGCGGAAGATCGGCCTGGCTTTTGGGAGGTGCGCGGGTATCACAATCAGGGCGATCCCTGGCTTGAGGAACGCTATGGTTAAGCCAACCCGTCGCGCCCTTTTGGCCCTGCCGCTGATGGCCGCCGCCCCCGCCCCTGCAACCGCTTGGGATTTCCGCTTCCCCGCCCTGGAAGGCGGAGAGCATGATCTGGCGGCCTGGCGCGGGCGTGTCTTGCTTGTCGTGAATACCGCATCCTTCTGCGGCTTCACGCAGCAATATGCCGCGCTGCAACGCCTGCATGAGGCTCAGG
>JADCEV010000111.1 GCA_020249865.1 Roseomonas sp. | reverse complement strand
TCCCCAAGCCTGCCGCCCGTGCGCATCTCCGCCGAAGCCACCGCCGATGCCGGCAAGGTTCGCATCGGCGGTCTTTCCCCAAGCCTGCCGCCCGTGCGCATCTCCGCCGAAGCCACCACCGATGCCGGCAAGGTCCGCTTTGGCGGAATGGCGCCGAGCCTGCCGCGCTAAAGCCAAGGCCCATGGCGTCCGGGGAAACACGACCCCGGGTAGAGGTTTGGGGGAATTTGCGGAAGGATTTCTCCTTCCTCATCCCCCAACCGCATGACAGGCAGGAACGTGACTAAAGCCCGCAAAGCGGAAACGCCACTTGCCACCTTCTACCGCATGATCCCCTCAGCGCGCCCGCCTCAGCGCGCTGATCGCGCGGCGGCGGGCACCATGCCGACGCGTGCCTTTCGTTTTTGTGAGGCCATGACCACCGCTTCAGCCTTCGGGTGGTATATTTTCCCGCCCATCGGCTTCAAGCTGATGTGGGATGGTTCGGATGTGATCTGGACCTATGATGGGGTGGAAGATTGGTTTCCGCTGACCAGCGCGCAATTTCCGAACTTCGCGCCACATTTCGATGATGCGGCCCCAGAAGATATCAAGGGCTATTCGCCACCTTTCCTCAGCAGCTTTATCGAACCGGGCCTCGTGCAGATCTGGAGCGGCCTTGCCATGCGCACCAAACCTGGGTGGGCCGCATTGATTCGTGCACCAGCCAATTTCGTCCGCAATCGCGGCTATGAATGCTATGAAGGCATTGTGGAAACCAGCAGCTGGTTCGGCCCGCTTTTCATCAATGTACGCCTCACGCGCACGCATCACCCGATCGAATTCGATCCGAACTTCCCTTTTCTGCAAGTGCAACCCCTCCCGCGCGAAGCCTATGGCGCGGCGGCAGATAATTTCTCGATCATTGAGGATTTATCAAGCTTTGGTGAGGCTGAGTGGAATGATTTTCGGCACACCATTGTACGCCCGAACAAGGACCCGCATCGCAAGCTTGGCGAATACGCCGTCGGATTGCGCAAGAACCAACGCGCGAAGGAACGGGACGATCCTGCGAAGGGTTGAAATAGGGCCTGTATGCTGCGCGAAAATACGGGACCGGGAAACCGGTGGTGAATTGATGCTGTCGCCCCACTCCCGCCAATCAGAAAAAAACCCTTATGCCAGCTCCAGAGAGTCGAAAATTTATGTTGCTTTGCAAGATATCCGGGCTAGACTGATGGCAATGAAAAAGGAGGAATATTGCCATGCCACGCGATGGTGAAGATACGCTTTCCGAAAATCTCATTACGCCTGCGCTTGAATTGGCAGTGTTGCGGCTTTGGGCCGCGGCGATGCATATGGAACGCAGCTTCAGCCGTCAGGAAATCGAAGCCTTGCCTGAATTGTCGCGCGCCATTGCGGCAGCGCATCTATTACCGGCCGCCATTGGCTGGGATGATGTTTTACCGGAACAGGTTGCTCACCTGTGAAAGGCTATGATGGTTTGATGCAACCTCCCTTCAAGGCGATACGTGCCTTCTGAATCTTTCTTTCTGAAACTGAATTTTTCAAACTTCGCTACCTTCCGCCTGTCGCGCCAGACTCTGTACCAGCGTGGTGATTGAACGCCTGACTTCGGGGTCCGATATTTGGGAAAAAGCCCGCCCGATATTATACGCATCGCGCGCAGTCTCTGGCAGTTCCATTTCAGCCGGACTCGTATTTCCCTGGCGCTGCGTAAAGCCATGCTCATCCAACAGGAAGGTGATCGGTATCCCCAGCGCGGTCGCCACCACCAATAATCTTCCGGCGCCGATACGATTCTCGCCCCGCTCGTATTTCTGCAGCTGCTGGAAGGTGACACCAATGTTCTCGGCAAGCTTCTGCTGGCTCATACCGATCATGGATCGGTAAAGCCGAATGCGGTCGCCTACGAACCGGTCAACATCATTGGTTTCCCGGCGTGCGGGTTTTCTTAGAGAGTCCAGAAGGTCTTGCTCGGTCCGCGTGAAATCCGACATGGCATCCCTTTCCGAGTGGTGCGACCCTTCAAGGCCGCCCGGATAAACGATCATCCAGCGTCATGATGCAAAGCCCCCTGTATACTTGCCGTGATATTGGCGCATGCTGAGCGTCAAATCGCGCAGCGCGCTGCGCAACAAGGGGCAGAATGCCGTCAAGTTTGCGTGAAAGCCGTTAAAAAGGCTCAATCCGCAGTCGCGCCGGAACTGCGCACCACTTCGGCCCAGATCTGCGCCTCTCGCCGCACGAAATCGGCTGCCGCCGTGCCGGAAAGGCCGGGATCAGTCAGTGACAACGTAGCAAGCCGCGCCTTCAATTCCGGATCCGCCATGGCGCGCGGTACCTCGGCAGCAAGCCGCGCCAAGGAATCGGATGATTGCCGCGCCGGGGCGAAAAGCCCGAACCAGGTGGAAGCGGCAAAGCCCGGAAAGCCCTGCTCTGCCACTGTCGGCACATCAGGCAGTGTCGGGTCGCGCTCGGCCCCCGCGACGGCAATCGGGCGCACCCGGCCTTCACGGATCAAGGGCAGGGCGGGCGGTAGGCTGGTGCTGCCAATGGGCGCCTGATTTGCCAGCACGGCCGTTGCCGCCTGGGCAGGGCCGAAGGCAACCGGCGTGGCCTCCACCTTGGCCAATGTTCGGAACAGCAATTCTGCCCCCAGATGCGGCGTGGTCCCGGTGCCCGAATGGGCATAGGCCATGCCGGGATTGGCGCGCATATGGGCCAATAGCTCGGTCAGATTGCGCGCCGGCACGGAAGGATGGACGAAAAACGCATTGGGCGCGGTCGCGACCACCGCGATGGTCGTGAAATCATCCAAGCCATACCCTGCCGCGCGATAGAGCGATGGGTTCACGCAAAAGGCCGTGCTGTGCATCAGCAGCGTATGGCCATCGGTGGCGCCCTTGACCGCCTGGGTGCCGATATTGCCCCCGGCGCCGGCGCGATTTTCGACCGGCACGGATTGGCCGAGCAGCGCCTCCAACCGCGCTGCCATGGCGCGCGCCACGACATCGGTGGAACTGCCAGGTGGGAAGGCCACGATGATGCGGATGGGCCGTTCCGGCCAGGCAGCGCGCGCAAGGCGCGGCGTCGCCAAAAGCGCCCCACCGGCAATCAGCGCCGCGCGGCGGCCCCATAGCTGCTTGGTCATGTTTTCCTCCCGCGTTGGATGCCATTCTGTAGCATGCCCCGATGGCCAAAGCCCGTAATGCGCGAATCACGCCCAATTGCCGGCCGGGGGCTATGCCGATCTTGCGCGTCCCTATAGCCTTGTTCCAGTGTAAGTGCCTGAGGAAGAATGGCCCCCTGACCCGGGGTGTCACAAGCTAGGCAAGGACGACAGGAACGCTCATGACGGATACTCGATATTTGGCGCCGCAGACGCTTGATGAAGCGGTCAGCGCCTTCGCAGCGGCCCAGGGGGCTGCGCGGATTCTGGCGGGCGGGACGGATCTGCTGGTGCAGATGCGCGCCGGCGTCGCGACACCCGGTTTGATCGTGGATATCAAGAAAATCGGTGAAATGAACCGCATCACGGAAAATGCCGATGGCAGTTTCACGATTGGTGCGGCTGTGTCTGCGGCCTCTCTTTCCGACCATCCGCGCTTTGGCAAAGTTTGGCCGGGTGTGCTGGAAGCGGTGAACCTGATCGGGTCAAAGCAGGTGCAGGGCCGTGCCTCGCCGGGTGGGAATCTCTGCAATGGCTCGCCCGCCGGTGACAGCGTGCCGGCCATGGTCGCCGCCGGCGCGGTGGTCACGATCCAGGGGCCGAATGGTCGCCGGCAAATGCCGGTGGAAGCCTTCCCCGCCGGCCCGGGCAAAACCAACCTTGCGCCTGGTGAAATCCTGGTGAGCTTCACCCTTCCCGCGCGCCCCGCCGGTTCGGGCGATGCGTATCTGCGCATGATTCCGCGCACGGAAATGGATATCGCGGTGGTTGGCTGCGGTGTCAGCCTGACCATGAAGGATGGCGTTTGCACCGCCGCCCGCGTTGGGCTTGGCGCCGTGGCGCCGACCGTGATGCTGGTGGAAGCCGCTGGCAAGGCGCTGGTCGGCACCAGGCTTGAACCCGCTGCGGTGGCTGCTGCTGCCGCTGCTTGCAGCGCTGCTTGCCGCCCCATCAATGACAAGCGCGGCACCATTGCCTATCGCACCAAGGTTGCCGGCGTGCTGTTGAAGCGCGCCGTTGCCATCGCCGCCGAACGCGCCAGCCGGAGCTGATCTCATGTCCAAAATGCATGTTTCTACGACCATAAACGGGGAACCGATGGAGTTCCTCTGCGACGCGCATGACAGCATGCTGGATGCGCTGCGCGGCCCGCTTGGCCTGACCGGCGCCAAGGAAGGCTGTGGCACGGGCGATTGCGGTGCCTGTTCCATCACCGTGGATGGTCGTCTGGTTTGCGCCTGCCTGATGCTGGCGGTGGAATCCGAAGGCAAGTCACTCGGCACCATTGAAGGCATGTCGCAGGGCGGCGATCTGCACCCGCTGCAGCGCAAATTCCTGGAAATGGCCGCGCTGCAATGCGGTATCTGCACGCCGGGCGTGTTGATTGCCGCGAAATCGCTGCTGGAAAAGAACCCGAACCCGACCGAAACCGAAGTGCGTTTCGGCCTGGCCGGCAACCTTTGCCGCTGCACGGGTTACGACAAGATTGTTCGCGCCGTGCTTGAAACCGCCGCTGAAATGAGGGGGGCCGCCTGATGAACGATATGTCCAACAAATGGATCGGCAAGAATACGATCCGTCCCGATGGTGCGGAAAAGGTGACGGGCCGCGCTGCCTATGCCGCCGATACCAATATGCCCGGCATGATCTGGGGCAAGGTGCTGCGCAGCCCGCACCCGCATGCGCGCATCATTTCCATCAATACCACCAAGGCGGAAGCGCATCCCGGCGTGAAGGCCGTGGTGACGCATAAGGATGTGGTGGATTTCCCGCTCGACAAATCGGTCATGCTGGGGATCCAGGATATGCGCTGGATGTGCCGCAACATCATGGCGCGCGAAAAGGCGCTGTTCCATGGCCACCCGATTGCCGCCATTGCGGCGATTTCCGAAAAGGTGGCGGCCGAGGCGCTGAAGCTGATCGAAGTGGAATATGAGGTTCTGCCCTTCGTGATTGACGCGGAAGACGCGATCAAGCCCGATGCGCCGATCCTGCATGATTTCATCAAGTTTGACGGCAAGCCTTCCAACATTGCGGGCAAGCTGGAACACAAGCTTGGCGATGTGGATGCCGGTTTTGCCGAAGCCGAAGTGGTGGTGGAACGCAGCTTCCGCACCGCGCCCGTGCATCAGGGCTATATTGAAACCCATGCCTGCCTGGTGAGTGTTGCCGATGGCAAGGCCACGGTGTGGAGCTCCAGCCAGGGCCAATTCATGGTCCGCGCGATGTGCTCCTACCTCACGGGCCTGCCGCAAAGCGATATCCGCGCCATTCCGGCGGAAATCGGCGGCGGCTTTGGCGGCAAGACGATTGTCTATCTGGAACCAGTGGCGCTGCTGCTGGCGAAGAAATCCGGCCGCCCGGTGAAGATGGTGATGACGCGCGAAGAAGTGATGCGCGCCACCGGCCCGACCTCGGGCTCCTTCAGCACCGTCAAGATCGGCGCGAAGAAGGATGGTACCATCGTCGCCGCGCAAGGCACTTTCTATCTGCAAGCCGGCGCGTTGCCGGGTTCGCCCATTCGCGGTGCGGCGGGCTGCGCCTTCGCGCCCTATAACATCCCGAATGTGCATTCGCAGGGCTTTGATGTGGTGTCCAACCGGTCAAAGGTTGCAGCCTATCGCGCGCCGGGTGCGCCAATTGGCGCTTACGGCGTGGAATGCGTTTTGGATGAATTGGCCGAAAAGCTGGGCATGGACCCGCTGGCGCTGCGCTTGAAGAACGCTGCGCAGGAAGGCACGAAGGCCGCGCATGGCCCGGTCTATCCGCGCATTGGCTTCAAGGAAACCATTGAAGCTGCCATGGCGCATCCGCATTACAGCGCGCCGCTTGGCCCCAATCAGGGCCGGGGCGTTGCCAGCGGCTTCTGGTTCAATGCGGGTGGTGAATCTTCCGCGCAGGTGAACATCACGGAAGATGGCAATGTTGTCGTCACCACCGGGCATCCGGATATCGGTGGGTCCCGCGCCTCCATTGCCAATATCACCGCGGAATTGCTTGGCATTGATTACAAGCGCGTTTCCGTGCTGATCGGCGATACCGCGACGATTGGCTATTCCAACCTGACCGGCGGCAGCCGCGTGCTGTTCGCTTCCGCGATGGTGGTGACGCAATCTTCCGAAAAGGTCATCACGCAGCTCAAGGAACGCGCGGCGAAGATCTGGAAGATCGACCCCGAAGCGGTGATTTGGGACAATGGCGAAGCGCGCCCCGCCGGCGCCAATGCGGGTCAATTCCCGCCGCTCAGCCTTAAGGAAATCGCTGCCAAGGCGTCTGAGACCGGCGGGCCAATTGGGGCTGGCGTGCAGTTGAACACGACCGGCGCCGAGGGCGGATTCGCGACCCATATCTGCGATGTGGAAGTGGACCCGGAACTCGGCACCGTGAAGGTGCTGCGCTATACCTCCTTCCAGGATGTCGGGCGCGCGGTGCATCCGGCCTATGTCGAAGGGCAGATGCAGGGTGGCGCGGCGCAGGGCATCGGCTGGGCGTTGAATGAGGAATATATCTATAACGCCAAGGGCCAGGTGGATAATCCAGCCTTCCTGGATTACCGCATGCCGGTTTGTTCGGACCTGCCGATGCTGGATGCGGTGATGCTGGAAATCCCCAACCCGAAGCACCCGCAAGGCGTGCGTGGCGTGGGCGAAGTGCCGCTGGTGCCGCCACTGGCCGCGATTTCCAACGCCATGTATCGCGCGACGGGCAAGCGCTTCTATGCGCTGCCCATGTCGCCGCCGCGGGTTTTGGAAAAGCTGGAACAGGCGGCTGAATAAGCCGCCTTTCTGCGCAAAGTTTCAGGCCCGGAGGCTTCGGCTTCCGGGCCTTGCTTTTTGTGAGATGATCAACAGGAAAAAACCATGATTGACACGAAACTCGGCACCGGGACCGAAGCGACACCTGGGCAGCACATCACGGTGCATTATACGGGCTGGCTGTTTGATGCTGCCGCACCCGAAAACAAGGGCCGCAAATTCGATTCTTCGCGCGACCGGGCCGAGCCCTTTTCCTTCCTGCTGGGCGCCGGTCATGTCATTGGCGGTTGGGATAAGGGTTTCGCCGGCATGAAGGTTGGCGGGCAGCGCACGCTGATTATCCCGCCTGAGCTTGGCTATGGCGCGCGCGGTGCCGGTGGTGTCATTCCGCCCAATGCGACGCTGATTTTTGAGGTTGAATTATTGGGCGTTGGGTGAAGTTCTCCTACCACCTCAAGCAGTTAGCGGATGTGCTTCGGTTGAGCTTTTGACCTCCACCCCGCCTTCAATATCATCGGGCGCGGTCTCACGCGGTAAGCAAATAAGGTTGAAGGACGCGGCATCAGGGAAGATATTCTCGCCCTGAGCCGCGAGGTTTCCGGGATTAAAGAGCCAAGGGAGGTGCCACCACATCCGATACTCCAGGTCCAGCAAAGTTGAAATCAGCACGGCATGATTTTCCGGCTGATCGTCTCTCACGTAAATGAAAGGACGAAACCGCCTGATAGTTTCCCGGGCGCCATCCAATATAGGCTTGGTCATAGCGCCCGTACTGATCTTCAGCATGTGACAGGCCGGCAACATGATGTTGTCCAAGCCGATCATTTCCACCACGTCGTCCTGATCGCTTTCAACATACTCAGGACGCTCTATGTCGGCCTCTCCCGGCCCGGCGCCAAGCATCAGGCATTTCGCGTCTGTATTGTTAATCCCGTTCAACGCTAGATTGGCACAGAGCATCTGAAACATCAGGCGCTTCGGTTCGAAGGCCACCACGCCACCGTTTTCGCCCACCAGCTTTGCAAGATACACTGTATGGGCCCCGATATTGGCGCCAACTTCAACCACCAGCATGCCAGGCTTGATGAGGCCGAAGAAAAGCTGCGCCTCAAGTTCGGCAAACTCACCATAACGATCCAATGAGGCGCCGACATATCGATCGCGATTATCAAAGAGCATGAGCCCGTGACGGCAATGCTTCAGGGTCAGATTAGGTGTTGGCAATACCAACGCGTCGAGTTTTCGGAACATCGCAATGATCTCTCGAATCAGGAGCCTATCAAACTATCAGTCATTGGCGTCCCGTGCCAAACTATTACGTCGAATGCGCCAACAAGGACCGCCGCTTCAATGATCCGCCCACCAAAACAGCGCGCCGATCTCCTGCTTGTCGCCACTGGCCTTGCGGAAAGCCGCGCCCGGGCGCAGGCGCTGATCCTGGGTGGCAAGGTCTTCACCGATGGCAAAAGGGTGGAAAAGGCAGGCGATCTGCTGGCTGATGGCGCGCCGCTTGAAGTGCGCGGTCAGGATCACCCTTGGGTATCCCGCGGGGGGCTTAAGCTTGCCCATGCGCTGGCGCATTTCGGGCTGGCACCGGAAGGGCGGGTTTGCCTGGACCTGGGCGCCTCCACCGGGGGCTTTACCGATGTGCTGCTGCATCACGGTGCGGCGCGCGTCTATGCGGTGGATGTCGGGCATGGGCAATTGGCGTGGAAGCTTCGGCAGGACCCGCGCGTGGTGGTGCTGGAAAAGACCAATGCCCGCTATCTGGATGCCAGCACCATCCCGGAACCCATTGGCGCCCTCGTTTGCGATGCTTCCTTCATCGGGCTGCGCACCATTCTGCCGGCACCGCTCGCGCTCTGCGCGCCGGGTGCCTTTGCGGTGGCATTGATAAAGCCGCAATTCGAAGCGGGGCCCGGCCAGGTGGGCAAAGGCGGCGTGGTGCGCGACCCGGCGCTGCATCAGGCGATTTGCCGCATGATCACCGATTGGTGGCCGGCGCTGCCGGGCTGGCAGGTGCTTGGCATTACCGAAAGCCCCATTACGGGGCCTGAGGGGAATAAGGAATTCCTCATCGCCGCGCGCCGCGCAGCCTAGGCAGGGCTTGCGCAAGCCGCCCATCCCGCCTATCCGCCCCCTTCCTTTTTCAGACATTCAGGGGTTTGCCACCATGGCCATCGAACGCACCTTCAGCATCATCAAGCCGGACGCCACGCGCCGGAATCTGACCGGCAAGATCAATGCGGTGTTCGAAGATGCGGGGCTGCGCATTGTCGCGCAAAAGCGCATCCACATGACGCAGACCCAGGCCGAAACCTTCTATGGCGTGCATCGTGAACGCCCCTTCTTCCAGGATCTGGTGTCCTTCATGACCTCTGGCCCCGTGGTGGTGCAGGTGCTGGAAGGCGAAAATGCCGTGGCGCGGAATCGCGAATTGATGGGGGCGACCAACCCGGCCAATGCCGCCCCCGGCACCATCCGCAAGCTTTTCGCCGAAAGCATTGAAGCGAATTCAGTGCATGGCTCGGACAGCCCGGAAAACGCCGCCATCGAAATCGCCTATTTCTTCGCTGGCAGCGAAATCTTCGCCTGATCGGCTGCCACTTCCCGCTACGGCGGTAACCAGACCGTAAGCAGTTTGGGTGTTTACTACGCCCTCAAGCGATTGAGGGCGCGGGCATGAGTGACGGTTTCGGCTTTGATGGCGATCGGGCGGCGGCAGGGCTTGAGCTTGCCCATTCGCCGGCGGAACTCCGCCAGGGCATAGCCGAGGCGCTTGCCAATGACGGTGCCGGCCTAAGGCTTGATCTGCAGCCCGTGTGCAGCGCCAATGGCCTGGAAACCGTGGGGTATGAGGCGCTGCTGCGCTGGGTCCACCCCGATCTGGGCCCGATCCTGGCCATGGAAACGGTCAATGCCGCGACCCAGGCGGGGCTCGCGGCCGCGCTGGATGCCTGGGTCTTTGCCGAGGCCTGCCGGATCAGGGCGCGCTGGCCGCGCTCCGCCCCCTATATCTCGGTGAATATCACGGCCGAGGCGTTTCTGCGCGGCGATGGCACTGCGCTGATGCGCCGCGCCCTGCAGGACGCGGATACGGACCCGCGTGGCTTGGCGGTGGAAATGCCGGCCAATGCGGTCTCCCTCTGGCATGATGCGGCGGCCAACCTCGCGGCCGGGCTGCGTGGGCTTGGGGTTGTCGCCGCCCTGGATGATTTCGGCGTGGCGCGCGGCACCATCCTGGCCTTGCGCGCGATTCCCTTCCCCATGGTGAAGCTGCACCCGAGCCTTTGCGCCGGGCTAGATGGCGAAAACCTCTCCGCACGGCGGGCGCTGGCGCTCACCACCGGCCAAGTGGAAACCGCCCATGCGCTGGGCACTATCGTGGTTGCGAAAAGCGTGGAGACGCTGGCACAGCTCCGTGCCCTGGAGAAAGCCGGCTGTGATGCCATGCAGGGCTGGCTGCTCGGCCGGCCCGGCAAGGTGCCGAACCTGACCGAATAGCCGCCGCAGAAGGGGCTTGCTTCACCCCTTCACATCCATCGCCTGCCTGAGGCCATCACTCACCAGGTTGAAGCAGATGGAAGTGACGAAAATGCACGCCCCCGGCAGTACGGCGATCCAAGGCTGCACGTAAATCGCGGTGCGCAGCGTATTCAGCATCAAGCCCCATTCCGGTTCCGGCGGCTTGGTGCCAAGGCCAAGGAAGGAAAGGCCAGAGGCCAAAATCATCGAAACGCTGATCAGCGATGTCGCATAGACAAAGATCGGCCCAAGCACATTGCCCAGCACATGCACGCGCACAATGGTAAAGGCATTGGCGCCCGAGGCGCGCGCCGCATCCACGAAATCCAGATTGCGCACACCCGTGGTGACGGTTTCCGCCACGCGAATAATGGGCGGGATGAACACCAGCGTCAGTGCCAGAATGGCATTCATGATGCCCGCGCCAAGCGCGCCGGAAATCGCCACCGCCAGAAGCACGGATGGGAAGGCGTAGAACACATCCGTCACGCGCATGATGGCCATATTGGTCTTGCCGCCGGCATAGCCCGCCAGCACGCCCAGCACCGTGCCGATCACGAAAGCAAGTGCGACGGGTGTAATCCCCATGAACCAGGAAAGCCGCCCGCCATAAAGCAGGCGCGTCAGCATATCGCGCCCAAGCTCATCCGTGCCCAGGATGTAATTCGGCGTGCCGATCGGGCGCAGTCGCCGGATCATGCTGCCCTGATAGGGATCATGCGGCGCGATCAGCGGTGCAAAAACAATCGCCAGCAGCATCAGCAGCAGAACCCCGGCGCAAAAGATCGTCACCGGATCACGCCGGACACGTTTCCATACCCCGGCCCAATAGCCGGTGGAACGCTCCGGCGCCTGCCGCGCCTGAACAGCGAGTTCGGCTTCCGCCGCGGATGGTGTAGTGGCGCTATTGGACATGGCGTCAATTCCGCTTGATGCGCGGATCAAGCGCGGTCTGCATCAGATCCACCAGAAGATTGAGAATGACAAAGAACATGGCCAGCACCAGGATGGTGCCTTGCAGCACCGGCAAATCGCGCTGGAAGATGGCATTGTTCAGCAAAAGCCCCGTGCCTGGCCAGGAAAACACGGTTTCCACCAAAATCGAACCACCCATCAGATAGCCAAGCTGCAAGCCCATCACCGCCAGCGCGGTGGGCGCGGCATTCTTCACCACATGCAGGAAGACGCCACCGCGCGTCAGCCCCTTGCCGCGCAAGGCGGTGACAAATTCCTGGTTCATGATCTCGGCCACAATGCCGCGCACCGTGCGCGTCACAATCCCCATGGGAATGACGGAAAGTGTGACGGTTGGCAGGATCAGATGCTTGATGTGTTCCCAATCCCAGACCCAATCGGAAGACCCGCCCGGCCCCGCGCCCATGGCCGGCAGCCAATTCAATTGCACGGAGAAAATCACCACCATCACCATGCCAAGCCAGTAATGCGGCACGGAAACGCCGCCGACGGCAATCGTCACCGCCACGCGATCCAGCCAGGAACCGCGGAAAGTGCCCGCAAGCCCACCCAGTACACAGCCCAGGATAAAGCCCAGCAAAGACGCAGAAGCCGCCAGCATCAGCGTATTGCCGATGGCACTTGAAAGATCAGACCAAACTGGCCGCCCGGAAGCGAGTGACCGGCCCAAATCCCCCTGCACCACCTTCATCAGCCAAAGCCCGAATTGCACGGGCAGCGGCTTATCAAGCCCATAATCGCGCCGCACCTGTTCCACCACATCGCCGGGCGCATCCGGCGGCACAATGGCATTGATGGGATCACCGGGCGCGATCTGCACCAGCATGAAACAGACAAAGCCGACCGCGAGTGCAATCGGGATGCCATAGGCAATGCGACGGATCAGGTAGAAGAACATTGTCTCTCCGGCAATCGCCGGGCGGTCGTTGCCGCCCGGCGATCAGGGGTTACTGGATGAAAGGCAGGCGCAGATCAACAAACCAGCTCTGCGGCTGCACATAGCCACGCACGCGCGGGCTCATGGCACGCGGTGACACGTCATGCGCAATCCAGATGAACAGCGCCTCATCCACACCGGCGGCATGCAGGCGGGCGAGCGCAGCGTCGCGCGCGGCGGGTTCGAAAGCGTTGCGCGCTTCGGCGATCATCGCGTCAAAGCGCGGATCGTTGAAGAAGCCCCAATTATTGGAGACCGGCGGCGCCATTTTCGAATCCCAGAAGCGCACCATGGCAAAGAAGGGGTCCATGGCCGCGAAGGAGACATTGGTGGCATGCGCCCCGCGCGCCGAGGCATGGGTGCAGCCCTGGCGCCAATTGGCGAACAGGGTGTTCCATTCCACGACATCGAATTCGACATTCACGCCGATTTGCTTAAGGTCCTGTTGCAGGAACTCATTCATCGGCAGCGGCTGCATCTGGCCCGAACCGGAAGCCGAGATTTGTACCTTGAGCGTCAAGGGACGCTGGGCCGTATAGCCCGCTTCCGCGAGCAGGCGGCGCGCCTCGGCCTTGTCGGTGCGGATATTGAAGCTTGGATTGCCGAACCAGGGATGGCCACGCGGCACGGTGCCGACGGGAATGGACATCATGCCCCCCAGCAGGGTGCGCAGCCCTTCGCGGTCAATGCCAAGATTGATGGCGCGACGCACGCGCACATCACGCAGCGGCGAACCTTCCGCGAAGCAAGGCTGCCAGGGCCAGACATGCGGCTGCGCATTGCTGGTGATCACCATGCCGCGCTGGCGCAGCTGCGGAATGGCATCGGGCGCTGGCGCTTCAATCCAATCCACCTGGTTGGACAGCAGCGCCGCGGTGCGCGCATTGGCTTCCGGGATCGGCAGAACCACAATGCGATCAAGCTTTGCCTTGTCGGACCAATAGCCATCGAACCGCGCATATTCCGCACGCTCACGCGGGACAAAGCGCGTCATGCGGAAGGGGCCGGTGCCGGATGGCTCACGCGCAAAGGCGTTCCAGGTCGCTTCCGCGCTGGGATTCGCGGCGCGCAGCCTTTCCCATTGCGTTGGGCTTGCCATGAAAAGATTGGTCAGGTTGATCGGCAGCAGGCTATCGGGCTCCGCCGTGAACAGCGCCACGGTGTGATCATCAATCTTTTCCGCGCGGCGCAGCGTTGGCATGCGGGTCGCGGTAATGCCAACCTGACGCGGGTCATAATGCGGCGCTTCGCGATCCAGGATCTTGCGCACATTCCACACCACGGCATCGGCGTTGAAATCCGACCCGTCATGGAATTTCACGCCGCGACGCAGGCGAAATACCCAGCGCGTCTTGTCATTGGCATCAACGGCCCATTCGGTCGCGAGACCCGGGATCACCACAGAAGGCCGATCAGCCGAGGACAGATCCCACATGGTCAGGCTGTCATACAGCGGAATGCCGGTGAAACGGTTGCCCTCAAAGCCCTGGTCGGGCTGGCCATGCGTCAGCGGGATATCCGCCGCCGTCATGCCGATGCGCAGCGTGCCCTGTGCCTGCGCGACAGACGCGCCAAGGACAGGCAGCGCCGCTAGGCAGGCCGTCATCAAGAATTTCTTCAATCGCATCGCGTCACTCTCCCTTCGTCGCGTTTGGACAGTCTCAGAGGAGACTGCCGCCTGAACTTCATTGCCGCGCGCCCTTTTGGGGGCAGCGCGAGCAGTCATCAGCATCCGACGGCAGCAAAGCCCGTGCCACCCCCCAGCCTTGGGCCGGCGGTCAGGGATATTCATCCCTGCCTATTTTGGTGGCAGCACTGCCCGACCATGCGGCGCCGCGCGCCAAGGCGCAATAGGCAAAAAGCCGCCTGCCCCCACCCTTGCCAGGGCCAGGGACAAGGCGGCAGAAGCGCGCCATGCGCATCCTGCTTTTGAACGGCAATACCGATCCCGCCATCACCGCCCTGATCACCGCCCGGGCGCGGGAAGCCCTGCCCAGGCTTGGCCTGCCCGCCTGCGATCTGGTGCCGGCCACGGCCCCCTTCGGCGCACGCTACATCGCCACACGCGCGGCGGTTGCCATTGCCGGCCATGCGGTGCTGACAGGCCTTGCCGAGCATATCGGTGCGGAGAACCCGCAAGGTTTTGATGCCGCGATCATCGCCTGTTTCGGCGAACCGGCCATTGAAGCCGCGCGCGAATTGCTGCCCATTCCGGTGATCGGCATGGCGGAAGCCTCCATCACGCTGGCCTTGGAACAGGCGCCGCGCATTGCGCTGCTGACTGGGGGGGCCGCCTGGGTGCCCATGCTGGAAGAATTCGCTCTTATCCGCGGCCATGGGCCGGACCGCGTGCAGGTGCGCTCCGTACCGCCCACCGGCGATATGATTGCGCGCGAACCGGAAAAGGCGTTGGCGCTGATCGCGGAAGAAGCGCGGCAGGCCGTGGCCGCAGGTGCGGGCGTGGTGGTGCTGGGCGGGGCAGGCTTGGTGGGCCTCGCCCCCAAGCTTGCCGCTCTGCTGCCCGTGCCGGTGCTGGATAGCCTTGATTGCGCCCTGGTGATGGCCTGCCGGGGCGGGCGAGCGCCCGCCCGCGTTGCGCAGGCACCGCAAACCGGGCTGGAACCCGGCCTCGCGCGGTTTATGGCCGACGAAAGTGCAAAATCTAAGTAAGGACTACTTACCTTTTTTTGCGCCCCAGGCTAATCTCACGCAAGAAATCAAAACCCCGAGGATACGCAGCAATGGCTTCCTTCCCGATCACCCGCACCACCACCCCCAAGGCGAAGCCCGCCGATGATGAGCTTTCCTTCGGCAAGGTGCTGACCGATCACATGTTCCTGATGGATTATCAGGAAGGGAAAGGCTGGCATTCGCCGCGGATCGTGCCCTATGGGCCGCTTAGCCTGGATCCCGCGACCTCGGTTTTGCATTACGGGCAGGCGATTTTTGATGGCCTCAAGGCGTTTCGCGGCGATGATGACCAAATCCGCCTGTTCCGCCCCGATCGCCATGCGGAACGCTTCAATCGCTCTGGCCAGATCATGTGCATGCCGGAATTGCCGGTGGATATCATTCGCCAGAGCTTTGATGCGCTGGTTGGGCTTGAACATGAATGGGTGCCGCGCAAGCCCGGCACGGCGCTTTACCTGCGCCCCACCATTATCGCGACCGATGTGATGCTGGGCGTGCATCCGGCGCATAATTACCTTTATTTTCTGATCCTCTCGCCCGTTGGCACCTATTACAAGGAAGGCGTGAAGCCGGTGAAAATCCTGGCATCCGACACGCATGTCCGCGCCGTGAAGGGTGGCACCGGGGAAGCCAAGACGGCCGGGAATTACGCCGCGAGCCTGGCTGGCCAGCGCGATGCCGCGAAGGCTGGTTATTCGCAGGTGCTCTATCTGGATGGTGTGAACCGCAAATACCTCGATGAGGTCGGCACGATGAATATCATGCTCCGCATCGGTGATGAGGTGATCACACCGCCGCTGACGGGCACCATCCTTGATGGCGTGACACGCGCGAGCACCATGCAATTGATGCGCGATTGGGGGCTGAGGGTTACCGAACGCCAGATCGCGATTGAGGAAGTGATGGCCGCCGGCCGTGACGGCTCGCTCAAGGAAATGTGGGGCACGGGGACGGCGGCAGTGGTCTCCCCCGTCGGGACGCTCGGCTATAAGGGCGAGGATGTGCTGATCAATGGTGGTGAGATCGGTGATGTTACGCGCCGGCTTTATGATGCCATCACCGGCCTGCAATATGGCCGCAGCAATGACCCGCATGGCTGGATGAGTATCGTCCGCAAGGGCTGAGTTGAAGCTCCTCGTCCTTGGCGGCACGGGCCGCGTTGGGCGTGAAATTGTCGCGCAAGCCCTGACGCGCGGGCATGGCATCAGTGCACAAAGCCGCAGCACCAGCCCGCATGGCCTGCCGCCCTCGGTCACGACGGTGCAGGCCGACCCAGGCGACCCGGCAGCGCTGGCAGGCGCCTTGGCGGGACAGGACGCCGTGATTTACGCCCTTGGCTTTCGCGGGCGGGGCGAGGTCTCTTTTTTCTCGGCAACCACCAAGGCGCTGATTGCCGCCATGCAGGCCAGCGGGCCGCAGCGCCTGATTGCCATCACCGGCGTTGGCGCGGGCGACACCAAGGGGCATGGCGGTTTTTTCTATGATTATCTGATCTATCCGCTATTCACGAAAAACCTTTACGCCGACAAGGACCGGCAAGAGGCACTCATCCGCGCGAGCCGCCTTGACTGGACCATTCTGCGCCCGGCGCCCTTCGCATCACGGCAGGGCAATGAGCCGTTTCACACCCTGACCGCCATTGCACCCGGCACGCGTTTATCCAGCGTCACGCCAACGGAAGTCGCCGCTCTTGCGCTTGATTGCGCAGAACGGGGGCTGCATCGGCATGAGGCTGTATTCTTCGGCCACGGCGTTGCGGCTTAGAACATGTTGCGTTCACATGGGTTCACGCAAGACGCCCTACGCCGTTGTTTTTCGAGCATCTTCACACGTTCAGATTTTCCATCTGAACATGATCTGCTCTAGGCCCTGCGGGCAGCGCCTATTCTTCCTTCTTCGCCCCATCTATTACCGCGCGCAGCTTGGCCTTCTCAGCCGCCAGCCGCGCGCGTTCGGCCTTGGTCTGCCCATATTTGACGCGGTTTTCCGCCGCCTTGGCTTCGGCGGCTTCGCGCGCCTTCATTTTGCGCGCGTGCTTCAGGTTGACGATTTCAGCCATGCCATCAGGATAGGCGCATCTCACTTGGAAGGAAAACGCCCATGCCGATAATCTCACTTACCGCTGCTGATGGTTTTCGCCTGCAAGCCTATCGCACCGGCCCGCAGGATGCCACGCGCGCCCTGGTGGTGACGCAGGAAATCTTTGGCGTGAACCGCCATATCCGCAAGCTCTGCGATGATTTTGCCGCCGCTGGCTATGCCGTGATTGCGCCGCAGCTTTTTGACCGTGCCGAGCGCAATGTGGAGCTTGGTTATGACGCCGCCGATCTGGCGCGCGGGCGTGAATTGCGCGGCAAGATTGATGCGGGCAAGACCGTTTTGGATGTGCTGGCCGCCGCCGCTGCCCTGCCGCGCCAGGCCAAGCGCGGCATTGTCGGCTATTGCTGGGGCGGCACGGTCGCCTGGCATGGCGCGACGCGGACCAGCGCCTTCTCAGCTTCCGTCGGCTGGTATGGCGGCGGCATTGCGGCCGCGAAGGATGAGGTGCCGAATTACCCGACGCAGCTTCATTTCGGCGAAACCGATGCCTCAATCCCCATGAGCGACGTGGAAGCCATCCGCGTCGCGCGCAAGGAAGTGGAAATCTTCGTCTATATGGGCGCGGGTCACGGCTTTGGCTGTGATGAGCGCGGTTCCTATGTGGCGAAGGATGCGGCACTCGCGCAGGAACGCACGCTGGCGTTTTTCGCCAAGCATTTGGGGTGATGATGGCGGCGCGGGGCATACCCCCGCGCCATACACATCACGCCTTCTTGTCGGTGGAGAGGTTCTTCACTTCCTCCATCGCCTCGGCAAAGCGCTTATGCAGTACCGATAGCGCCTCACCGCTTGATCTTTGAATGAGATCAGCCAGTTCCTGCATCTGCCCAACGGCGCGTTCATAAGCGGCCTTGGCCATTTCGGCGCGCTTCGCGGCCTGTTCCTGCATATCGCCGGGGCTTGCCATGCTGCGCATGGCATCCTGCATTTCTGCGACCGATTGCTGCACGATTTCCATATGCCGTTCGGCAACCGCGCGCGCCCCTTCCAGTGCCACCTTATTGGCCGCCGTAATGGCTTCCAGGTTCTTCTGCTGCGCCTTGGCGAGTTCCGTCATATCCGGCATGGCGGGCAGGCGGAACTCGGCCATGATTTTGGTCATGTCGAGGTTGGGCTTGAAGCTGAAGGGGTCGGTCATGGGGGGCCTCTTTTGTGATGGATGCCCAGTATAGACCGCCCAGGCCCAAGGTCACGAAGTTTCGGCAGCTTTCGCAGAGGGGGGCGGCGCGGCTTCGCCCCGGAGCAGGCCAAGCGGGCGAGCAATCCGCTCCGCCCGATCAAGCGCTGAGTCAAGCGCGGCCATGGTCGCACCCATATCCGGGCTGTCATCGCCCACCCAAGCGCGAATGGTCGCCAGCCACACGCCAGCAAGCCCAAGCGCCAATAGCCGCGCTTCGCAGCTTTTCGCCTCAACCTCGGCCGCTTCCAGCATCCAGCGCATGGCAATGCCGATATGGGGCGCGAGCGCCAGCGCCAGCGCGGGGTCGCGGCGCATATCTTCAAACAGGCGCAAAATGCCTTCCCGATGCGGCTGCATGGCATCCAGCCGGCGCATCAGCACATCAAAAATCCGATCCCGCGCCGAACCGCCCTGGCCTGGAATAGTGCCCGCCAGCACGGCCTGATCCATCATCCGGCCATGCAGCAGCAGCACATCCAGCCGGGTCGGGAAGCGTTCGCGCAGGCTGGCCATGTCCACACCGGCTTCAGCGGCCAAGCGGCGCATGGAAAGCCCGGCCCAGCCATGCGCTGCAATCACGCGCCAAAGTGCGGCGATCAGGGTTTCGTCAGAGGATGTCACGGTCATGACTGACATATGGCGCCCCGAGACTATTTAACCAAGTCCGGCGCCGGGGTAGCGGCTGGCAACGCATGCGCCCGCCACGCCTGATCAAAGGCGGCGGCCGCTTCTGGGCCCTGCAGGAAGGCGGCGGTGCACGTGTCGCAGGGCTTTTTCTTTTCTTGAGCGCTGACCAATTCGCGTCGCCAGGCAGCGGCTCTTTCGCTCGCGAAGGCCTGGAAGATGCTGCCAAAGTCGCACAAATTGCCGATCAGGTAGTCTTCGTGTTCCGGGCGGTCGCTGCGGATATGGCAGCAGGGCACGACATTGCCGGAAAACCCAATATGGAAATGCGAAAAGGGGAAAAAGCAGGGCGCGGTGCGCTTGGCCGCCGGCGAGATATCGGGCAGCAAGCCACCGCGATCCGTGCCGTTGCGCATGAAATTGATCGCGCGGGTTTCAATTTCCATGCGCGAATGCGGCATGGCCGCGATGATGTATTCATTGGAACGGACCGTGCGGATACGTGCCGCAATACCCGCGCGTACGGAAATTTCTAACATGCGATTGATGGCATAGATGTCGGAATACTTTTCGTCCTTGCGCATATGAATCGAAATATGCATGTAATTCAGGCCCGCTTCCGCCAGCGCCTCGATATATTCGGGATCGAGATAGTCACCATTCGTGTAGATGATGATCCGCGACTTGGGCAGCGCTTCCCGCGCTTCTCGAATGCGATCAAGAATCGCGCGATCCGCAAGCGGTTCATTGTAGCTATTCATGACAAAATTCTTGGAAAAATCGATCTCGGCCAGGTTCTCCAGCACCATCTGCCACACCGGCTCTTCCATCCGCACATTATCGCCAAGCCGGTCACCCACTACATTGGGGCAGTAGGAACAACGGCGATTGCAATAGGAATGGGTTTCAATCTCGATGCGCCCGACGGATGCCGCGAAAAATCGTTTCGCCGTTTCGCGGTCTGTGATCGGGATGAAAGCCGCCCGGCCGAGATGCATGCCCAATTATCCCCTACCCCGCCAATTCCCGCGCGCGATCCGTTGCCACCTGAATCGCGCGTGACATCGCCCTGGGCCAAGCATCCGGTTCCATCAATACCGCCAGCGCACGTTCCGTGGTGCCCTTGGGGCTGGTTACGGCGCGGCGCAGATCGGCAGCGTCCTGTTCACTCGCACCCAGAAGCGCGCCGGAACCCGCCACTGTCGCCCGCGCCATGCGCCGCGCCAGATCGCGCGGCAGTCCCTGTTCCACGGCGGCGGCTTCCAAAACCTCGGCCAATAGAAACACATAGGCCGGACCACCGCCTGAGACTGCCGTGACGGGATTGATCTGATCCTCCTGATCCACCCAGGCCACTTCGCCGATAGCGGCCAATAGCGCATCGGCCAGCGCGCGTTGCGCGGGCGTCACCCCCGGCCCGGCAAAGGCCGCCGTAAAACCTTGACGGATGGCCGCCGGCGTATTGGGCATGGCGCGCACTACTGCGGTGTTGGCACCAAGCGCCGCCTGCATGGCAGCAATCGAACGCCCGGCCATGATCGAAAGGAACAAGGCCCCCTGATCGGCAAAGCGCGCATAGGTGGGCAGGCTTGCTGGCGCTTCCTGGGGTTTGATCGCGGCCACAACGGCTGCCGGTCGGAAATCGGCCGGGATCGCCCCGGCATCCGCCACCACGCGCACCCGCCCGGCAAAGGCGGCCACCGCCGGCGCATGGGGTTCCACCACCACGGCATCGGTCAGGCCCTGTTCCAGCCAGCCGGACAGCATGGCGCCGCCCATCTTGCCGCAGCCAATAAGAAGGATCGGGGGGAGTTTTTCGCTCATGCCCCCAGATTGCCCATGAAATCAGGCGCGGGCAATCACCCGCGCGCGGATAGCCTTACGCTTCGCCCACGCAATCCAGCATGGCGGCGGCCAGCGCATCGGCCGGGCTTTTCCCGCCCCAGAGCACGAATTGGAAAGCCGGGAAAAAGCGCTCGCATTCCGTAAGCGCAATATCCACCATATCTTCCAGGCTTTCCGCCGAGGCCCCCGGCGCGCCGCGCAACAGCACGGAATGGCGAAACACCGGCACGCCTTCTTCCGATTCAATGCCGAAATGCCCGATCCACAGCCGGTCATTGGCGAGCGCCAGCAATTCATAGAGCTTTTCCCGCCGCGCCGCGGGCACTTTCAGGTCAAAGGCGCAGGTAAAGGCCATGGCGCTCATCTCAGAGGACCAGGAGAAATGCAGCCCGTAATCGCACCATTTACCCGGCGCTTCGGCGGCCATTTCTTCGTCAGACCGGCGTTCAAACACCCATTCATTGCCGGCAATGATCTGCTCCAGCACGTCCAAGGGATTGATGACGCGGTCAATTTCAGTATGCAGAGAGGCGGACATCGGAAACTCCCCCTTTCCGATCAGCCAGCCTGCACCCCAACATCTGGTGTGCGAATCGGGCCGGCGACCACAAGGGGGAGATTACGCAGGTGCGGAATCCCACCGCAAGGGCGAATAGGTTATAAACCCGTCTTCACGTATTGGATGAGGATTTGCCGCCCGATTTCGGGGTGGACCGAGTTTCCAGCGCGGCCACGCGCGCGGCCAGGTCTTCCGCCTGTTCCCGGGCGCGCCGGGCGACATCCATGGCGGCGTCCAATTCCTCCCGCCGGACCAGGTCCAGTCGGCGAATAATAGCCTCGGCCTGGGCCTTGGCGATGGCCTCAATCTCTGCCCGAATGCCGGTCAGCACCGAAAAGGCGCCGCCCGCCATGCCCGCTAGGTCATCCATCACGCGGGCGCGCCCGCTTCCCTGATCCTTCATCGCCTTGCCCTTTCGGCCCTTGCTTGCCGGTCCATCCACCCACGGCCTATACGCTTGAGAGGTATCGCTCAAGGCCGAGGGTAAAAAGACCGCCCATGCATATTGTCACTGGCGGGGCCGGTTTCATCGGCTCGAACCTGGTTGCCGCGCTTTGCGCCCGCGGGGCGGAGGTGATGGTGGTGGACCGCCTGCGCCAGGGGGTGAAGTGGCGCAACCTGGCCAAGCATCCAATCGCCGGCGTGATCCCGCCTGAGGGGCTGTGGGATTTCCTGGGGGCTGGGGCGCCGGTGGAAGCGGTGTTTCACATGGGCGCGATCAGCGCCACCACTGAGTCCGATGGCGATCTGGTGGCCGCAGTGAACATCACCCTGTCGCAGCGCCTGTGGGATTGGTGCGCCAAGCGCGGCGTGCCCTTCATCTACGCGTCCTCCGCCGCGACTTATGGCGATGGTTCGCTTGGCTTTGATGATGATGGGTCGGAAGCGGCACTCGCGAAACTACGGCCGCTCAACCTTTACGGCTGGTCGAAGCTCGCCTTCGATCGGCGCGTGGCGCAGATGCTGACGCGCGGGCGGGCCAGGCCACCGCAATGGGCCGGCTTGCGCTTCTTCAATGTCTATGGCCCGAATGAACACCACAAGGGCCGCATGGCGAGTGTGGTTTTGCATAAATTCCGCCAGATCATGGCTGGGGAAGCGGCGACACTTTTTGCCTCAGATCGTGACGGCATTGCCGATGGCGCACAGCAGCGCGATTTCGTGCATGTGGATGATTGTGTGGCGGCGATGCTGTGGCTGCACGACAATCCAGGTGTTTCCGGCCTGTTCAATATCGGCAGTGGTGAGGCGCGGAGCTTTCTTGACCTGACACGCGCCATCTACGCGGCCTTGGACCGCGCGCCCGATATCCGTTTTGTGCCAATGCCGGATGATCTGAAGGGCAATTACCAGTATTTCACCGAAGCGCGCATGGAACGCCTGCGCGCGGCTGGCTTTCGCAAGAACCCGATCACGCTTGAAGCGGGTGTCGCTTCCTATGTACGTGATGTGCTGCTGCGGGCCGAGGATCCCTTCGCCTGATGTTCTTCGCCATGCCCTTTCCGATGATTGACCCGGTGCTGGTGCAGATCGGGCCCTTTGCCATTCGCTGGTATGCGCTGGCCTATATCGCCGGGATTGTGCTGGGCTGGCGGCTCGCGCGGCGGTTGGTGGTGTTGGGGCCAAAGGTCGCCACACCTGAACAGGTAGATGATTTCGTCACCTGGGTCACGCTTGGCATTATTCTGGGCGGGCGCTTTGGTTATGTGATTTTTTATCGCCCTGATATTTTCCTGCGTGCACCTTGGGAAATTCTCTATCTATGGCAGGGCGGCATGTCCTTCCATGGTGGGGCTTTGGGCGTGATTCTGGCGCTGTTTTTCTTTGCGCGCCGCTACAAGCTGGATTGGGTTGCCTTTGCCGATCGCGTGGTTTGCGTGGTGCCGATTGGGCTTTTCCTGGGACGCTTGGCGAATTTCATCAATGGCGAGCTATGGGGACGCGTTGCCGATGTGCCCTGGGCCATGGTTTTTCCGGGTGCAGGACCTGATCCCCGCCACCCATCGCAGCTTTACCAGGCGGGGCTTGAGGGGCTTTGCCTGTTCATCCTGCTGATGGTGCTGGTTTCCCGCCCAGCGGTGCGCGCGCGTGCTGGCGTGCTTTCGGGCGTGTTTTTGGCGGGTTATGGTGTCGCACGTTTTACGGGCGAGTTCTTCCGCCAGCCCGATGCGCATTTGGGGTTCTTGTTCGCCGGCGCCACCATGGGGCAATTGCTGTCGCTGCCCATGATTGCGGTGGGGGCTTGGTTGGTGCTGCGCGGGGTCAGGCGTGGGGTGTGATGCGTGGTGCTGTTGGAGAGGATTGAACTCT
>JADCEV010000110.1 GCA_020249865.1 Roseomonas sp. | reverse complement strand
GGCGCCGGGCCGATCGTCATCGGCCACGCTTGCGAATTTGATTATTCCGGCGCGCAAGCCTGCACGGCGCTGCGGGCTGAGGGCTATCGCGTCATTTTGGTCAATTCCAACCCGGCGACGATCATGACCGATCCAGGGCTGGCGGATGCCACCTATGTGGAACAGATAACGCCTGAGATCGTTGAAAAAATCATCGCCAAGGAACGCCCGGATGCGCTGCTGCCGACCATGGGTGGGCAGACCGCGCTCAATACCTCACTCAAGCTCGCGGAAGCGGGGGTCTTGGAAAAATACGGCTGCGAATTGATTGGTGCAAAGGCCGAGGTGATTGACAAGGCCGAAGACCGCCAGAAATTCCGTGACGCCATGGCGAAGATCGGCATTGAAAGCCCGAAAAGCGAAATCGCCCATACCATGGCCGAAGCCTGGGACGCGCTGAAGATTGTTGGCCTGCCTTGCGTCATTCGCCCATCCTTCACGCTTGGCGGCACCGGTGGTGGCATTGCCTATAACCGCGAAGAATTCGAACAAATCGTCTCGGCCGGTCTTGCCGCTTCCATGACCACGGAAGTGCTGGTGGAAGAAAGCGTGCTGGGGTGGAAAGAGTTTGAAATGGAAGTGGTCCGCGATCGCGCGGATAATTGCATCATCATCTGTTCCATCGAAAACCTGGATGCGATGGGCGTGCATACGGGTGACTCTGTCACCATCGCCCCGGCGCTGACGCTGACCGATAAGGAATATCAGCGCATGCGCGATGCCTCCATCGCCTGCTTGCGTGAAATCGGCGTGGATACTGGCGGGTCCAATGTGCAATTCGGCATCAACCCGGCCGATGGGCGCATGGTGATCATTGAAATGAACCCGCGCGTTTCGCGTTCTTCCGCGTTGGCGTCCAAGGCCACTGGCTTTCCCATCGCCAAGGTCGCAGCGAAGCTTGCCGTTGGCTATACGCTGGATGAATTGGCCAATGACATCACCAAGGTGACACCCGCGAGCTTTGAGCCCACCATTGACTATGTCGTGGTGAAAATCCCGCGCTTCACCTTCGAAAAATTCCCCGGCACGCCGGCAACGCTCACCACTTCCATGAAATCAGTTGGTGAGACAATGGCGATTGGCCGTTCCTTCGCGGAGGCCATGCAAAAGGGCCTGCGCGGGTTGGAAATTGGCCTGTCTGGCTTGGACGAAGTGGACGTGCCAGGCGATGGCAGCGCGCAGGCCTTCCATGCTGCACTCGCCACCCCGCAACCCAATCGCATCCTGATCGCCGCGCAAGCGATGCGCGCGGGCATGAGTGTGGAAGCGATTCATGAGGCCTGTAAATTCGATCCCTGGTTCCTGCGGGAAATTGAAAAGCTGGTGCGCGCGGAAACCGAAATCCGCGCCAATGGCCTACCGCATGACGCCACCGCGCTGCGCCGCATCAAGGCCATGGGCTTTGCCGATAAGCGGCTTGCGGAACTCACCGGCAGCCGCGAAGCCGATGTGGCAGCACTACGCGCCAAGCTTGGCGTGACACCGGTCTATAAGCGGATTGACACTTGCGCTGCCGAATTCGCCTCCGAAACACCCTATATGTATTCCACCTATGAAGGTGGTTTTGGCGTACCGGTCTGCGAAAGCCGGCCCACGGCGCGGCAGAAAATCATCATCCTGGGTGGCGGGCCAAACCGTATCGGCCAGGGGATTGAATTCGATTATTGCTGCGTGCACGCGGCCTATGCGCTCAAGGAAGCTGGGTTTGAGACCATCATGGTCAATTGCAACCCGGAGACCGTGAGCACGGATTACGACACCTCAGACCGGCTTTATTTTGAACCGTTGACGGCCGAGGATGTGATTTCGCTGATTCGCAAGGAACAGGAATCCGGCGAATTGCTCGGCTGCATTGTGCAATATGGCGGGCAGACGCCGCTTAAGCTGAGCCAGGCCTTGCATAAGGCGGGTATCCCTATCCTGGGCACTTCTGCCGAAGCCATTGATATTGCCGAAGACCGTGAACGCTTCCAACAATTGCTGAAGGGCCTTGGCCTGAAACAGCCGCAAAACGGCACCGCGCGTACTTTGGAAGCAGCGGCGGAGGAGGCGGAGCGGATCGGCTACCCTGTAGTGGTGCGGCCTTCCTATGTGCTGGGCGGGCGGGCGATGGAAATTGCCTATAACCGCGAACAGCTCATGCGTTTTGGCGCGGAAGCGGTGAAGGTTTCCGGCGAAAACCCTATCCTGATTGACCAATATCTGGTGGATGCGATTGAGGTGGATGTGGATTGCATCGCTGATGGGGATGGCAATGTGCATGTCGCCGGCGTGATGGAACACATCGAAGAAGCCGGGATTCATTCCGGCGATTCTGCCTGTTCGCTCCCGCCCTATTCGCTGCCGCCCGCGATTGTGACTGAATTGAAGGCAGAAACCGTTGCCATGGCCCGCGCGCTGAAGGTGCAGGGGCTGATGAATGTGCAATATGCCGTCAAGGACAATGAAATCTACGTGCTGGAAGTGAACCCGCGCGCATCGCGCACCGTGCCTTTCGTCGCGAAGGCCACTGGTGTTGCGGTTGCCAAAATCGGCGCGCGCGTCATGGCTGGCGCGAAGCTTGCCGAATTCAATCTGGATGATGATGCGATCTATCGCCATGTCGCGGTGAAGGAAGCGGTCTTCCCCTTCAACCGCTTCCCGAATGTGGATGTGATCCTGGGCCCGGAGATGAAATCCACCGGCGAAGTGATGGGCCTTGATGTTTCCTTTGAGCGCGCCTTCCTGAAATCCCAGCTTGGCGCCGGGGTGAAGCTGCCGGAATCCGGCACGGCCTTCATTTCCGTGAAGGAATCAGACAAGGGCGCAGCCGTTACCTTGGCGCGGCGGCTCGCTGAAATGGGCTTCCGCGTGGTGGCAACGCGCGGCACGGCGGCGCGCATTCGCGATGCCGGCTTTAATTGCGAGATTGTGAACAAGGTGTTGGAAGGCCGCCCGCATTGCGTGGACGCGATCAAATCCGGCGATATTCAACTGGTGATCAATACCACCGGGGGCGGTCAATCGGTTTCCGATAGCTTCGATATCCGCCGCAGCGCACTCACCCAGGGGGTGCCGCATTACACCACCCTGGCCGGCGCCCGGGCGGCAGTACATGCCATTGCGGCTTTGCGCGCCGGAACCCTTGATGTTGCGCCGCTTCAGGCATATTTTGAAAAAAGCTTTTGAATGCTGGGGCCGTTAAAAGCGGCCCCTTAATCATTTCCGGTCGGCATCACCCGGACGGAACGAAGCCAAGGAAGACGCCTGTGCAAAAGTTCCCAATGACCGCCGAGGGCCTCGCGCGCTTGGAGGAGGAACTCAAGCAGTTGAAATCGGAAGAGCGCCCAGCGATCATCCGGGCGATCGCCGAAGCGCGCGCGCATGGCGACCTTTCCGAAAACGCCGAGTATCACGCGGCGCGCGAACGCCAATCCTTCATTGAAGGCCGCATCGCCGAATTGGAAGCGGTGATTCCTTCCGTTGAAGTTATTGATTCCAAAAGGCTTACTGGGGATCAGGTGCGCTTTGGCGCCTATGTCACCATCGTTGACGAAGAAACGGATGACGAGAAGAACTACCGCATCGTCGGCCAGTATGAGGCTGATATGAAGAATGGTTCCATCTCTGTCTCCTCACCGCTCGCCAAGGCACTGATGGGGCGCAAGGTGGGGGATTCGGTGGAAGTGCCCGCGCCGGGCGGCTCCCGTTCGGTTGAAATCACCGCGGTTCGCTTCGTCTAACAAAGGCTTCTCCCATGCCGATGCGCGCGGCGCTGGCCGAAGGCCGCGCCATTACCCTTGCTGATATCCGCGCCGCCGCCGGGCGCATCTCTGGCGCCGTGCTGCGCACGCCCACGCTCGAAAGCCAGGCGGTTTCCCGCGCGACCGGGGTCAAGGTCTTCCTGAAGCTGGATAATCTGCAGGCCACCGGGGCCTTCAAGGAAAGGGGCGCGGCCAATCGCTTGGCGATGCTCTCAGCCCGCGAAAAGGCAGCCGGGGTCATTGCCATGTCGGCCGGCAATCACGCCCAGGCGGTGGCGCGCCATGCGTCCCTCGCTGGGATCGCCGCCACCATCGTCATGCCGAAATTCACCCCGGCCACCAAGGTCACCCGTACGGAAGCCTGGGGCGCGCGGGTGGTGCTGCATGGCACCACGCTGGCTGAGGCCGCCGCCCATGCCCATGCGCTGGCCGCCGCCGAGGGGCTGGTCTTCGTCCACCCCTATGATGATGTTGGGGTGATCGCTGGCCAAGGCACCGCGACACTGGAAATGCTGGAAGATGCGCCGGCCATCGAAGCCCTGGTGATTCCAGTTGGCGGCGGCGGGCTTTGCGCCGGTGCGGCCATTGCCGCGGCCGAGCTCCGCCCCGGTATGCCGGTTTTTGGGGTGGAGGTGGAATTCTACCCCGCCATGGCGCAACGCCTGGCCGGCAAGCCGGTGCAGGTTGGCGGCCCCACCATCGCGGAAGGCATCGCGGTACGTGATGTGGGCGAAGCACCGCTCGCCATCTTGAAGCGGCTCGGTGTTGAAGTACTGGTCGTGCCGGAACGCGCAGTGGAGCAAGCCATCGTGCTTTTGGCCGAAGGTGCCAAGGTGCTGGCTGAGGGCGCCGGCGCGGCGGGGCTTGCCGCCATCCTCGCTTTCCCGGAACGCTTCGCGGGCAAGACTGTCGGCACCATTGTCTGCGGCGGCAATATAGACCCGCGCATTCTGGCAAATGTGCTGCTGCGCGAATTGCTGCGCGATGGGCGCATCCTGCGGCTGCATCTGGACATTCCAGACCGGCCCGGCGTACTGGCCGATATCGCCACCCGCGTCGCCGCCGCCGGTGGCAATGTGATTGAAGTCAGCCACCAACGGCTTTTCGCCGCACCCAGCGTGCAAAGCGCGGAATTGGAACTGATGATCGAAGTGCGCGACACCGCTCAGGGCGATGCGATTATCGCAGCGCTTGAAGCCGGGGATTACGTCGTTAGGAGAGGGTGACAGCGAGGCGCTGCCTCGCGCTCCGCCGGGGTGGCCGTGCCACCCCGGACCCCGCCTGGACTTGGCGCCGCGCTACGCGCAAGCTTGCGCCGCAAATCAGGGGAAACGCGCGATGGAACTCAGGGGCAAAGTGGCGCTCGTCACAGGCGGGAATGGCGGGCTTGGGCAACGCATCTGCCACGCACTCGCGCGTGAAGGCGTGCACATCGCCGCCATGTACGCGCAAAGCAAGGACCAGGCAGAAGGCGTGGCACGAGACCTTGCCAGCCAATACCAAATCAACGCGGCCGCCTTTGGCTGTGACATCACGGATGGCGCGGCAGTCGAAAACCTGGTCGCGGCCGTCACAGCACGCTTCGGGCGGCTTGATATCCTGATCAATGACGCGGCTTTCAATAAATCCGTGCCCTTCCAGGATCTTGATGGGCTTACCATCGACCTCTGGGAGAAAATCATGGCGGTGAACCTGACGGGGCCGATGCGGCTGATCAAGGCGGCGGCACCCGCGCTCAAGGCCAGCGGCGCTGGGCGGATCGTCAATATCTCCTCAGTCGCCGGGTTGGGGCCGACCGGGTCGTCCATCGCCTACGCAGTATCCAAGGCCGGGCTGATCCACCTGACCCGCTGCATGGCCGTGGCGCTGGCCCCGGAAACCCTCGTGAATTGCGTGGCCCCCGGCCTGCTGGAGGGTACCCGCGCCACCGCCAACCTTCGCCCGGAACAGATCGAACGCTCCGCCGCATCTTCCCTGCTGCAAAAGGCTGCCAATAAGGATGATTGCGCCGATATGGTCGTCACCATGTGCCGGACAGACACCATGACCGGCCAGACCATCGTGATTGATGCCGGGCGGATTTTTCATTGAAGGTGTATCGGGGCGCATATAGATAATTTTTAGTTGCTTTAATCCAGGTATTTCTCTATCTTAGGTTGTATGTACCTGCCTGGGAGAAACCCCATGCCCCGCCTCGCCCCCCTGCTTGCCCTGCCCATCCTGCTCGGCTGCGCCTCGGCCACGCAAACCTATGCGCCGGATGGCCGCATGGCCCATGCGGTGGATTGCGGTGGCCTCTGGCGCGATTGGGGGGCCTGCATGGAACGCGCCGGGGAGATTTGCGGCGCCCGCGGCTATGACGTGCTGGCCCGCGATACAGACCGCAACCGCTCAGGCGGCTATCTGCGCTCTGGCTCCACGGCCGGGGGCAATTACATCAGCACCCATACGCGCAATATGCTGATCGCCTGCCGCGGCACGCAGCAGGCGCAAGCAAGTTAAACGTTGAACCTGAACAACATCACATCGCCATCGCGCACGACATATTCCTTGCCTTCCACGCGCATCTTGCCGGCTTCCTTGGCGCCCTGTTCGCCATTCAGCGCCACGTAATCATCATAGCCAATCGTCTCGGCTGCGATAAAGCCGCGTTCGAAATCGCCATGGATCACGCCGGCCGCCTGCGGCGCCTTCATGCCCTTCAGGATCGTCCAGGCGCGCGCTTCCTTGGGCCCCACCGTGAAATAGGTGATCAGCCCAAGCAGCGCATAGCCAGCGCGGATCACTCGATCCAACCCGCTATCTTCCAGCCCAAGGGAAGATAGAAACTCCCCCCGATCCGCCTGCGCCATTTGGCTGATTTCAGCTTCAATCGCGGCGGAAACCACCACCGCCTGCGCGCCTTCTGCCTTGGCACGTTCAAACACGCGCGCCGATTGCGTATTGCCTGTGGCGGCTGAAGCTTCTTCCACATTGCAGACATAAAGCACCGGCTTTGTTGTCAGCAATTGCAGCCGCTTCGCTGCCTCTTCCTCACCCGGCGGCACGGCGGTGCGCGCCGGGCGGCCTGCTTCCAGCGCGGCCTTGATCGGTTCAATCAAGGCCATTTGCGCCAGCGCTTCCTTATCGCCACCACGCGCGCGCTTCACCAAACCCTGCGCGCGTTTTTCCAGGCTATCCAGATCCGCCAGCATCAATTCGGTTTCCACCGTATCGGCATCTCGGATCGGATCAATGCTGCCTTCCACATGCGTCACATCGCCATCTTCAAAGCAGCGCAACACATGCACAATCGCATCCACTTCGCGAATATTCGCAAGAAACTGATTACCGAGCCCTTCACCCTTGGAAGCGCCACGGACCAAGCCCGCGATATCCACGAATTCCAAACTCGTCGGCACGGTTTTTTGCGATTTGCCGATACGCGTGAGTGTATCAAGCCGCGGATCCGGCACCGCCACGCGCCCGACATTGGGTTCAATGGTGCAGAAGGGATAATTCGCTGCCTGCGCGGCGGCGGTTTGCGTAAGCGCATTGAACAGTGTGGATTTGCCGACATTCGGCAGGCCCACAATACCGCAATTGAAACCCATCTCTATGCTCCCGGCGCGGCGGGCCAGGCGGCACGCAGCGCATTCCAGAATGTCTCGGCAACCACACCAGCGGCGATCCGCGCGGCACCATCATCACTGATCGGCATCAGCGCTGCCGCGCGCAAATGCGCGGAAATCTCCGGCAGGGCGAGCGCCATGCCCGAAAGCGCCGCGATGCTCGCTTCCGCCGCGCGCGAGGCATCCGCCGCATGCGCACGCAATTGCCGCGCAATCACCAGCAAGGCGGCAGCCATCGCGGCAGCGCGGCGTGCTTCGTCTCGCGGTACATCATCATCAGCCAGATCAAGCGTCGCGCGCAGCCCTGCTGCCGCCTGCGCCAGCGCATCCGCTTCGCGCACCAAGGCGGCAGAGAGCAGCGCAGCACCATTGGCGCGGTCTTCCGCGCTGGGGCCCATCATGTCCATGCTGAAGGCGTCTTCGGCTTCCATCACTTCTCCTGCGTCAGCAGCGCGATGCGTGTCATGAAGTCTTCTGTCTTGAGCGCGGCGAGCATCGGCGCGGCATCCGCCACCGCATCCAACAGCTTTTCCAGCCACGCCTGATCCTGCTTGGAAAAATTGCCGAGCACATGGCCGGTCACCGCATCCTTATGGCCGGGATGGCCAATGCCCATCCGCACGCGCCAGAAATCGGGCGATCCAAAAGCGCGGCGCATATCCTTCAAGCCATTATGCCCTGCAACGCCCCCGCCCAATTTCACGCGTAGCTTGCCGGGGGCCAGATCAAGCTCATCATGAAAGGCGATGACATTGGCGGGCGGGATTTTCAGGAAGGCGGCAGCCGGCTGCACGGAATCACCACTCGCGTTCATATAGGTTTGCGGCTTCAGCGCCAGGATGCGCTGGCCACCAATGGAACCTTCCGCCACTTCACCCTTGAAGCGCTTCCGCCAAGGACCAAAGCCGTGGCGCCGCGCAATCTCATCCAAGGCCATGAAGCCGATATTATGCCGCTGGCGCGCATGTTCAGACCCCGGATTGCCAAGGCCGACCCAAAGCATCGGGGCGCTGTCGCGGGAAGTCATGCCATCATGAACCCAAAAAGGGTCCGGGGGAGGCTTCCCCCGAACCCTTGCTGTTCGGAAATGGGGGCGAAACCCCCGCCCGCATTACTTCTTCTTCGCAGGCGCCTTGGCCGGCGCGGCGGCGCCAGCAGCAGGCGCCTTCTGCTTGGTCGCTTCCACCGGGCCAGGGGCGGCGGCAGGCGCTGTGTCATCAACCACGGTCGGCGCGGCGATGGATGCCACCATGAAGTCGCGGCCTACGATCACTGGCTTGGTGCCGAACTGATCCTTCACCGCGGACCAACGCAGGCCCGCACCGATCTGCGCTTCGGCCAGATCAAGCTCAAACTTTTCCGGCACCGAATCAGGGTCCGCCAGCACTTCGATTTCGCGGCGCACCACATTCAGCACGCCACCCGCCTTGATGCCGGGGCAGGTATCTTCATGCAGGAAGGCCACCGGCACCTTCACGCGAATGCGTGACCCAGGCGCCAGGCGCTGGAAATCCACATGCAACGGACGATCCGTCACAGGATGGAATTGCACATCGCGCATCAGGCAGCGTTCCGTATCGCCACCCTTCACCGCAACCTCATAAAGGTGCGATTGCCAACCGGATTTGTGCAATTCCTTCATCACATCGCGCGGGTCGAGGGCGATCAGGGTCGCCTCACGCTTTGCGCCATAGATGACCGCGGGGACATGCCCCTCACGCCGAGTTGCGCGTGCCGCCCCCTTACCGGCCCGCCCGCGCGCTTCGGCTTCGATCCGTACAGTCTGGACCATTGTCCGTGCTCCTTCGGGTTTTGATGGTGCCGCAAGGCGCACCCAGGCGCCAAACAGCAAGCGCCGACCTCCAGGGGTGCCAGCGCTGCGGGGCTTCTAGGGGAAGGGGCGGCAGGGCGCAAGCGCAGCCAATGATTTCTTGACACAGCGCAAGTGAAGACCTTGAGACAAGGTTACATTAGCGATGTCTTGATGAAGGATTTTGACGCATGACCCGCAATATCGGCAGTGTTGATCGCGCGCTCAGGATTGGTGGGGGCATTGTGCTTTTGGCACTCGGCGCCTTCGGACCACTCGGCTGGTGGGGGGCCATTGGCATCCTGCCCATCGCCACAGCACTGATTGGCTGGTGCCCGGCCTATCCGCTTCTCGGCATCAATACCTGCGCGCGCAATAGCTGAAACCCAATCAGGGAGTCAGCCAAGCTGCGGCAAATGGCTCGGCGTAATTGACCAGACCGGGCCCGAGGCCGGCGGTTCGCACCATAGCGGCAGCGCATTGGGTGTGCGCACATTCGGCACGTGACCGAGTGCGAGCCTAAGCGCACGGAACAGCGCACCATGCGCCACGACCAAAACGGGACCTGGCTTGGCGGTGGCGCGGTTAACGGCGGCCACGGCACGATCATGCAGGGTTTGAAAGCTCTCTGCCCCCTCCGGCGTGAAGCTGCCTTCAATCCAGCTATCGTACCAATCGCCCATGGGCCGGCCTTCTTCCACGCCGAAGCCCACTTCCATCAACCCCGCATCGGTCGAAACCGGCAGCGCCAGCGCTTCCGCCACAATCTCAGCCGTGCGTAAGGCGCGGCTGAGTGGTGAGGCGATGATGGTCGCGATCCCGCGATCCACCAGCGCGAGCGCCGCGCGTCGCGCCTGGGAAATCCCGACCGCATTGAGCGGAATATCCGTATGCCCCTGGCTCAGCCCTTCGGCGTTCCAATCGGTCTCCCCATGGCGGAGGAACCAGAAGGCGGTCGGGTTCAGGCTCACGCTAGGCCTTCCGCCTTCATCGTGCGCTGCACGGCAGGGCGCGCATTCATGCGCGCATAATGGGCGGCGACATTCGCGGGCAGTTGCTTATTCAAGCGCGCCGCCCACCAGAAGCTGACATAGAACAGAGCGCTATCCGCAAAGGAATAAGTGCCCGCGAGCCATTCCTTGCCTTCAAGCGCCTTATCCATCACGCCAAGGCCCTTTTGGAAGATTTCTTCGCCCCGCGCCTTCACCGCTTCATGATCCGCTTCTGTCGGCGCGAAATTCGCCGGGCGGAACATGCGCGAGAAACCCTGCATATGCATGGTGGCGACACAATAATCGGTCGCTTCCAAGGCACGCGCCTGCGCATCCGTGCCGGATGGCATCAAGCCGGCCGAGGGAAAGCGCGATGCCAGCCAAAAGGCGATCGCCGGATATTCGGTCAGCACCGAACCATCATCGCGCTGCAGCGCCGGCACCTTGGATTTCGGGTTGACCGAAGTGAAGCCCGGCTGGAATTGCGCACCCTCACGCAGATTGACCGCCACGGCTTCATAAGGCGCGCCGATTTCTTCCAGCATCACATGGATGCCGATGGAACACGCCCCCGGCGCATAAAACAGTTTCATGATCGCAACCCCTTTGATGATTATTCTAATTGAACAAGGACGAAACCGAGCTTTCCTCACTGATCCGCTTCATCGCTTCCGCAATCAGCGGCGCAATCGTGAGCTGACGGATATTGCGCGAAACGCGCACCGCTTCCGTCGCCTGGATGCTGTCCGTCACGGTCATCATTTCAACCGGCGCCGCACCAATCCGCGCCACTGCGCCGCCTGAGAAAACACCATGCGTCACATAAACGCCGACCGACCGCGCGCCATTCTTCAAGAGCGCCTCTGCCGCGTTGCAAAGCGTGCCGCCGGAATCGACAATGTCATCCACCAGCAGGCAATCGCGGCCTTCAACCTCACCGATCACATTCATCACTTCGGATACGCCGGCGCGCGGGCGGCGCTTGTCAATGATGGCAAGGTCCACGCCCAAGCGCGCCGCAATGGCGCGCGCGCGCACCACGCCGCCCACATCGGGGGACACGATCATCAATTCCCGCCCGGCATAACGTTCCTGAATATCGCGCGAATAAAGCGGTGCGGCGAAAAGATTATCCACCGGAATGTCGAAAAACCCCTGAATCTGCGCCGCATGCAAATCCATGGTCAGCACGCGGTTCGCACCGGCCGCCGTGATCAGGTTCGCGACCAGCTTCGCGCTGATCGGCGTGCGCGGCCCTGATTTCCGATCCTGCCGGGCATAGCCGAAATAGGGGATCACCGCCGTCACGCGCCGCGCGCTGCCGCGCTTCAAGGCATCCAGCGTGATCAGCAATTCCATCAGATTGTCATTGGCGGGGTAGGAGGTGGATTGGATGACGAATACATCCTCACCACGCACATTCTCATGAATTTCGACAAAAACTTCCAAATCCGCAAAGCGCCGGATGGAGGCATTGGTGAGCGCGATACCGCAAGCGGCGGCCACAGCTTCGGCCAGGGGGCGGTTGCTGTTGCAGGCAACAATCTTCATGCCGGGGGGACTCCGCACGCAGGGGCAATGACTTGTGAGGGACGCTTACCTAGCAACGTGACGCTTTTGTGTAAATCGCGCGCGCCAATTTGTGCCAGATTACGCATCCTCCAGCTTTGCCGAAAGCTCCAGCCATTCCTCCTCCAACCCCGCCACTTCCTTGGCAATGGCGGCGCGGCGGGTATTGGCCCAGGCTATATCCTCGGCCTTGAAGCGGGCATAGGTATCAGGATCCGCGAGCCGCTTTTCGATCAGCGCGGCTTCCTTGCCCAGTTTTTCCAAAGCGGCTTCCACCGCCTTCAAGCGTGCACGCAGCGGTTGCAGGGCCGCGCGGTTTTCCGCCCTTTCGCGCCGCGCTTCGGCGCGCACCCCGCCGGGCTCACCCCGCGGCGCAGCACCGCGCGCACGTTCCGCGAGCAGGGCGCGATATTCATCCAGATCGCCATCGAAACTCGTCACCGTGCCATCGGCTACCAGCCAAAGCCTGTCCGCGACCAACTCCACCAAATGCGGATCATGTGTGATCAGCACCACCGCACCTTCAAAATCCGCCAGCGCCTTCACCAGCGCATCACGCGCATCAATATCCAAATGGTTGGTCGGTTCATCCAGGATCAGCATTTGCGGCGCATCGCGTGTGGTGAGCGAGAGTAGCAGCCGCGCCTTTTCGCCACCGGAAAGCTGCTCCACCCGCGTATCCGCCCGATCCGCATCCAACCCGAAACGCGCCAATTGCGCGCGGCACGCGGTTTCAGTCGCCTTCGGTAGTGCGGCTTGCATGTGCGTGAGCGGCGTGCCGTTTAGGTCCAATTCCTCCGCCTGGTGCTGCGCGAAATAACCGACGCGCAGGCGGTTATTCCGAAACACCTCCCCGCCCGCCACATCCAGCCGCCCGGCCAGCAGCTTCGCCAGCGTGGATTTGCCATTGCCATTGGCACCCAGCAGCGCCACGCGATCTTCCTGATCCAGCCTAAGCGACAAATTGCGCAACACCGGCGGCCCGCCATACCCCACCGAAGCGCGATTGACCGACAAGATCGGCGGCGCCAAAGCCTCCGGCGCTGGAAAGGCGAAACGCACGGGCGTGTCTTCCACCAGCGCTTCCACCGCCGGCATACGCTCAAGAGCTTTAAGCCGAGATTGCGCCTGGCGCGCCTTGGTTGCCTTGGCGCGAAAGCGATCCACAAAAGACTGAATGCGCGCGCGTTCCGAAGCCAGCTTCGCATTCTGCGCCTGCTGCTGCGCCTGGCGTTCCGCCCGCACCCGCAAGAAATCCGCGAAATTCCCCGAATAAAGCGTGATGCCCCCGCGATCGAGATGCGCAATGGCATCCACGCAGCGTTCCAACAAACCACGATCATGGCTGACAACAATCGCCGCGCCCGGAAACCGCGCGAGCCAACCTTCCAGCCAAAGCGTTGCCTCCAAATCCAGGTGGTTTGTCGGTTCATCCAACAACAACAAATCCGGTTCCAGAAACAAGGCGCGCGCGAGCGCCACACGCATGCGCCAACCGCCCGAGAACTCCGCCAAGGGCCGCGCCTGCGCCGCGGCATCAAAACCAAGCCCGGAAAGCACCGCCGCCGCGCGCGCCGGCGCGCTATCAGCACGGATCGCGATCAGCCTTTCATGAATCTCCGCAACGCGCGCGGGATCAGTGGCATGATCGGCTTCCGCCAACAGCGCCGCGCGTTCGGTATCCGCAGCCAAAACCGCTTCCAGCAAGGAAGCCGCCCCCGCCGGCGCTTCCTGCGCCACATGGCCCATGCGCGCGCGGGCGGAGAGCCTGATCTCTCCCCCATCCGGCTGCAATTCACCGACAATGGCGCGGAGCAAGGTGGATTTGCCGGCGCCATTGCGGCCAATCAGGCCAATCTTGCGCCCATCATCCACTTGAAGCGCAGCACCTTCCAACAAGGCGCGCCCGCCAAGGCGAATGGTGAGGTCTCGGATGGCCAGAACAGTCATGCGCGCGGGTTGTGGGGCAAGGGGAGGGGAGCGTCAAAGGGGTGGGTCAGCATCGGGGGCGCTGCCCCCGTGCCCCCGCCGGGGTAGCCGTTGGCGTCAGCCTGCGGCGCGCGCAGGGTTGGTGTGGCGGCGGCGCGCCAAACCAAGGCTGGTTACCCCGGACCCTGCCGAAAGTCGCAGAACCCTCTTGAGTTACAGAAAATTAATACAAGTCTCCTTGCGGTAGAAGATTACGGCTGTTTACCCTTTATAACTATAAATTCCGGGGGGTTAGCGAATGCATTTTTGGGCCTTGATGGCGCGTTGCGCAGCGCTGGCCTTTGGCGCCATTCTGATGACGGCTTGCGAAGGGCCGAATTGGGGCCAGGACACATCGGGAGGCACCTTTCGCCGTGATGATTGGGTAACCATTGAACCGTCTCAGCTTACGGGAAATTTGGCTGAAGTATTTGCGGGCATGCCGCTGAAAGATGCCAAACGGGCCATCCGCAACAATTCAGTGCAGGATGATCGGGTCACGATCACGGATCGTGGCTGGGCCAATGCGGAACGCATCATTGCGGCAAGGTCCTATTTTGACGTTCAAGCCTTTTCCCGCTTGAAATCGAGAGAATATTTCGAGTCTTGGGTGCGCGGCCGCTTCCCGCAGGCAAAGGAAGTCGAATTCGTGGATGTCATCCCCGTCACTCATCCGCGCACCACCACACGCGGCTATGCGGCGACAGTGATGGTCACCAACCAACAAGATCAGAAATTCCGCTGCGCTCTGGCCTACAGCGGTTACGGGGGCCCAAAACTTTCGGAAACATCGACAGATATTTTCCGCTTGGAAGATCTGAAATCCATCCTACAAATCCGATTCTGCACCGTGGGCGGCACCGCCGCATCACTTAATCAGCGCATGCAACGCGTGGCGTTTTGAAACAACCGAGAGGGAACATCCATGAAATCGTCAGTCTTTCTCCTACGTAGCTTGTGCATTCTGGCCCTTGCCGCCTTTTGACCGCCTGCGAAGGCCAGCGGACCGGAACTAACCTGGCCGGAACAACCGTTGTAAGGGATGAGTGGACGCCCATGGAAACATCCCAGCTTGCGGGAAATCTCACGGGTGTACTTTCGGGCCTGCCACTCAACGATGCCAAGTTTGCCCTGGAAAACAATGGGGTCATACGAAACGAGCGGGTGACGATCACAGATCGCGGATTTGCCTATAGCCAAGTTTTGGGTGGGTCCCGGAGAGGTGGTTTTGGAAACGCCACCTACTCGGCCCTTGGGTCGCGTCAAAGCTTTCAAGAATATGTGCGCAGCCTATTCCCGCAGGCCAAGAATGTTGAAATCGTTGAAGTCATTCCCGTAACCCATCCAACCCGCGCAACGCGCGGCCATGTGGCAACCGTGATGGTCACCAATCAGCAGGATCGCCGGTATCGCTGCGCGGTTTCCCGTTCGGGCTATGGCGGTCCACGCCTGTCCCAGACTGCCACAGATGTCCTTAATCAGGGTGAACTGCGGTCCTATCTCCGCATTCGCCTATGTGAGTCGAGCGTAACAGCGGCATCGCTCAATCAACGGCTGCAAGCGGTTGCCTTCTAAGGGGCGCTTGGAACCTCCCGGCGGGTTCGGGGCAACAAGCGTTGGTATAGCGCGCAGCCGCCACACCAACCCTGTGCCCGCCGCTGGCATAGGCCAGCGGCATCCCGGGCGGGGACTTCGGGGGCAGCGCCCCCGATCCACCCCCCAACACTCCTCCTTGACGCCCCACCCCCCAGCGCGTAAATGCCCGCGTCTCGCCGCAAGGCGCCGGCCCCCTTTGCCCAGGTGGCGGAATTGGTAGACGCGCAGGTTTCAGGTACCTGTGGCCGCAAGGCTGTGAAGGTTCGAGTCCTTTCCTGGGCACCAGTTTTTCTCTTTGTAAGGCGGCGCGACCGATGGGTTCCACCTTATTCTCCCATGCCGGCGTGACCATCCGGCTTCACCGCAATGATCTGCCGGATGGCCTGGATTTGGGCCGTGTGGTCGCGATTGATACGGAAACCATGGGCCTGAACCCGCATCGGGACAGGCTTTGCCTGGTGCAGTTATCATCCGGCGATGGGTCCGCGCATCTGGTGCAGATCAGCCCAACCTCGCTCGGTGGGCGGGGGGCGGATGCGCCCAATCTCAAGAAGCTTTTGGCTGATCCGGCTGTGACCAAGCTGTTCCACTTCGCGCGGTTTGATGTTGCGGTGCTGTATCATGCGCTTGGTGTCATCACCGCGCCGGTGATTTGCACCAAAATCGCCGCCAAGCTGGTGCGAACTTTTACGGACAGGCATGGGCTTAAGGATTTGTGCCGGGAATTGCTGGGGGTGGAGATTTCCAAGCAGCAGCAGACCTCAGATTGGGGGGCGGCGGAACTCACCACGGAACAAATGGCCTATGCCGCTTCGGATGTGCTGCATCTCCATGCGCTCTGGGCCAAGCTGGAAGGCTTGTTGAAGCGGGAAGGCCGGCTGGATTTGGCGGAGGCCTGTTTCCGTTTCCTGCCGGCGCGCGGGCGGCTTGATCTGCTGGGTTATGAAGACCCGGATATCTTTCATCACTAAACGCCTCTGGCATTTTTTTTGCAGGGCGATGCCCGGAGTTTATTGACCCGTAGGGTTCCGCACCGCATAGAAGGTGGCGTGAACGACCTTGCCCTCCACCCAGACCTTGCTGAAGGCCGCCGCGTCTTGGCGCTTGAAGCGGATGCCTTGCGCGCGCTGTCCGATAGTCTCGATGCGCGCTTTGTGCGCGCGGTGGAATTGCTGGCGGGGGTGACAGGGCGCGTTGTGGTTTCCGGCATGGGGAAATCGGGCCATGTGGCGCGCAAGATTGCCGCGACCATGGCTTCCACCGGCACGCCCGCGCTGTTTGTCCACCCGGCCGAAGCATCCCACGGCGATTTGGGGATGATCCTGGCCGGGGATGCGGTGCTGGCACTCTCCAATTCCGGGGAGACACCGGAATTGGCGGATTTGATCGCGCATTCCCGCCGCTTCAGCCTGCCGCTGATTGGCATTATCGGCCGCGCGGAAAGCACACTCGCGCGCGCTGCGGATGTCGCGCTGGTTTTGCCGGCGGCGCCTGAGGCCTGCCCGATGGGGCTCGCGCCCACAACCTCCACCACCATGCAAATGGCGCTGGGGGATGCCTTGGCGGTGGCGCTGCTCACGCGGCGGGGTTTTACGGCTTCAGATTTTCGGGTGTTCCATCCGGGCGGCAAGCTGGGCGCACGGCTGTCGCGCGTGCGGGAACTGATGCATGGCGCGGCGGAATTGCCCTTGGCGCCGCCCGATATGCCCATGGAAGCCGCGATTTTGGCGATGACCGCGCGGCGCTTTGGCTGCCTTGGCGTGGTTGGCACAGATGGCGCCCTGGCCGGCGTGATCACGGATGGCGATTTGCGCCGCGCGCTCGAAGCCTCGGGCGGGGCGGCTTTGCTCGCGCGCCCGGCGGGAGAGGTAATGACGCGCAATCCAAGGGCCATCACCGGCGATGCGCTGGCGGCGGAAGCGCTTGGGCTGATGAACAAGCACGCCATCACCGCGCTTTTCGTGGTGGATGAGGCGCGCCGGCCGATCGGCATTTTGCATATCCATGATTTGCTGCGCGCAGGTGTGGCGTGAAGAACCGCGCGCCTGACGCCCCGGTAATTGCCGCCGTGCCGCGGGCGCCACGGCGCATCACACCGCCCTCACGCGAACGCTGGTCACCCTCGGCGGCGCAAATGGCGCGCCGGCGGGCGCTCTTGACGCTGCTGAAATGGCTGGTGCCAGGCGCGGGCGTCGCGCTGCTGCTGATCATTGCCATCTGGCCGGAATTGGAAGGGGCAGAAGAACGCGCGCGGGTTTCCTTCCGCCGCGTTGCCGAAACCGCGCCCGAGGCGGTGCGTATTGTGGCACCCCGTTATCAGGGCGTGGATGAGCAGAACCGGCCCTATACCGTCACCGCGGCAGTTGCGATTCAGGGGCAGAACCAGGATTTGGTGGACCTGTCGGCGCCGCGCGCTGATTTGCTCATGACCGATGGTTGGGTGCTGTTGGAATCGCGCGAAGGCCGGCTGGACAAGGCGCGCAATCACCTTGATCTGCGCGGCGAGGTCACTCTGTGGCATGATGGCGGCAATCTGCTGGTGACCGAAGAAGCTGCAATTGAATTGAAGGAAGGTGCGGCTTCCGGCAACAAGCCCGTGGCCGCGCAGGGGCCCTTCGGCACGCTTATCAGCGAAGGTTTCCGCCTTTATGACAAGGGCGCGGTGGTGGTCTTTACCGGCCAGTCGCGCGCCCTGTTGGAAGGCCGGCAATGATCCGCCGTATCGCCTTGGCGTTTTGTGTTGTGGCCGGCATTGCCTCGGCGCAAATGGCGGAGCTCAACCAGGGCGGGCCGATTGAAGTCACGGCGCGGGATGGGATTGAATGGCGCCAGAATGATCAGGTGGTGATCGCGCGCGGTGCGGCGCAGGCGGTGCGCGGCGGTGTCACGATTGATGCTGATTTGCTGCTGGCGCGCTATCGCCCACGTGGCGGCGCGCCGACTGAGCCGCGCCCACCCAGCGAAGGCCCGGGCGGCGCGAGCGAAATTTGGCGTCTGGAAGCCGAAGGTTCTGTCGTGATCACCACGGCAACAGACCGTGCAGAAGGTGATCGCGCGATCTATGATCTCGATCAGGCGGTCATGGTCCTTACGGGCAATAATCTGCGCCTGACCTCGCCCGATAATGTGCTGACCGCGCGCGACACTGTGGAATATTGGCCGCAGCGGCGCATGGCGGTGGCGCGCGGCGATGCGGTGGTGGTGACAAAGGATGATAGGCGCGTGCGTGCCGATGTGCTGGTGGCCTATTTTCGTGAGGCACCGACAGAAGCCGCCGCAACACGCCCGCAGCCAACCCGCGCAGCGCCCGAGGCATCGCCTGGTTCGGGCAGCAATCTGGATCGGGTGGAAGCCTTTGGGCGCATTGAAATCCGCACCCCAACCGAAGTCGTGCGCGGGGATACCGGCATCTATACGCCGCCCAATAGTATTGCGCGCCTGCTTGGCAATGTGCGGATCGTGCGGGGTGACAATACGCTGACGGGGTGTGAGGCGATTGTGAATATGGATACGGGCATTTCGCGGCTTGTGGCATGCCCGAATGAAAGGGTCCGCGGCATCATCGTACCAGGTGAGGGCCAGGGTCTTCCCGGGCCAGGGGCGCCGACACGATGAGTGATAAGCCCCCCATCAAGCTGGTGCCAGGTTCCGGCGGGCTTCACGCTTCCGGCCTTGGCAAGCGCTACAAGAAGCGGCCTGTGGTGCGGAATGTTTCGCTCTCGCTCCAGCGCGGGGAGGCGGTGGGGCTGCTCGGGCCGAATGGGGCCGGCAAGACAACGACGTTTTACATGATCACTGGCCTCGTGCAGCCCGATGAAGGGCGCGTGATGATGGATGGGCATGATGTCACCATGCTGCCCATGTATCGCCGCGCGCGTCTGGGGCTTGGCTATCTGCCGCAGGAAGCAAGCATTTTTCGCGGCCTCACGGTGGAACAGAATATCCGCGCCGCGCTGGAAGTGGTGGAACCGGAAGCAGATCGGCGCGCCGCGATGCTGGATGAATTGCTAGCGGAATTCGGCATTGCGCATTTGCGCCGCGCGCCCGCGCTGGCGCTTTCCGGTGGTGAACGCCGGCGCTGCGAAATCGCCCGTGCGCTCGCTACACATCCTTCCTATATCCTGTTGGATGAACCGCTGGCCGGTATTGACCCCATCGCCGTTGGCGAAATTCGCGATCTGGTCAAGCATTTGAAGGATCGCGGCATTGGCGTGCTGATCACGGATCATAATGTGCGCGAAACGCTGGAAATCATTGACCGCGCCTATATCCTGCATGATGGCAAGGTGCTGATGGAAGGCAACCCGCAGGAAATCGTGGCGAATGAGGATGTGCGCCGCGTCTATCTTGGCGAAAAATTCAGCCTCTAGCGTGAAACTAGCGCCGCATGCTCCCCGCCTTCCTCTCCGCCCGGCCTTGTGAGCAGCGCTGATGGCGATTGGCCCGCGTCTTGATCTGAGGCAGTCACAGCAGCTGGTGATGACACCGCAGCTGCGCCAGGCGATCAAGCTGCTGCAATCCTCCAATCTTGAAGTCTCGGCCTTTGTCGAGGAGGAACTGGAACGCAACCCGCTACTGGAACGCGATGAACGCCCCATCGCCGGCCCGGATGCCGGGCGCAGTACTGATCCCCTGCCGACAGCGCCTGAACCTGCCGATGCCGCCAGCGCCGCTGCTTCCGATGCGCTGCCGTCAGAAAACGCCGCGCCGCTCGATGCCGAATGGGATAATGTTTACGATAATGGCCTGCCGCCGGTTGGCCGCGGCGGGCGCAGCGATTTTGAGGATGATCTCTCCGGTATAGACGCCATGGAAGCGCCTGAACGATCCTTGCGCGATCATCTGGCGGAACAGATCAGGCTGAATTTCACGCAACCTCAGGAACGGCTGATCGCTGGCAATCTTTTGGCGCTGGTGGATCAGGCCGGACGGCTGCATGTGCGCGCGCAAGTCATTGCCGATGCGCTGGGTTGTGAGGAAGCGCTGGTGGAACGCGTGCGCCTTGCCATGGCGCGCTTCGATCCTGTCGGCATGTTCTGCCATGATCTGGCCGAGTGTCTTGCGGTGCAATTGCAGGATCGCAATCGCTACGATCCCGCCATGGCGGCGCTGCTCGCCAATCTGGAATTGCTTGCCAAGCGTGATCTGAAGGGCTTGCAGCAAATTTGCGGCGTGGATGCGGAAGACATGGCGGAAATGGTCGCGGAATTACGGCGGCTGGACCCTAAACCAGGCGCTTCCTTTGATGCGCCGCCGGCGCCCACACTTGTACCTGATGTGCTGATGCGCCGCGGGCCTAATGATGATTGGATTGTGGAGCTCAATCTGGAAACCCTGCCGCGCGTTTTGGTGAATAGGGGTTTCTTTGCCTCGGCCAATGTCAGCGCACGTGGCAAGGATGATAAGAATTGGATCGCAGAGCGTTTCCAGACCGCGTCATGGTTGGTGAAGTCGCTGGAACAGCGCGCCAATACCATCCTGAAAGTAGCGGCCGAGATTGTGCGCCGGCAGGATGGTTTTTTCCGCCATGGTGTTGGGCATCTCCGCCCGCTGATCCTGCGCGATGTGGCGGATGAGGTTTCGTTGCATGAAAGCACCGTATCACGCGTGACATCGAACAAGGCCATCGCCACGCCGCGCGGTACTTTTGAGCTTAAGTATTTCTTCACCACCGCCATTTCCGGCACACGCGGTGGGGAGGCGCATAGCGCTGAGGCCGTGCGCTACCGCATCAAGGCCATGGTGGATGCCGAAAGCCCGGATGACATCCTGTCCGACGATACGATTGTGGCCCGGTTGCGTGAAGAAGGCGTGGACATTGCCCGGCGAACTGTGGCCAAATACCGGGACGCGCTGCGCATTCCATCATCCGTGCAGCGCAAACGGGAGAAGGCCGCCTCGGCCTGATCCGGACACAAGGGCGACCCGGGAGGAAGGGAAGGGTCGCGCGCCCGGTTGCCAAGGGGCGGCCCCTCCGCTTTGCAAAAGGGAGGGCGTAGGCCCATGCATATTACAGTTGCCGGCAAACAGGTTGAAACCGGTGAAGCGCTGAAGACCCATGTGAGCGACGGGCTGGCGGCGATTACCGCCAAGTATTTTGATCATGCGCTTGAAGCCAATGTGACCTTCCACAAGCATCGAAGCCAATTCAGTTGTGACATCAACCTGAAAGCCGGGCGCGGGCTGATGATGCGCGCCGAAGGTGAGGGTGCGGATGCACATCGCGCCTTTGAGGTTGCGGCCGAACATCTGGCCAAGCGCCTGCGCCGCTATCGCCGGCGCGTGAACGAACACGCGCGATCCTTTGCGGGAGAACGCGAAGTAGTGGCTGAGGAGGCGCCGCGCGGCCGCCGCTATGTGATCGAGGCCCCGGCCGATGAGGAAGCGCCCGAGCATGGCGACCATGGCGCCATCATCGCCGAAAACCCGACCTATGTTGAAAAACTGAGTGTGGGTGAGGCGGTGATGCGGCTTGATCTGGCCCAGGCGCAGGCGTTGATGTTCCGCAACAAGAAGGGTGGCGGGTTGAACGTGGTTTATCGCCGTGCCGATGGAAATATCGGTTGGATTGATCCGGGGGAGGGGTAGGGCCTCCGCGTTTGGTAGCCGCTTTTCCGTGACTTGAAGCAGGGATGGGGCGGCGCGCGTTACCGGGCGCGCCGCCCCATATACTCAGGCGCTTTCGTAAAGCCGCGTCAGGCTGAATTCGCGGTGGCCGAGCAATTCGGCCGCGGTCAATTCGCCATCAGCAGTGCGGATGATGCAATCAAGCAAAGCCTCTCCGGCATCATCCATATTCATCTGCCGCTGCAAGAGCCCGGTCACATCCACATCAATATGTTCAGACATGGTGCGCTGCGTGCGCGGGTTGGCAGTGAGTTTGATCACCGGCAGGATCGGGTTGCCGATGACATTGCCTTGCCCGGTCGGGAAGGTATGCACTGCAAAACCCGAAGCGGCGCAAAGCGTTACCATCTCAGCCGCGGCGGAGCTGGAATCCATGAACCAAAGCCCGGAGTGGGTGGGTTCTTCCGCCTTGTCCAGCACGCCATCCACCAGACACTTCTTGCCGATCTTCTGGATATTGCCGAGCGCCTTTTCCTCGATGGTGGTGAGGCCGCCTTCGATATTGCCCTTGGTGGGCTGGCTTTCGGAAAGATCGTTGGTCTTATTCGCTTCCACCACACGCTGGTAGCGGTCAAACATCGCCTGGAATTGGGCGCGGATTTCTGGCGTGCGGCAACGCGCCGCGACCAGATGCTCACCACCCGTGAGTTCCGTGGTTTCACCGAAAACCAGCGTATTGCCGTTTTCCCAGAGCTTGTCGAAGGAATTGCCAACCGTCGGGCAGGAAGCGAGGCCCGATGTGGTATCACTTTCGCCGCATTTGGTCGAAACCCACAATTCCTGAATCGAAGCGCGAGTCTTCTTCAAGCGCGATGCGTGCTTGACCATGCGATAGGCCGCGCGGGAGGCATTGGCGATGGTGTTGATATCGCCATTCTGCTCAATGGCGAAGCCTTCCACCGGCTTGCCGGATTTGGCGATACCTTCAACAATGCGCCCGGTCCAGCCTGGTTCAATGCCAATCACGACCACGCCCGCGACATTTGGGTTGGTGCCCGTGCCGATCAGCGTGCGGAAATGCAAATCCAGATCGGCGCCGAATTGCAGGCGGCCATAGGCGTGCGGAATGGCCAGCGCGCCCTTGATATTGTTCGCCACCGCTTCGCAGGCAGCATTGGAAAGATCGTCAACCGGCAGGATGATCACGTGGTTGCGTACACCCATGCGGCCATTTTCGCGGCGCCAGCCTTCGAAGGAGGCGTTTTTCAGATTAATGCCCATGGCGCTTACCACCGCTTCGTCTTGACGTTATGGACATGCAGATGCTCGCCAGCGGAGATGTCCTTCACCGCCTTGCCGATATCAATGCCGTATTTGATGATGGTATCGCCGGCTGCGATGGCGCGAATGGCAAGCTTATGGCCGATCGGGATGTCCGACTTGGCGTTGAAGGTGATCATCTTATCCTGATCCATGATCCAGCCATTCAGCGCCTGGCCGGATTTGATCCCTTCGACAACCACGACGCCGACGGAATCGCCTTCGTCATGCACACAGAAATGCACGGTCATGCCGGCATATCCTCCCTTTTTCATGATGCTGCGGAAAGCTAGGGCGCGGCCCCTTCCGGGTCAATTGCCCGCCTGGGGGTTAGAGCGGCAGCGCGGTGGTTGATTTCACGCATTCCATGGCGAAGCGCGATGTCACCTTGCGCAGGCTGGAAACCCGCGCCGTAAGCTTGCGGTAAAATACATCATAGGCCGTCATGTCTGAAACAACGACGCGCAGCAGATAATCCACATCGCCGCCAAGGCGCCAGCATTCCACAATCTCCGGCAAATCTGCGACGGTTTTCGCAAAGCTTTCGATCCAGGTGGCGGAATGATCGCCAGTCTCGATGGCGACAAAAACCGAAATACCAAGACCCAACTTTTCCGCATTCACCAGGGTGACGCGCCCGGTGATGATGCCAGTTTCCTCCATGCGGCGGATGCGCTTCCAGCATGGGGTTTGCGTCAGCCCGACCTCCTTCGCGATGTCGCCGAGCGAGAGGGAAGCGTCCGCCTGAATGAGGCGGAGGATCGCAAGATCGGTGGCGTCCAGATCATTGAGTTTCGACAAGGCGGGCTCCCGGATGTGAAGGGGGCGTTATGCTTCGGGCATCAAAAGGCGGATCAGACCATCAAGCTGATCAAGGTCATTATAACTGATGGTGACTTGGCCGCCCTTGCCGAAATGCTTGATGGCGACTTGCAGGCCAAGGCGTTCCAGCAACTGGCGTTCAAGGGCCAATGTATCGCTATCCTTGGCATTGGTGCGTCGCGCTTCAGGGTTTTTCGGCTGTGCCGCCGCCATGGCTTCGGCCTGACGCACAGAAAGGCCACGCGTGAGGATTTGTGTGGCAAGCTTTTCCGGCTCCTCCGCCCCCAGCAGGGCGCGGGCATGCCCGGCACTCAGGCGCCCGGCGCGCAAATGCTCGCGAATGGCAGGCGGCAGGTTGAGCAGGCGGAGCGTATTGGCGATGTGGCTGCGCGATTTGCCGACCGCGCGCGCCAGGCTTTCCTGATTGAGGCCAAATTGATCGATCAGCCGCGCAAAGCCTTCCGCTTCCTCGATCGCATTCAGGTCTTCACGCTGGAGGTTTTCAACCAAGCCCGCCGCCATGGCCATGCGGTCATCGAAATCGCGAATGACGACAGGTACATCATGCAGCTTGGCGATCTGCGCCGCGCGCCAGCGACGTTCGCCGCCAATGATCTGGTAGCGCCCCGCAGCACCCGGCTTCGGGCGCACCAGCAGCGGCTGCAAAATACCATGTTCGGTAATCGAGGCCGCGAGTTCCTGCAGCGCCTGCCGGTCGGGCTCCATACGTGGCTGAAAGGGGCCTGGTTCGATCATGGCAATCGGCAGGCTACGTGGCGGGCCGGCCGGCGGTGCGCTTGGCGCCGCCGGCGCATCGCCCATCAGGGCCGAGAGACCCATGCCGAGCCTTGCGGGCTTTTTCATTGAGCCGTTTCCTTCGGATGCTTTTGGCGGCGGATCCATTCCTGTGCGAGCGCGACATAGGCCTCGGCACCCGCCGAGCGATGATCATAGACCAGGACAGGCAGGCCGTGCGATGGGGCTTCAGTGATGCGAATGTTGCGCGGTATCACTGTTTCATAGACCTTATCGCCAAAAAAGGCGCGTACATCAGCCGCAACAAGTTCAGACAAATTGTTGCGCTTATCGAACATTGTCAGGATGATGCCGCCGAGCTTGAGGTTCGGGTTCAAGGTTTTGCTGACGCGTTCAATGGTGCGCGCGATTTGGGATACGCCTTCAAGCGCGAAGAATTCACATTGCAGCGGGACCAAAACCTCATCCGCCGCAACCAGGGCATTCAGCGTGATCAGGCCCAGCGATGGCGGGCAATCAATGATGATCAGGTCCGTACCGGCCAGCGTATCTTGGGCGACTTCCAGGGCGTTCAGCAGGCGCCTTTCGCGCGCCTCGACATCTATCAATTCAATTTCAGCGCCTGCCAAATCGGCATCGGCCGGGAGCAGGTCCAGCTGCGGTATGCGCGATGGCTTCACAAGTTCGGCCAGGGGCGCAGCACCCACCAGCAAAGCATAGCTGCCTTGGCCCCTTTCCTGGCGCGGCAGGCCAAGGCCGGTCGAGGCATTGCCCTGCGGATCAAGGTCTATCAGCAGAACCTTCCGTGTGGTGGCAAGCGCCGTGGCAAGATTGATTGCCGTCGTGGTCTTACCGACCCCGCCTTTTTGGTTGGCGATGGCGATGATTTTCGGCCTGGCGGGGCTAGGGCTGGACACGTTGGATGTTGCTCAGGCGCAGGATGGTTGCTTCGGGGCTGGTGGCACTTGGAAAGCGCTCAAGGGTGAAGTGCCAGTCCTGGGCGGCTTCCGTCAACTCTTTCTCGGCGGTCTTGCCTTTGGGGAACAATGCGACACCGCCTGGGGCCAGAAATCTGGCGGCATAGGGCAATAGGGATCCCAGCGGTGCAAGGGCGCGTGCGGTAATGGCTGATAAAGGCGAGAGCTTGGCGTTTTCCGCGCGGCAGGCATGCACGCGGACCATGGGTAGCTTCAGCTGAGCACTTGCTTCGACCAGAAACGCAGCCTTGCGCTTGTCGGACTCAACCAGATGGATTTCGCGCTCGGGCTGCAAAATTGCCAAGACCAAGCCTGGAAAGCCAGCGCCAGAGCCAATGTCAGCGATAGGTCCATGCTCCGGCAAAAGTGGTTGCAATTGCGCGCAATCAGCGATGTGGCGCTGATCGATTTCGGCGGCGGTTTCTCCCGAAATCAGGTTGATCCGGGCATTCCAGCGGAGCAGCAGGCTACGAAAGGCTGCAAGCCCTTCAGTGGTTTCCGGGCTATGTTTCACGTGAAACGTTGAGCGTCGCGCCGCAGATGCACCGCAAGCGCCGCAAGGGCAGCTGGAGTGACGCCCTGAACGCGGCCGGCAGCGCCAAGGGTAGCGGGGCGCGCCGCCTTCAAGCGTTGGCGCATCTCGGCCGAGAGGCCGTCAACAGCGTCAAAATCGAGCGACGCGGCGATTGTCGCCTTTTCTTCCCGCTCCAGAAGGCGCCGCTCGGCTTCCTGGCGACGTAGATAAGGCGCGTAGAGTGCTTCCGCCTCCAATTGTATGCGGATGGCAGGGGGAACTTCGCGCAACCAGGGGAACGCCGCTTCCACCTTCCCCATCTCCACCCCTGGCAAGGCGAGTACCTCAAGCACTGACCGTCGCCGGCCATCCTGGTTCGCGGCGATACCAAGACTAGAAAGGGCGGCAGGTGTCGCGCCATCTGCAATGGCACGCGCCAGGGCATCGTGAACTGTCGCGGCAAAGGCGCGATGCCGCGCAGCACGTTCTGCACCCACACAGCCCCATGCTATGCCGCGCTCTGTAAGCCTGAGCCCCGCATTATCGGCCCGAAGCGAAAGGCGATGCTCCGCGCGTGCGGTCAGCATACGATAGGGTTCGGAAATGCCCTGTAGCGTCAAATCATCCACCAGCACCCCGATATAGGCTTCACTCCGCGTGAAGCTCGCATCGGGAATGGCCCCTGAAGCGCGGCGGGCTGCATTGATCCCGGCCATCAGCCCTTGGGCACCGGCTTCCTCATACCCCGTCGTGCCATTGATCTGCCCGGCCAGGAACAGACGCGGCACCTGGCGCAATTCCAGCATGGGCGTGAGGGCGCGTGGGTCGATATGGTCATACTCAATGGCATAGCCTGGGCGTAGGATTCGGGCTCTGGCAAGCCCAGGGATGGAGGCCACCACCTGTTCCTGCACCGTTTCTGACAAGCTCGTGGAAATCCCGTTTGGATAGACTGTCGGGTCATCAAGCCCTTCAGGTTCCAGGAAAATCTGGTGCCGGTCGCGTTCGGCAAACCGCACCACCTTGTCTTCTATGG
>JADCEV010000011.1 GCA_020249865.1 Roseomonas sp. | reverse complement strand
GGGCCGAGTGCCGCTTCCGCCGCCGCAACGGCCGCCTTCACCCCTTCATGATCCGTGATGTCGCAGCGAAAGGCCTGGGCAACGCCACCCGCCTGAGTGATGTCCGCTGCTGTCTTCGCAGCGCTCTCGGCGTTGATGTCGAACACCGCCACGCGGCTGCCCGCTTCGCCGAAGCGCCGGCAGGTAGCCCCGCCAATACCGCCGCCGCCACCGGTGACGATGACCGTTTTGTTCTGAAGGCCGCGCATGTTTCCCCCTGGTTCGGTTCAAACGAGATTTGACTGGCAGGACCAGAATGACAATACTATGATATATTAAACCTGAAATGGCAAGCTATTGATGCAATTATTCGTCACCAACCCCGAAAGCCTGACCACGCGCGAGGATGACGCGGCGCGTTTTGACGTGGCGAACCGGCTTTTTCTCAGGCTTTATCAAGCCTCTAACCTGATGCACAAAACCGGCACGCGGGCCGTGGCCGGCTTTGGGGCCACCACCCAGCAATGGGCGGTGATGGGGGCGCTGGCCCGCCCGGCCAGCCGGGATTCGGGGCTGACGGTCAAGGAATTGATCGCCTTCCTGATGGTCAGCCGGCAGAATCTGACCGCGGTGATAGATCGGCTGGTGGCGGCTGGCCTCGTGGAAAGGCTCCGCGCCGGCGGGGACGGGCGGCTCAGGCATGTGCGCCTGACGGAAGAAGGCAACCGCCAATGGGCGGCGATGGGCCCGGCCATTCGCGCCTATTACCAGGCGGCGCTTGCCGATTTCTCGACCGAGGAAGCCGTGCAGCTTTTTCGCCTGCTTGATCGGCTGCGGGGCAGCCTCAACCGTATTGCGGAGCCCGAATAGCGCTACCGGGGCTTATCGGCGCGCCCCGATTTCACCCGGGCGCAAACTGTTCTATGAGCGCCCTTCGAAACCCCCTAACCGCATCAGGTCCCCCGCCCCATGGCCGCCTATCAATATGTCTATGTCATGAAGAACCTCACCAAGTCCTATCCGGGCGGGCGAGAGGTCTTCAAGGGCATTACGCTGTCCTTCCTGCCCACCGCGAAGATCGGCGTGCTCGGCCCCAACGGCGCGGGTAAATCCACCCTCATGCGTATCATGGCCGGCCAGGATAAGGATTTCGGCGGTGAGGCCTGGGCGGCGGAAGGCGCCAAGGTTGGCTATCTGCCGCAGGAACCGCATCTCGATCCCAATCTGACGGTGGGGGAGAATGTGCGCGCGGCCTTTGCCGAGCTTTCCGCCAACCTCGCGCGCTTCAATGAAATCTCCGAAAAATTCGCCGAGGAAATGAGCGAGGAGGAGATGAACACCCTGCTGGCCGAACAGGCCGAATTGCAGGAAAAGATTGATGCGGTGAATGGTTGGGAAATTGACCGGCAGGTGGATATTGCACTCGATGCGCTGCGCTGCCCGCCCGCTGATAGCGCGGTGACGCATCTCTCGGGCGGTGAACGCCGCCGTGTGGCGCTGTGCCGCCTGCTGCTCGAAAAGCCTGATCTGCTGCTGCTGGACGAACCGACCAACCATTTGGATGCGGAAAGTGTCGCCTGGCTCGAAAAGACGCTGCGCGAATATCAGGGCGCGGTGCTGATCGTGACCCATGATCGCTACTTCCTGGACAATGTGACGGGTTGGATTCTGGAAGTGGATCGTGGTCGCGGCATTCCCTATGAAGGCAATTACTCCGCCTATCTGGAAGCCAAGCGCAAGCGCTTGTCCCAGGAAGAACGCGAAGAAACCGCGCGCCAGCGCCAATTGGCCGAAGAACAGGAATGGATCGGGCGTTCCCCCGCGGCACGGCAGGCGAAATCCAAGGCGCGTATCGCGGCCTATGAGGATTTGCTCCGCCGCAGCCAGGAAAAGGCGCCGGACCCGACCGAAATCACCATCCCGCCGGCGCCCCGGCTCGGCAATACTGTGATTGTGGCCGAGAATCTGTCCAAGGGTTTTGGTGATCGGCTGTTGATTGACAATCTTTCCTTCAAGCTGCCGCCGGGCGGCATTGTCGGCGTGATCGGCCCCAATGGCGCGGGCAAATCCACGCTGTTCAAGATGATCACCGGCGGCGAAAAGCCCGATTCCGGCAGCCTCGTGATCGGGGATAGTGTCCAGCTTGGCTATGTGGATCAAAGCCGCGATAGCCTGAATGACACGCGCACCGTTTGGGAAGAAATCTCGGACGGGATGGATATGATCACCATCGGCAAGCGCAGCATCCCCTCACGCGCCTATGTCGCAGCCTTCAACTTCAAGGGTGGGGATCAGCAAAAGCGCGTTGGCGTGCTTTCCGGCGGTGAACGCAACCGCGTGCATCTGGCAAAGATGCTGAAGCGCGAACATAACGTCATCCTGCTTGACGAACCGACCAATGATCTGGATGTGGATACGCTGCGCTCCCTCGAAGAAGCGCTGATGGATTTCGCCGGTTGCGCGGTGATCATCAGCCACGACCGCTTTTTCCTGGATCGGCTCGCCACCCATATCCTGGCTTTCGAAGGCGATAGCCATGTCGAATGGTTTGAGGGCAATTTCCAAGCCTATGAGGAAGACAAGCGCCGGCGCCTCGGCGCGGATGCGACGGAACCGCACCGCATCAAATACCGGCCCTTGCAGCGGTGAACCAGCCGCTTGGCGCCCTGCATACGCCGCGCGGCATCAATACCGCGCGGCTTTCCCTGCTACCGCCGGCGCCGGAACAATTGCCCGACCTTATTCGCCTGAAGGCGGATGAACGCGTCTTTGGTTTCATGCTGCATGGCACGCGCAGCGCCGAACGCACGCGGGAAGAATTGGAAGATGATATCGATTTCTGGGCGGTGCGGGGTTATGGCACCTGGTCTGTCTTTGTGCGCGGCAGTGGTGAGTTTCTGGGTATTTGCGGGCTGATGGAACGCCCCGATGGGCGGGGTGTGGCGCTCCGTTATGCGCTGTGGCCGGAATGTCGCGGCAAGGGCTATGCGCGGGAAGCAGCCCGCGCCGCGCTGGATTTCGGCCATGCCGCTGGTTTGCCGCGCATCATCGCGGTGGCGCGCGAAACCAATGAGGCATCACGCCAGGTGATGGAAGATATCGGCATGCGTCCTTCGGGCGGCTTTACCCATAAGGGGCATGCCATGGTGGTCTATGAAAGCGTGAAGCCCGGCTGATCTGCCGCCCTCACGCGCGGTCAGGCGCCCGCATGGCCCGGTGCGGCGTTTCTTCCGCCGGAACCGGGGGTGCGGGTCTGCCAGGGAAGATAAGCTGATCCCGATTCCATAACCCCCCATGGCAAGAAGCGCGATCTGACCTTTCCATCCGATCGAATACTGCCCCAAGCGGTCGAATGCCGCTCATTCATCCAGGCAACCGCTCATTCAATCGCCCGATACGTCATTTCAGCCCTCCCCTATATCCGCAGGTGTTGGTTCGCGTCTCCCCAGGCGGCGCGGCTCGGCGCATCCGAACACATCCTTTCATGGAGCCTTGTCTATGAATTTTCGTCGTTTTCTTGGCCTGGCTGTCGTGCTGGCCTGCCTTGTCGGCCAGGCAGGGCCTTCGCTGGCACAGACCGAACCGCGTGGCATCTATGCCACGGTCTATGGCCAGGCGAGCTGGCTCGGTTCCACCTCCTTCAATGAGGTCGGCAATGCCGGCTTTGGCTCCGGTCTGGAAGCCAGCTTCAATACCGGCCTCGGCTTGGGCGCCAATATTGGCTTTCAGTTCGGCAATGGCTGGGCCACGGAGCTTGAGTGGAATTACCGCAGCCACCCGCTCGATTCGCTGACCAAAGGCGGCACGACGCTGGCGACGGATGGCGACTTCGCCTCAAACATCTTTTTCATCAATGGCTTGCGCCGCTTTGTGGGCCTGACCAGGGGCTGGACACCCTATCTCGGCCTGGGTCTTGGCTGGGTTCAGGAAATAGACCTCGACCTCAATACAAGTTCCAACCAACGCGCCTGGTCCGAGCAAGGCAAATTTGGCGTGCAATTCATCGCGGGTGGGGAAATCCCGCTTGGCAATGCCTGGCGGCTGGTGACGGATGTCCGTTTCCTCGCGCTGGGCGGCATTGATATGGCAGCCGAATCCGGCGTTACCGGGCGGCTGTCCAAGCCGGACTACAACCCGGTGTCGCTCCAGGTCGGGCTTAAGCGCTTGTTCTGAACCGGGCGGGCCGATGGGGGCGGTGGTGTGGGGGGAATTTCATACCGCGCACCGTCCCCGAAGCGCGTCAGGACCTCGGCCTTCCGGCGCCGGCTGACCGGTACCTGGCGGCCATCGCTCATCTCGCAAATCGCAGTGTCACCGCTTCGCCGGATGCCGCGCACATGCCGTGCGCTGACCCACCATGACCGATGGACGCGCATGCCGCCCGCCCCTTCGCCATCCTCAACATCCTGCAATGACCCAAGCACAAGCGCATTGCCGCGCGTGGTCCAAACGCGCAGGTATTGCAGCTCGGAAGAAACGGCGATCAGATCCCCGCCCAATTCCCGGGGCAAGGCGGCACGCCATGCGGGCGGTTCCGGGCTGGCGCTCTCGGCTGGGCTTGGCAGGGGCAGGGGCGCCGGCATTGGCGCCGCGGCTTGCGGCACCGCGACCAGGGGTGAGGTTGAGGTTTGGCCATAAAGCCGCGGCCAGGAAATCAGCAGCCAGGCGGCGGTTACCGGGCCCACGATGTCGCTGAATTCCTGCGCCATGGCCACCAGGCCGAAGCCAAGTTGCGGCGCCAGGTCACCATCATCATCAATCGTGGCGGGGAAACCGAGCGCCTGCTGCATCAGGATCTCACCGATCACCCAGTAAACGGGCGCGAGCAGGAAGGAGCCGACCACACCACTGACCGCAACAAGCAGCCATGCAGGCCATCTGGCGAGTTTGGGCAGGCGCCGCATCAGTTGCAGCACGCGGTGCAGCACGGCGATGCCAATGCCGATCTGGAGCGCCCAGAACATTGCCAGCCAGGGCCAATCCGCAGTGAACCCAGGATCTGGCCACAACACCATGATGAGCGCCCAAAGCGCAAACCCGGCACCAGCGAGGTAAAGCGTCCCAGACCAGCGGGGGACTGATCCGGCTGGAATCTGCGCGGCGTTCATCGGATCGTCGCGGCGGGGGCAGGGCGAGGGGGAATTGCGCCGCAGCCCCGAGGGGCCCGCCGATGGCGGGTGGTCCGTTGATCTGCTCCCTCCGGGGGGATTGCCGAGAATTCCGTATTCACTGCCGCCGATATCCGTGGATGAACTTGCGCATCACCAGCTTCATTTTTGGATATGAGGCTGGTTTGGCGAATTTGGAAGGGTTTCGCGCCTGATCATCAGGCATGGTCGCCGGGTCGGCCTTTGGCCCTGAGCGGCTTGGACCTTGGCAGGGCACGTTGGAAGGGATGGGGGGGGGCGATCAGCCGCCCTCACGCGCCGCCAATTGGGTGATCTGCCCGCGCATGGCGTCCAGCAGCGCCGCCACGCGCCCGCCATTGCGCTGAATAACGGCGGAATACTCGCTCCGCGTGGTCAGCCGCAGGGATGTGCCTTCCGCAATCACATCCACCACCCGGGGTTGGCCGTTGATTTCCGCCACCCGCCAATCAAGCGTAAAGGGTGCTGTATTGGGGCGCTCGACCAGGGTGCTCACCAGCGCATCTTCTTCCGTGCGCTGTTGCGAACGGCCGAGCGAGAATTTCACGCCGCGATATTCGCCGAAGCGGGCAGAGAGGTTGCGGATGATAATCTCATCAAACAGCTTGAGGTAATCCTGCAATTCGGCAGGCGATGCCTGGCGCACATAGCGGCCCAGGATGAAGCGCCCGGTGCCTTCAATATCAATCGCATTGCGCAGGATACTGGCCACCCTATCGCGCCGCTGTGTCTGATTGAGGCGCGGGTCATTGATGGCATTCACCAAATCCTGTCCGGCCCTATCCACAAACGCGGTGGCACGGTTGATGTCCATTTGCTGCGCACGGGCCGGCGCGGTGCCAAGCATGGCAATACCCGCAAGCAACACACGCCGTTGGATCAAAATACGTTCAATCATGGCGGTTCCAAAACACCCTGACCAAAGCCCACACCACCCGCGGGCGCCACGGCGCCGCCAGGGCCATCCTTGTTCAGGATTTCAAAGGTGCGCCGCTGACGATAGGCTGAACGCAGGGTTGAATAGGGATCAAGTGAGGTCTTGCGGACCATATCAAAGGGCTCCAGCAGGGCTTCGCGCGTATCCACCACGGTCATGCCGATGCGCGTGTAATTCCAGACATCCAGGATCTGCCCCTGCCCGATCAGGGATTGCGGATTGGTGTAGATGTCAATCGCAAAGCCCGTCAGGTCGCGCGCCGTGGTCGGGCCCAGCAGGGGCACGAACATATAGAAACCCTCACCAACGCCCCAAACCGCCAGGGTTTGGCCCATATCCTCGGAATGGCCATGCACGTCATAGCGGCGGCCCACATCCACAATGCCGCCAATCCCGATGGTGGAATTCACGATGAAACGCCCGAGCGTTTCGCGTGCGCGGGTCAGATTGCCTTGCAGCAAATCGCCGGTCAGGATGGTAGGCGTACGCAGATTGCCGAGCAGATTGCGGATGCCCGAACGCACGGGTTTCGGCAGCAGGTCGCGATAGGCTTCCGCAATGGGCTGCAATACCGCCTTGTCGATCACCTCATTCACTTCGAACATGACACGGTTGGTGGGTTCGAAGGGATCGTTGTTTTCCCTGAATTCCTGCAACGCTTCCGGGTCATCGGCGGGCGGGCGCGTGGCGCAGCCCGCCAGCATCAACAGGGCAAGCGCGGCAGCGCCGAGGAGGCGGGGGGCGGGAAAGGTCATTCGGGGTTTCTTAGCGCGAAAAGCCACAAGAAAGGAACCGCTTAACGTAAGTAATGCGCCCTTGCCAAGATGGCCGTGATGGGCAAAGGGGGGCGGCGTTGCGGAAGGCCCAAGGCCTCACCATTTCGGGATATGTCATGAACAACCTCACCCCTGGCCCCTTGGCCCGTTGGCTGACCGGCCCGCGTTTCAACGCCCTTCCGGCCCCGGCTGCCCTGCCGGCGCCGCGGCTTTCCTTTGAATTCTTCCCGCCCAAGACGGATAAGCTGGAAGAACAGCTTTGGGCTTGCATTCGGCGGTTGGAGCCGCTTGGCCCGCGCTTTGTCTCGGTGACCTATGGGGCGGGCGGCAGCACGCAGGAACGCACCCATGCGACCGTGGCGCGCCTGGTGGCTGAAACCAGCCTGACCCCGGCGGCGCATCTGACCTGTGTCGGCGCAACGCGGGACGAAGTGGATGAGGTCGCGCGGCGCTATTGGGCCGCCGGCGTGCGCCATATTGTGGCGTTGCGGGGTGATCCGCCGGCCGGGGCCACGGAATATGTGCCCCATCCTGGCGGTTATGCGCAGGCCGAGGATCTGGTGCGCGGCCTGAAGCGCGTTGGCGATTTTGAGATCAGTGTGGGCGCCTATCCTGAAACCCATCCCGCGGCGCTTTCAGCCGATGCGGATTTGGACTTTCTGAAGCGCAAGATTGATGCGGGCGCGACGCGCGCCATTACGCAGTATTTCTTCGATGCCGAGGTTTTCCTGCGTTTCATTGATCGCTGCCATGCCAAGGGCATTACGGTGCCGATCGTGCCGGGGATTCTGCCGGTCTCCAATTTCCAGCAGGTGGTGAAGTTCTCGGCCATGTGTGGCGCGTCGGTGCCCGCCTGGATGGGCCAATTGTTTGAGGGGTTGGAAGAAGATGTGGAGACGCGCCGCATGGTCGCTGCCGTGGTGGCGGCTGAGCAGGTGCGGCTATTGCAGGCCAATGGCGTGGATGAGTTCCATTTCTACACCCTGAACCGCCCTGATCTGACCTACGCCATCGCCCATATCCTTGGCGCCCGCCCGCGTAAGGATTGAATTCGTGTCGGCGGGGGGGCGGGGGCAGAGCCCCCGCTTCTGCCCATGGTTTGTGTTGTAGGTTATAATCGTCCCATGCAGACCCTTTTCTCACCCGCCCAATTGGCCGACCCGGATATTGCCGAAAGCAACCGCATCCTGCGGAGTTGTGTCCATTGCGGCATGTGTACCGCGACCTGCCCCACCTTTTTGTTGCGGGGCGATGAGTTGGATTCCCCGCGGGGCCGGATTTATCTGATCAAGGATATGTTGGAATCGGGCCGCCCCGCGAGTGAGTTGGAGGTGCGGCATATTGACCGTTGCCTGTCTTGCCTGTCCTGCATGACCACCTGCCCTTCCGGGGTGCATTACATGCATCTGGTGGATCACGCGCGGGCCTATATTGAAAAGACCTATCAGCGCCCGGCGGCTGAGCGTTTCTTGCGGCGCTTGCTCTCCTTCATCTTGCCCTATCCGTTCCGCTTTCGTGTGGCCCTGTTGGGCGCCAGTCTGGCGCGGCCTTTTGCGCGCCTGGTGCCGGGCAAATCCCCCATGGCGGAAAGGCTGCGGGCGATGCTGCGGCTTGCGCCCGCGCATGTGCCATCGCCTTCCGCGACTGAGCGTCGGGGTATTTTTCCAGCGCAGGGCGAAAGACGCGGGCGGGTTGGCTTGCTGACAGGCTGCGCGCAACAGGTGCTGGCCCCTTCGATCAATGAGGCAACAATCCGACTGCTGACGCGCATGGGGATTGAGGTGGTGGTGACCAAGGGCCAGGGCTGCTGCGGCGCGCTTGATCATCACATGGGCCATCACGATCCGGCGATGCGTCTGGCGCGGGCGAATATCGCCGCCTGGTCAGCGGAGATTGAGGGTGAAGGGCTGGATGCGATTGTGGTGAATGCGTCCGGCTGCGGCACCACGCTCAAGGATTACGGCTTCATGTTCCGAGAGGAGCCGGCCCCCTGGCGGGAGAAGGCCAAGAAGGTTGCGGGCTTGGCCGCCGACATTTCGGAAGTACTGACGCGCTTTGGCTATGCGCCAAGCCGCAAGCCGCCGGGGCTGACGGTTGCCTATCATGCCGCCTGTTCCTTGCAGCATGGCCAGAAGATCACGGCGGAACCCAAGGCGTTACTGGCGAAGGCCGGCTTCACGGTGAAGGAACCGGCGGAAGGCCATATCTGCTGCGGATCGGCGGGCACTTATAATCTGATGCAGCCCGAAATTGCCGGGCAGTTGAAGGAACGCAAGCTCGGCAATCTGGAACGCACCGGGGCGGCGGTGATTGCGGCGGGGAATATTGGCTGCCTGACGCAATTGGGTGATGGCGCGATGCCGGCCATTCACACGGTGGAATTGCTCGATTGGATGGCGGGCGGGCCGGAGCCGGAAGGCATCGCGAAAGCGCGCGAGCTTGCATGATGACGCGCCGCGCCGCCCTGCTGCTGGGCTTGGCGCTGCCGGGGCTGGCGCTGGCGCAGGGCACACCGCGCGCGGCGGAGCTTGACCAGCTTTTTGCCGTGCTGCGCGACAGCCAGGATGCGGCGCAGCTTGCCTTGGCGGAAGCGCGGATCAGGCAATTATGGGTGGAAGCGGCATCCCCGGCCGCCAGGCTGTTGTTGCAGCGCGGCACCCGCAATCTGAATGCGCGCCTGCCGGAAGAAGCGATTGAGGATTTTGACGCGGCGGTGACGCTGGCGCCCAATGCGGCAAGTGCCTGGCATTTGCGCGCGGAAGCCTTGGCGGCGCTGGGGCAGGTACGGGAAGCCGCGCGGGATTTGGCCGAGGCGCTCAGGCTTGAACCCCGCCATTTCATCGCCCTGCAAAGCCTGTCGCGTTTGCAGGCCGAGGCCGGCGATGCGCCTGGCGCCTTGCGCAGCATGGAAGCCGCCTTGGCGCTTTATCCCGCGCTGCCGGGCGGGGCTGAGGCGCTCAGGCGCTTGCGACGCGCAGCGGAAGGTGAGGCGCTGTAAGACTCAGCCCTTCGGACGGTGATCCTTGAAGGTTTCACGGAGCTTCGTCTTCAATATCTTCCCTGTCGCGGTATGGGGAATTTCATCCACCACCACCAGATCATCCGGCAGCCACCATTTCGCGACCTTATCGGCGAGGAAGGCATTCATGGCGGCGAGGTCCGGCGCGGCCGCACCTGGCTTCATCACCAGGATCATCAGCGGGCGTTCATCCCATTTCGGATCATGCATGGCGACAACGGCCGCTTCCGCGACACCAGGATAACCGACCGCCGCGTTTTCAAGCGCGATGGAGGAAATCCACTCACCACCGGATTTGATGACATCCTTGGACCGGTCGGTCACTTCCATGAAGCCGTTGGCGTCAATCGTCGCGACATCACCGGTATCGAAAAAGCCATCCGCATCCAGCACGGCTTCATCCTCACGCCGGAAGTAATTGCGCGTGATGGCCGGGCCGCGCACCTTGAGGCGACCGAAAACCTCTCCATTCCAGGGTAGATCCTTGCCGGCATCATCGGTGATTTTCATCTCCACCGTGAAGGGCGGGCAGCCTTGCTTGGCTTGCAGGGCCAATGCCGCTTCGGGATCAAGCCCGCTGATTTCGGGCTTGCGCTGATAGGTGGTGCCGACAGGAGACATTTCCGTCATGCCCCAGGCATGGATCACGCGCACGCCGTATTTTTCCTGATAGGTTTTGGTGATGGCCGCGGGGCAGGCGGAACCGCCAATCACCACGCGCTTGAGCGTATCAATGCGCGCCCCCGTTGCTTCCATATGCTGGAGCAGCATCATCCAAACCGTCGGCACGGCGGCAGAGAAATTCACCTGCGCTTCCGTGATGATTTCATGCACCGAAGCGCCATCCAGCTTGGCGCCGGGCAGGATCAGCGTGGCGCCGGCCATGGGGGCAGAAATGGGCAGGGACCAGCCATTGGCATGAAACATCGGTACCACCGGCATGACGCGATCCGCGACACCAAGGCCCAGGCAATCCACCTGATTGCAGGCCAGCGCATGCAGGATATTGGACCGATGCGAATAGAGCACGCCCTTGGGATCACCCGTGGTGCCTGAGGTATAGCAAAGCCCGGCAGCGGTTCTTTCATCAAAGCTCGCCCAGGCGAAATCGCCATCGGCTTCGGCCAGCCAATCCTCATAAGCCACGGCATTGCGGAGCCCCGTCTCAGGCAGATGCGCGCCATCGGTCAGGATGATGAAGCGTTCGATGTGTTCAAGCTTCGGCGCCAATTGCTGGATCAAGGGAATGAAGGTCAGGTCCAGCATCAGCACGCGTGAACCGGCATGGTTCAGGATCCAGGCGATCTGGTCCGGAAACAGCCGCGGATTGACGGTGTGGTAAATGGCGCCAATGCCAGTAATGCCATACCAGGCTTCCACATGCCGCCAAGTATTCCAGGCGAGTGTGACAACCCGATCACCAAGCCTGATGCCATCACGCTGCAAGCGTTGCGCGAGACGGAGCGCACGCAGCCGTACATCCTGGTAATTCGTGCGATGGAAAGGACCTTCGATGGAACGGCTAATGATCTGCCGCCCCGGATGCTGGATGGCGGCGTGGTCCAGCACCTTATGCATCAGCAAGGGCCAATCCTGCATCAATCCCAACATGGCTTCCCCCTTTATCTGGGCGAGCTGCGCCCAAGCTTCTCAGGAAACCCTACACGCAAAGCCCCAGGCTGTGGCAAGATGCCGGGTGAACCAAGGAACAGGAGACCACGCCATGCCCCCCGTGCCCGATATCAGCCCCAAGGATACCTGGGATGCCTTGGCCGCCGACAAGGATGCCGTGCTGATTGATGTGCGCACCGATGCGGAATGGAATTTTGTTGGCCTGCCGGATTTGGGGGCGCTTGGGAAACAGGTGGTGCTGATTCCCTGGCAAATGTATCCCTCCATGCAGGTGAATGGCGGCTTTGCCGAGGATTTGCAGGCGGCCGGCCTGACGCCGGGGCATAAGCTCTATTTCATCTGCCGGTCTGGTGCGCGGTCTCAATCGGCGGGGCAGGCGGCGCAGGCGGCGGGCTTTGCGCATGCCTTCAATGTGGCGGATGGCTTTGAAGGCCCGGTGGATGGCGCCGGGCATCGGGGGAGTGCCGCCGGGTGGAAGGCATCCGGCCTGCCCTGGCGGCAGCGCTGAAACACGGCGTATCAGCTAAAAGGCAAAGAGGCTCATTAAATCCTCAAGGCTGGCCGTGCCGGCCAGGATAACATCATCCCCCGCGCCGCCGAAAACCGTGTCATCGCCCCCCCAGACAGTGATGGTGTCATTCCCATCACCGCCCCAAGCCAGGTCGCGATCATCCCAGGCGTCAATCACGTCATCACCGGCACCGCCGGCCAGCGTATCATCGCCATCGCCGCCAATCAGCGTATCCGCGCCTTCACCGCCCGAGACGCTGTCATTCCCGCGGTCGCTCAGCAGCCAATCATCGCCGGCATCGCCCGCGAGCACATCATCACCATCCTCGCTGGTGACGCTGTCATTGCCCGTGCCGCCAAAAATGCGGTTGTGGCCAACCCCGCCCAAAAGACTATCGGCGCCATCACCACCATCCAGCCAATCCTGCCCCTCGGCGCCGAGCAGGGTTTCCGCAGCGGAACCGGACAATAAGGTATCATCGCCCGCGCCACCATCAGCGGCGCCGAGCATAAAACCGAGCCGCCCGTCAAACAGGTCATCCCCGTCCGCCAACAGCACGGCGCCTTCGATCCGCCCGGCATTATGGACCTCATCAGCATAGGCGCTGCCCGTGATGGCGTAGCGCCCATCCGTGGCATGGCCGCCTTCCGTGAGAGTCAGAAAAAGACGATTCGTGATGGTGCCCTGGTTGTAAAGTTCAAAGCGCCAATCAGCCGAGATGGCGATATCAGCGGCGCTGACCACGCCCTGCTGCCAAAGGATGCTCGGCGCAATTTCAGACAAGGTTTTTGCGTCAAATTGTTGGATAAGGGCTTGGGGTGCCGCGAAATGAATGGCTCTGCCGTAATCCCAATCGCTTTCGAATAGCCCTGAAAGCGCGTTGGTCTGTCCCGGGAAGAGAAGCAGCCGCGCGAAATTGATCATGGCGAACCCGCATGGCGGCCTTGGCGACCCGAAGCGGGCTGGCAGCCTTCAAACAACGGGGCCAAGATTGTCACGAATTGCTCCTCGACCGTCATGTTCAGCTTTAGTTAAGGTTTCTTGAAAATGGATAAAAAAGCAAGCCTTCAATTCAGTAATTCTTCAAATAATTACCCAAAATCAACCATAGATAGAAAATATTTTCTTGTATTCGATCGGGACGTTTCCACCATGGGTGGTCCGCGCCGCTCTGGAAAAGAGGCGGTCGCCGAGGCATCATCGCGTGGAAGGAGAAACGCCCATGACCCCATTGCCTTTGCAATCCGAATACCTGTTCCGCATGACGCTTGGTGTGGGAACGCCGCAAATGATCGGCACGACGCGCAACGGCGAACTCCGCATCGTGCCGGTGACGGGCGGCACCGTTGTTGGCCCCAAGCTCAACGGCGAAATCATGCCGGGATCGGCCGCGGATTGGCTCCGCGTTGACGCCGATGGCTCGGCGCAAATTGATGTGCGGCTCACCATTCGCGCCGCTTCCGGCAGCATGGTCTATGCCGCCTACAATGGCATCCGCCATGGCTCCCCGGCTGCCCTCGCGAAGCTTGCCGCAGGAGAGAGCGTTGACCCATCCGAGATCTATTTCCGCACGCTGATCCGCTTTGAAACCGGCGCGGCTGATCTTGCCTGGATGAACAAGATCGTCGCGGTCGGTGTGGGCCAGCGCCCGCCAAGCGGGCCATGCTATGATGTCTATGCCGTGAAGTAGTCAGCGCCGCGCCGCCAATTGCTTATTCTCAAGCCGGCTGAGCAAGCGCACCACGGGCCAGAGCAGGATGAAATAGATGATCGCCGCCGCTACAATCGGCGATGCATTGTACGTCACGCTTTGCGCCTGCCGCGCCTGGAACAGCAATTCGGGCAGCGCCACGACTGAGGCGATGGAGGTGAGCTTCACCACCTCCAGAGTATTGGAAATCAGATCGGGCAGCACATTGCGCACCGCCTGGGGCAGCACAATGAAGCGCATGGTCTGCGCTGCGGTCAGCCCCGTGCTGCGCGCGGCTTCCACCTGGCCGCGGGGGACGCTTTCAATGCCGGCGCGCAGAATCTCGCCGTAATAGGCACCCGTGTTGAGGAAAAACCCGATCGCCACCGCGCTCCAGGCGCTGATCTCCAGGCCCAGAAAAGGCAGGCCGGCAAAGATGAAAATCAGCAGCACCAAAGGCGGCAAGGCGCGGAAAGTATCCACCCAAATGCGCAGTGGCCAACGCACCCAGGCATGGGGCAGGGTGGACAGCACCGCCAGGATGATGCCCCCCAAAAGCCCCAGCGGCACCACCAGCAGCGAAAGCAATAACGTCGCGCGCAACCCCTGCCAGAGAATGGGAGAGGCTTCGCGCATGATCTCCCAATTCAGGAAGGCTTCAAGGAAATCCTGCATGCTCAGCGCTTCCAGGCAAAGCGCGTTTCAATCCAGCGGCCCAACAGGACTACGGGAAAGAACAGCACCAGATAGGCCAAGGCGCCGAGGGTGAGCGGCGATGGGTTGAAGGAATGGGAAAGCCCGGAACTTGCCGCGCCCAGAATATCCGGCACCGCCACCACGGAAGCGAGTGCGGTGCCCTTGGTGATCGCAATGGTGCGGTTCGTCAGCGGCGGAATGGTCAGGCGCAAGGCCTGCGGCAGCACCACATAGCCCAGCGCTTGCAGGAAATTGAGCCCCGTCGAGCGCGCCGCTTCCCATTGCCCCTTCGGCACGCTGGTAATGCCGGCCCAGAAAATCTCCTCGGAAAACGCCATCAGCACCAAGGTCAGAGCAAGCCATGCGGAAGCAAAGCCGGAAAGCTCCATCCCCATGCTGGGCAGGCCAAAGAACAGCAGCACAATGATGACCAGCGGCGGCAGGGCGCGGAACAGATCCACCACGAAAATGATCAGCCAGTTGAGCGGCCGCACGCCGAGCGCACGCAGCACCGCCAAAGCAAGTCCCGCGATCAAGCCGGCGGCGATAATGCACAGCGCCAGCACAATCGTGAGCCCAAAGCCTTCTATGATCTTCGGCAGGTACTGCGCCATGACGCGCGCATTGAAGAAACTATCGGTAAAGCGTTCCCAGCCGGTCATGGCGGGTCAGTGCCGCTCAACCTGGCTGATAAAGGCGCGCAGCCTTTCATGGCGCGCTGCGCTGAAGATTTCAGCCGGCGGGCCCTGTTCGAGAACTTCGCCATCGGCCATGAAAACCACGCGATCCGCGGCGGCGCGCGCGAAGCTCATTTCATGGCTGACCACCACCATGGTCATGCCGTCTTCCCGCAATTCGCGCATCACCGCCAGAACGCCGCCGACCAATTCAGGATCGAGCGCGCTGGTCGGTTCATCAAACAGCATGACGCGCGGTTCAAGCGCGATGGAACGCGCAATGGCCACACGCTGCTGCTGCCCGCCGGAAAGCTGATTGGGATAGTGGTCCGCACGATCCGCCAAATGCACGCGATCCAAGGCGCGCTGCGCTCGGGCTTCGGCTTCTGCCTTGTCCAGCCCCTGCACCTTGCGCAGTGCGAGCATGACGTTCCCAAGCGCGGTCATATGCGGATAAAGGTTGAAGGATTGGAACACCATGCCAATCCGCTGCCGCGCCTTGTTGATATCCGTCCGCGCATCCAGAATGTCTATGCCGTCCACGATGATGGAACCGCTGGAGGGTTCCTCCAACCGGTTCAGGCAACGCAGCAGCGTGGATTTGCCGGACCCGGATGGCCCGATCACGAAGACAAGCTGGCGTTCTTCCACCGTGAAATCCACGCCGCGCAGCACATGCAGGGCGCCGAAATGCTTGTGGATGGCGCGCGCTTCAACAATGGGGCGGGCGGGGTTCATGCCCGCCGCGCCCATGCGTTAAACGCCATCAGCAGCGCGGATTCTGCGGTGTGGGGTCATAGCCTGGCAGACCCGGCGGACCATAGCCGGGGAATTCCATCACTTCCGCCTGATCAGGCCCGGGGCGATTGCCGAACCACTTCTCGGACAAGGTGGCGATGGTGCCATCGCGCTTCATGCAGGTGAGCACATCTTCAACCTGGTTGCGGAGCGCCGCGCTGTCACGCCGGAAGGGTGTGCCCCAATGCATGCGCGTGCCGGGCAACACGAAATCCGCGATATATTGCGGCGTACGGGAAGCAGAAAACCGCACCACCGTATTGCCCGAGAGGTTGGCATAAGCGCGCCCCTGAATGACGGCCTGCACCGCATCGGGCTGCGTATCAAAGGCGAGCAGTGTGAGGTTCAGGCGCTGCGCATTGGCCGTGACCCAGTTTTCATAGGGCGTGCCCTTGTTCACGCTGATGGTCTTGCCGCGGAGATCTTCCTCGGACCTGATGGGTGGCGTGCCGCGGCGGATGCCGAATTGCAATTCGGTCCAGATATAGCCTTCCGTGAACAGCAGCGCTTCGGCACGCGCCGGCGTCACCGTGGTGGGCGCACAAAGAAAATCATAGCGCCCCGCATTCATGGCCGGAATAAGGCCGGAGAAGGAGGCACTTTCGATCACAATCTCCCGCCCCATCCGCTTGGCGACTTCGCGGAACAGGTCAATTTGAAAGCCCTGCACACCCCCTTGCAGCGAGGGGAAGGCATGGGGGGCGAATGTGCCATCAACCCCGCAGCGCAGCGGCGGTTGCCCCTGGGCAAAGGCGGGCCCGGCAAGGGCTGCGGAAAGCAGGGCGGCGGCCAGGAAACGGCGCATGGGGAAGCTCCTTTTACACGGTCAATGACCGGAACAGTCTCAGATACGAGGGCTTCTGTCCATGGTGTCTTGCCACGAAACTGCCTTTCTCTGGTCGCGCTGCTGCCGCGCTGGGCAGCTTAAAGGAGAGCTGAACGAAGCGTGAGCAGGTAAATGTTTGCCCTTATTTTGATTGGTGCTGGTGTGCTGTGTGATCTGGTGTTGGTGGCGCTTTTGCTGGGCGATGCCACGGCGCCGGGGCGTTTTTCCCATGCTGCGGTGGCACTGCTGGCACTCGCCGGGGGTGGGCTGAAGCGTGGCGGAATGCTGCTGCTGGAACCGCGCCGCCGGGCGGGATGAACATTACATATTTTTAAGAAAAATCAGCGCTCCACCCGCCGGTCATCCATGCCGCGAAACACCACCAAGTCGCGGCCTGCGCGCGCGGCTTCCGGCAGAGAAAGCCAATGCAGAAACTCCAGCATCACCCGCGCGGTGATGGTCG